>NZ_NSFU01000006.1:15000-354101 GCF_002294875.1 Mesorhizobium sp. WSM4312 | reverse complement strand
CCGCCACGCCACCGCCCGCCCCGGCGGGCGCCACGCCCGCGGCACCGGCGGCTGCCCCAGCGACGCAGACCTCGGTGCCGGTCGGCCAGAAGGCGATCTTCTATGAGGAGCGCACCAGCACCGCGCAGGGTTCGGCCGAGCCCGGCAGCATCGTCTGGTCGCTGGTGCAGGAATCGCCCGGTGGCGACCTGCCGCCCGAGCCGGCGATCCGCGCCGAGGCGACCATACCCGGCAAGGACATCCAGTTGCGCATGACCATCCGCCGCAACACCGACCAGACGCTGCCGGCCAGCCACATCATCGAGATGATCTTCCTGACGCCCGACGGTTTCGAGGGCGGTGGCGTCGACAACATATTGCGCGTGGCGATGAAGAGTTCCGAGCAGGATGCCGGCAGCCCGCTGATCGGTATACCCGCCAAGATCGCCGACGGCTTCTTCCTCGTCGCGCTCAACGACACCAAGGCCGACGAGGACGCCAACATGACCTTGCTGCGCGGCCAGGACTGGATCGACGTTCCGGTCGTCTACAAGACCGGGCGCCGGGCCCTGCTGACGATGGAAAAAGGCATTCCCGGCGAGAAGGTGTTCGACGAGGCGATCAAGGCCTGGCAGGCAAAGACGGCGGGCTGAGAAGGCGGCGCAACGGTCGCCTTCACTCAGAAACCCCGGAACAGCATGTCGAGCGCGGCGACGATGTCGTCATGGTGCCTGGAAAGGTTTCCTTCCGGGCTCTGCAGTTCAGAGGCACTGAAGGCTGACAAAAACTGTGTGACCATTACATGATCTTTGCCGTTTATAGCGAAGGTCGGGTTCAGTCGGCGGCCGGGAACCGGCGCTGTCTCTGGCGGCATCAAGGGAATGATGACCCTCGTGCTCAGCCTTTCAAGAAGGTCTGACTGCACATCCAGCAGATAACCATCGCCCTCGGCATTCCGATAAAAGTCGTAACGCGCCGTCAGAACGGCCGGTGTTTGGCCAATGGCAGTCCGTTGCGGCTGACATATTCATTGGAGCTTTCGATGGCTTCCTTGTTTTCTTCCTGCCATCGGCGCGATTTTTCCGCCGCTATCGCTTTCGCGATACCTGCCTCGGCAGCGCGGGAGATGTCGACGCCCAACGCCTTGGCGTCTTTGATCAATTGAGAGTCAATGGACGTGTTGACGGACGTCCTCTGAGGTTTTGGTGCCGATTGAAGCATGGAGACGTCCTTCTTTATGCGCACAATATGCGCGCACAAAAGGCCGCATACAATCGTTCACCCCTCCATCTCCTCGCGCAGCATCTCCAGTTCCAGCCACTCTTCCTCGAGCGCGGCCAGCGTTGCGCGTTCCTTGTCGAGGGCGGCGATGGTCTTCTGGAAGGAGGCCGGGTCGCGCTCGTAATAGGCCGGGTCGGCGATGTTGTTCTCCAGCCGCGAGATCGAAGCGGTCACCGCCTCGATTTTCTTGGGCAGCGATTCCAGAGCGAATTTCTGCTTGAACGACAGTTTCTTCGCCGGCCCTTTCGGGGCTGCCGGTTCGCTCCTGTCCGTCGCCGGCGCATCGGCGGCTTCAGCCCTGGCGCGCGCCTTGCGGTCGTCGAGCCTGGTGCCGCCGCGCTGCGCCAGCATGTCGGAATAGCCGCCGGCATATTCGATCCAGCGGCCGCCGCCATCCGGCGCGATGATGCTGGTCACGGTGCGGTCGAGAAAATCGCGGTCGTGGCTGACCAGGATGACGGTGCCGGCGAAGCCGGCGACCAGTTCCTGCAGCAGTTCCAGTGTCTCCATGTCGAGATCGTTGGTCGGCTCGTCGAGCACCAGGAGGTTCGCCGGCCGCGCCAGCACGCGCGCCAGGATCAGCCGCGCCCGCTCGCCGCCGGACAGTTCGCGCACCGGTGTGCGGGCCTGCTCCGGCTTGAACAGGAAATCCTTCATGTAGGAGACGACATGGCGCTGCTCGCCATTGATGACCAGATTCTCGCCGCGCCCGTCGGTGAGGTACTGCGCCAGCGTCTCCTGCGGATCGACCGCCTCGCGCTTCTGGTCGAGCGTGGCGATTTCCAGATTGGTGCCGAGCCGCACCGAGCCGGCATCCGGCGCCAAGTCGCCGGTCAGCATCTTCAAAAGCGTCGTCTTGCCGGCGCCGTTCGGTCCGACGAGGCCGACGCGGTCGCCGCGCTGGATGCGGGTCGAGAAGCCCTTGACCACGGTGAGGTCGCCAAAGCTCTTCTCGATGTTCTTGGCTTCGATCACCAGCTTGCCGGATTCGGCGGCGTCGCTCGCCACCATGGTCGCGGTGCCTTCGGCGCCGCGATGGCCGCGGAAACGCTGGCGCATGGTCTGCAGCTCGCCCAAGCGGCGCATGTTGCGCTTGCGCCGTGCGGTCACGCCATAGCGCAGCCAGTGCTCCTCGCGCACGATCTGGCGGCCAAGCTTGTGCTGCTCGCGCTCTTCCTCTTCCAGCACCTGGTCACGCCATTCCTCGAAATGGCCAAAGCCCTTGTCCAGCCTGCGGGTCTGGCCACGGTCGAGCCAGACGGTGGCGCGCGACACGCGCTCGAGGAAACGGCGGTCGTGCGAGATGACGATGAGCGCCGATGAGGTGCGCACGAGCTCTTCTTCCAGCCATTCGATGACCGACAGGTCAAGATGGTTGGTCGGCTCGTCAAGCAACAGAATGTCAGGCTCCGGCGCCATGACACGGGCCAGGGCCGCGCGCCTGGCCTCGCCGCCTGAGAGATCGCCCGGCCGTTCCTCGCCGGTGAGACCAAGATGCTCCATCAGATAGGAGGCGCGGTAAGGATCGTCGGCTGGCCCAAGCCCCGCCTCGACATAGGCGCGCACGGTGGCGAAACCTTCCATGTCGGGCATCTGCGGCAGATAGCGGACGGTTGCCGAGGGCTGGCGGAACACCTCGCCATCCTGCGGCTCGATCAGGCCGGCGGCGATCTTGAGCAGCGTCGACTTGCCGGACCCGTTGCGGCCGACCAGCGCGATCTTGTCACCAGCCGAAGCGGTCAAGGCAGCGCCGTCGAGCAGCGGTGTGCCGCCAAAGGTCAGTTTTATCCCGTCGAGATTGAGAAGGGGCGGGGCCATGTCAGCTTTCAGGTAGTGGATACGGATGCGCGAGCAGCAGCGCGCGGCCGTGGCCGAGCGCGATTTCGAGGCGGCCCTTGACCTCGTTGGAAATGGTCAGCGACGAACCGAAGGCCACCTCGACCTGGTCGAGCGGCCATTTGGCGCCGGTGACGGTCAGGCCGACAAGCTCGGAAAAGCCGAGGATCGAAAACAGCGTGCCGTCGGCATAGTCGAAGCCAGCCGTTCCCAACGCCAAGGGTACGCCTTCCTGCGCGCCGCTGGTCAACAGCACCTCCGTTCCGGCCTCGGCCAGGCGCAGGGCGAGCGCCAGATGCAGGAAAGCGTGGTCGGCGCGCTTGCCGCCGAACGCGCCCGCCAGCACCAGGCTGGTCGCGCCGCGCTCGCGTGCGGCGGCGATGGCCAGTTCGCCGTCGGTCTTGTCCTTCTCCGCCGGAAAGGTCCGGCGCGGCACGGCGGCGAGATCGTCAGGCAGGTCGGCCGGCACGGAATCGAAATCGCCCACCCACAATTCAGGCACAAGACCCAGAAGCCGCGCATGGCCGATGCCGGCGTCGGCGGCGATGACGCGCGAGCCTCCGACCTGGCGGTCGAGCCGGGGCGTGCGGATGAGATCGCCGCCAAGCAGAATGGTGAATGTGCTCATATCTGGTGGCCTGTACCAGCCCGGCAGCGGAAACGGAAGGCCGGCAAACTGCCACTTGCGCGGTTCCCCGACCCGGCCTATGTGTCAAAACGCTCTAACGGGGTGCCGGACGCGATCTTCGCGGACCGGCTGAGAGGCAGTCTCGCCAACCCGCTGAACCTGATCCGGTTTGTACCGGCGGAGGGATTAGACGTCTCGGACAGTCCGACGCCTCAATTCCTTTCAATTCGAACGAAGGAGGCGCCGATGCGCACGCTTTTATACGCTCTTGTCTCGACCATGGTCGTGGCGCTGTCCGGGCCGGCCTTGGCCAAGGACAAGCTCACCGTCTACACCTATGAGAGCTTCACCGCCGACTGGGGTCCAGGCCCGGTGGTGAAGAAGGAATTCGAGGCCGAATGCGGCTGCGACGTCGAGTTCGTCTCGGTCGCCGATGGTGTGGCCCTGCTCAACCGCGTCAAGCTCGAAGGCGCGTCGACCAAGGCCGATATCGTGCTCGGCCTCGACACCAATCTCACCGCCGATGCCAAGGCCAGCGGGTTGTTTGCCCCGCATGGCGCGGTCTCCGATGTCAACGTGCCGGGTGGCTGGAGCGACGATACTTTTGTTCCCTTCGACTACGGCTACTTCGCCGTCGTCTATGACACCGAAAAACTGAAAACGCCGCCGAAGAGCCTGAAGGAACTGGTCGAAGGCAGTGCCGACGACAAGATCGTCATCCAGGATCCGCGCACCTCGACGCCGGGTCTCGGCCTGCTGTTGTGGGTGAAGTCGGTCTATGGCGACAAGGCGTCGGAAGCCTGGGCCAAGCTCAAGACGAAGGTGCTGACCGTGACGCCGGGCTGGAGCGAGGCCTATGGCCTGTTCACCAAGGGCGAGGCGCCGATGGTGCTGTCCTACACGACCTCGCCGGCCTATCACATGGTCGCCGAGAACACGCAGCGCTACCAGGCCGCTTCTTTCGAGGAAGGCGAATATCTGCAGATCGAGGTCGCCGGCATCACCACGACCGGAGCCAAGAACCCGCTGGCTGCAAAATTCATCGCCTTCATGACCGGGCCGAAATTCCAGGATGCCATTCCCGAGACCAACTGGATGTTCCCGGCAGGCAAGACTGACAAGCCGCTCAACCCGGCCTTCGACAAACTGGTCAAGCCGGCCAAGACCCTGCTGTTCAGCCCCGAGGAGGTTGCCGCCAACCGCAAGGCCTGGGTGGATGAATGGCTGGCGGTGATGAGCAAATAGTTTGGCCATATGATCGAAAGATGAGTGCTCTACGGCGCCCCCCTCTGTCCTGCCGGACATCTCCCCCACAAGGGGGGAGATCGAATGCTATCGGTGATTTCGCCAATCGCCGACGCTATAGGTATGAGCGAGGCGCTGAAACAGCCAATCTCCCCCCTTGTGGGGGAGATGTCCGGCAGGACAGAGGGGGGCGCCAAGGAACGCAACCTTCTATAAGTGTCGCTATGCGGAGACTGGCGGTCGATCGTGCAACGCGCTGATCCCCGCGCCAGCGCTGGCATCATTGCGCTCGGCGCGATCACGCTGCTGATCGGCGGCGCGTTTGCTGGGCTGCTTGTCGAAGGCGCTCACGATTTCTCGGGCGCTTGGGCGGCCTTCGATCCCTATCTGCTGCGCGTTGTGCGCTTCACGCTCTGGCAGGCCACCCTCTCGACCCTGCTTTCGGTTATCCCGGCGCTGGTGGTGGCGCGCGCCCTGTCGCGGCATCCGCGTTTCCTCGGCCGCGCCTTCATCCTGCAGCTCTTCGCCGTGCCGCTGGCACTGCCGGCGATCGTCGCGGCGCTCGGCATACTGGCGCTGTACGGCCGTGCCGGCTATTTCGCCGGCCTGTTCAGCGCCGTCGGCGGCCAGCGTTGGCCAGGGATCTATGGCTTGTCCGGCATTCTCGTGGCCCACGTCTTCTTCAATCTGCCGTTGGCGACCCGCCTGTTCCTCGAGGCGCTGCAGACGATTCCCGCCGACCAGTGGCGGCTGGCAAGCCAGCTCGGCATGGCGGCGCGGCCGGCCTTCCGGCTGATCGAATGGCCGACGCTGCGCGCCGCTCTGCCGGGTGTCGCCGGGCTGGTCTTCATGCTCTGCATCACCTCCTTCACCATCGTGTTGACGCTCGGCGGCGGCCCGGCCGCGACGACGCTGGAGGTCGGCATCTACCAGGCACTGCGCTTCGATTTCGACCCGGCGCGGGCGGTCGCCCTGACATTGCTGCAGATCGCGCTGACCTTTGTCATGGTGCTGGCATTGACGCGGCTTGGCGCCAATGTCGTCGGCGACACCAACCTGCCGGTGGCGCCGCGCCGTTATCTCTCCGTCAATACGACGGAGGCGTCACTCAACGCCGTGCTCATCGTGCTGGCGCTGCTGTTCGTTGTCGGACCGATGGCCGCGACCGTCTCGGCAGGCTTGGGCGCCGATCTCGGCCGGCTCGCCGGCGAGGCCACAGTCCGGCAGGCGACGCTGACCAGTGTGGTGCTGGCTTTCCTGTCGGCGCTGCTTTCGGTGATGCTGTCGCTGGCGCTGACCATGGCGCGGCGGGCACTCGCGTTGAACCGCCGCTCCAGTCCAGGAACACTGCTCGAACATGCCACGGATACCGGCGCCGGTTTTGTGCTGGTCGTGCCGCCGATCGTCATCGGAGCCGGCTGGTTCCTCCTGCTGCGCCATGCCGGCGATGTCTTTGCCATCGCCCCGGTCATGGTCGTCACCGTCAACGCGGTCATGGCTATGCCTTTCGCGCTGCGGGCCGTCCGTCCCGCCTATGACGCGGCGAGCGAGCGCCACGAACGGCTCTGCGCGCAGCTCGGCATTTCCGGCTGGGCGAGGCTGCGGCTGGTCGACTGGCCGTCATTGCGGCGGCCGCTCGCCACTGCCTTCGCCTTCGCCATGGCGCTGTCGCTCGGCGATCTCGGCGTCATCGCACTGTTCGGCAGTGATTCCGTGCAGACCTTGCCTTACCTTCTCCTGGCGCGCATGGGCAGCTACCGCACGCAGGACGCCGCCGGCCTGGCGCTGTTGCTTGGCCTCGTTTGCCTCGCCCTGGTGCTGGCGGCGGACTGGCTGGGAAGAGACAAGGTCTGCAATGTCTGACGGGGCGATGAGAGGGAAGGGTGTTCCGGTGCGGCTGGACAAGGTCTCGTTCAGCTATGGCGAGGTGCCGCTCACCTTCGATGTCGCCTTCGCGGCGGCGGAAATCACCGCCATCATGGGGCCGAGCGGTTCGGGCAAGTCGACCCTGCTCAACCTCGTCGCCGGCTTCGAGACGCCGCGGTCAGGCCGTGTGGTGATCGGCGGTGTCGATGTCGGCGCCGATCCTCCGGCTGCGCGGCCGGTGTCGATGGTGTTTCAGGAAAACAACCTTTTTGCGCATCTCTCCGTCGAGCAGAATGTCGGGCTCGGCCGCTCGCCATCGCTGCGGCTGACCGAAGCCGATCGAACCGCCATTGCCGAGGCATTGGAACGCACAGGCCTTGGCGGCAAGGACAAGCGGCTGCCGCGCGAACTCTCCGGCGGCGAGCGCCAGCGCGTCGCCCTGGCGCGCGTGCTGGTGCGCGATCGCCCGGTGCTGCTGCTCGACGAGCCCTTCGCTTCGCTCGGGCCCGCCTTGCGTGACGATATGCTCGACCTGGTTGCCGGTGTGCATGCGGAGCGCTGCATGACGGTGCTGTTCGTCACGCACCAGCCACAGGACGCCCGCCGCATCGGCCAGAATGTGGTGTTTCTGGACGATGGCGCCGTTGCCGCCACCGGCAGCGCGGACGATTTCTTTGCCGGGGCTGGTCCGGAGGCGTTCCGGCGCTATATCGGTGCAGGTGCCGGCAATGCCGTATCACGAGATATTGCCCGGAAGCGGACATAATTTACGGTCAAACCGGTATCAGGCGAAGGGGCGCTTGCTTGCCTTGGCAGAAGTAGTGTGGCTAGGTCCGCCCTACTGGTCCGGCACAGGCCGTGATTTGCCTACTGCATCCGCCGCGCGCCCCAGGGGACGCGCATCGGGTGCCGTAGAAATTTGTATTTGCGCATGACAGGTTCCGAAGATCGCTCCCGATTTTCTTGGTCATGCGCCGGGACCTGAAAGGAAGCCGCTCTGGCGATCGGCGTCGACAAGCTACGAATGAACCCGCTAGCGCGCTTTCTGGCGCTGGCCGGCTTTGCCGTGGCGCTCGCAAGCTGCCAGATGTTCACGCCTCCGGAAGTCCAGGAATCCGGCTTCCAGCCGTCCGACAAGCCGATCACGGTCGACAATGTCAGTGCCAACAACAAGCTCGCCGAACTGGCCAAGGCGCAGCATCCGCGCATCCTGGCGACCTATGGCGGCGAATATTCCGATCCCAAGCTCGAGCGCATGGTCGCCAAGGTCGTCGGCAATCTGACCGTTGTGTCGGCGAACCCGACCCAGACCTACCGCATCACCATCCTCAATTCGCCCAACGTCAACGCCTTCGCGCTGCCGGGCGGCTATCTCTACATCACGCGCGGTCTGCTGGCGCTGGCCAATGATTCGTCCGAACTCGCCGCCGTCATCGCGCATGAGATGGGCCACGTCACCGCCAATCACGGCCTGCAGCGTCAGCAGCTGGAGGCCGAGGAAGGCCTGGCGACCAAAGTGGTTTCCGATGTGCTCGGCGACAGCCCGACCGCCAAGGCGGCTTTGATCCGCGGCAAGCTCCGGCTGGCGCAGTTCTCGCGCAACCAGGAGCTCGAGGCCGACGCCATCGGCATCAAGTCGATCGGCGAAGCTGGCTACGACCCCTATGCCGCCGGCCGCTTCCTGCAGTCGATGTCGGCCTATACCGATTTCCGCTCGATCAGCGGCGCCACCGACGCCAGCCTCGACTTCCTGGCGACGCACCCCAACACGCCGCAGCGCATCGACCTGGCGCAGCGCCATGCCCGCCAGTTCGGCGCGCCCGGCGTCGGCACCCGCGACCGCGATTCCTTCCTCGCCGGCATAGACGGCCTGCTCTATGGCGACACGCCGGAAGAAGGCTATGTGCGTGGCGAGACCTTCCTGCATCCGGGTCTCGGCGTGTCGTTCACGGTGCCGGACGGTTTCATCATCGACAATTCGGCGGCGGCGGTGACGGCGACCGGGCCGGGCGACATTGCGATCCGCTTCGACGGGGTTTCGATCGACAAGAACCGCGCCCTGACCGACTACATCAGAAGCGGCTGGGTGGCCGGTCTCGATGACAGCAGCGTCAAGCAGGAAACCATCAACGGCAACGAGGCCGCGACCGCGCATGCCAGTGCTGAAGGCTGGCAGTTCGACATCGCGGTGATCCGTGCCGGCGGCCAGGTCTACCGGTTGCTGACCGCGGCGCCCTCGGCCAGCACCTCGCTGGAGGCGGTGGCGCGTTCGGTCAGCGGGTCGTTCCGCATCCTGAGTGCCGCTGAAAAAGCGGCTCTGAAGCCGCTGCACATCCGCGTGCTCACCGTGCAGCCGGGGCAGACCATGGGATCGCTCGCCGCGCAGATGGTCGGCGTCGACCGCAAGCTCGATCTGTTCCGCGTGCTCAACGCGCTGTCGCCGGGGGCCGCGGTTTCGGCCGGCGACAAGGTCAAGATCGTCACCGACAAATAGGATCCCGCTACGCGGAATCAGGCGGCTGTCGCCAGAAATTCCGGGTTCTGCTTCACCAGCGCCACTTTGAGCTTTTCCATGGCGCGGGCCTCGATCTGGCGGACGCGTTCCTTGGAAATACCGAGCGTCTCGCCGAGCGCCTCGAGCGTGGCGCCCTCGTCGTTCAGCCGGCGTTCCTCGATGATCCTTAGTTCACGGGCGTTCAGCGCGTGAAGCGCCTCCCGCAGCCAAAGCGAACGGCGCGCGACATCGATCTTGTCGCCGACGATCTCGTCGGGCAGCGGATCGTCGGAAACCAGGAAGTCCATCCGCTCGGTCGCGCCCGCATCGTCGGCAAGCGGCATGTTGAGTGAGGAGTCGGGCGCCGACAGCCGTGAATCCATCATCGCCACGTCAGCCTCGGAGACGCCAAGCGCAACCGACACTTCGCGGTAGAGCGTCGTGTTGGAAAGCGGCTCGGCGCCGTTCGCCAGCCGGGCGCGCAGGCGGCGCAGGTTGAAGAACAGGGCTTTCTGCGCGGAACTGGTGCCGCCGCGCACGATCGACCAGTTGCGCAGGATGTAGTCCTGCATCGAGGCCCGGATCCACCACGTCGCATAGGTGGAAAACCGCACCTCGCGCTCGGGCTCGAAGCGGGCGGCGGCCTCGAGCAGGCCGACATGGCCTTCCTGGATCAGGTCGCCGAGCGGCAGGCCGTAATGGCGGAATTTCGAGGCCATGGAAATGACCAGCCGCATATGCGCCACGGTGATGCTGTGCAGGGCGTTCTGGTCGTTGTCTTGCTTCCAGAGCAAGGCCAACCGATGTTCCTCGTCGCGTTCGAGATAGGGAGCCTTCATCGCCGCGCGGACCATGATCCGTCCTGCCGTATCTTCCATCATGAGGCGCTCCCTGCTCAGGCGATATACCCGATGTTACGAACTTGGCAGGGCACCGGTTGAAATCGCGGCGTCGCGCCCTAGAACAGCCAAAACTGCCATGCGCGAGAAAGGTTCCGCTGGCGCGGGCGGGCGAGTGATGCTGTCCGGGCGATTTCGACGCGGTCTCCGGGGACGTTCAGTCGCTGCACGGACTCGTATTTGGAGAATTTGGTTTCAGGATTTCTTTGTTTTTGAAATCAGGTTCCTTATTCTTTCGGCTCGCATCTGTCATTTTCCAACCCTCACAGCAGGCCAGACATCAGGCCAAGGACGGGATCACAAAAATATGAAATGGCTCAAATCGCTTATCGTCGCCGGAACACTGCAGGCCCTGGCGGCCACATCAGGCCATGCCGGCGCCAATCTCGATCAGATCAAGCAGGTCGGCGTCATCAAGGTCGGCACGGAAGGCACCTACGCGCCCTTCACCTACCATGACGCGTCCGGCGCGTTGGTTGGCTTCGACGTCGAGATCGCCAAGGCGCTCGCCGACAAGCTCGGCGTCAAGGTCGAGTTCCTCGAGGGCAAATGGGACGGGCTGATCGCCGGTCTCGACGTCAAGCGCTACGACGCCGTCATCAACGAGGTCGGCATCACCGACGCCCGCAAGGCCAAGTATGATTTCTCCGATCCCTACATCGCCTCCAAGGCGGTGCTGATCGTGCGCGGCGACAACCCCAACATCAAGACTTTCGCCGATCTCAAGGGCAAGAAGTCGGCGCAGTCGCTGACTTCGAACTTCGGCAAGCTGGCCGAGGCGAACGGCGCCGAACTGGTCGGCACCGACGGCTTCGACCAGTCTATCCAGCTGCTTTTGACCGGCCGCGCCGACGCCACCATCAATGACAGCCTGTCGTTCCTCGACTTCAAGAAGCACAAGCCCGACGCCAATGTGAAGATCGCCGCGCAAGAGGAAAACGCCGACTATTCCGGCGTCATCGTGCGCAAGGGCGATCCGGAATTGGTTGCCGCCATCAACAAGGCGCTGGCCGATATCAAGGCCGACGGCACCTACAAGAAGATCGCCGACACCTATTTCGGCCAGGACGTCTCGAAGTAATTTCGAGTGAGGGCGAGTTGTCGCCCCTGTAATGCACCAGCGGCGGGCCGTCTTTGACGGCTCGCCGCTTTTGTCTAGATATGGCTGACGCATTCGCGCTTCAATGAAGCCATCTCGACCATTCTGGAGGGTCTTTCGTGCCGCACTGGCTGCAACTGATGCTGGAGTCGCTGCCTTCGCTGCTCTGGGCCGCCCTGATTTTCACCGTGCCGCTGACGCTCTTGTCCTTCGTGCTGGGCCTGACCGTTGGCCTCGGGGCAGCCCTCGGCCGACTGTTCGGGCCGAAGCCGCTGGTCATGCTCGTGCGCTTCTATGTCTGGATCTTCCGCGGCACGCCGCTGCTGGTGCAGCTGTTCCTGATCTTCTACGGCCTGCCGTCGGTCGGCATCCTGCTCGATGCTTTTACCGCAGCGCTGATCGGCTTCACGCTGAATATCGGCGCCTACACGTCGGAAATCATCCGCGCGGCCATCGGCTCCGTGCCGAAGGGCCAGTGGGAAGCCGCCTATTCGATCGGCATGACCTGGAGCCAGGCGATGCGGCGCACCATACTGCCGCAAGCCGGCCGCGTCGCGGTGCCGCCGCTCTCCAACACCTTCATCTCGCTGGTCAAGGACACCTCGCTGGCCGCCGCCATCACCGTGCCCGAGATGTTCCAGGCGGCGCAGCGCATCGTCGCCACCACCTATGAGCCGCTGATCCTCTATGTCGAGGCGGCGATCCTCTATCTGGCGATGAGTTCCGTGCTGTCGGCCCTGCAGACGCGGCTGGAGGAACGGCTCAACCGCTATGGCGGCTTCCTGGAGGCGCGCGCATGATCGGCCTCACCAATATCGAAAAGCGCTTCGGCGACAATCTGGTGCTCAAGGGCGTGACGGTCGCGATCGCCGAAGGCAGTGTCACGGCACTGGTCGGCCCTTCGGGCGGGGGGAAGAGCACGCTGTTGCGCTGCATCAACCTCCTGGAGATCCCGACTTCGGGCACGGTGCGCATCGGCGACGAGACGCTCGAGTTTCGCCCGGGCATCAAGGTGCCGGCCGCCGATATCAGGCGGCTGCGCCTGCAGACCGGCATGGTGTTCCAGAATTTCCAGCTGTTCCCGCACCGCACCGCCATCGAGAACGTCATGGAGGGACTGGTGACCGTGCTGAAATGGTCGCCCGGGGAGGCGCGTGAGCGGGCGTTGGCCTTGCTGGAAAAGGTCGGGATGGCGCACAAGGCCGATGCGTGGCCAGCGACGCTGTCAGGCGGCCAGCAGCAGCGCGTGGCGATCGCCCGCGCCTTGGCGCCGTCGCCGAAGGTGCTGCTGTGCGACGAGCCGACTTCGGCGCTCGATCCGGAACTGGCGCAAGAGGTGGTCGACGTGCTCGGCAAGCTCGCCAGCGAAGGCACGACCATGGTGATGGCGACGCACGACCTGCGGCTTGCCTCCAAGATCGCCCAGGAAGCGGTGTTCCTCGATGCGGGCGTCATCGTCGAGCAGGGACCGTCGGCCACATTGTTCGGCAATCCGGAGCGCGAACGGACCAAGCGCTTCATTGCGACGCTGAAGCAGGAGGCCGAGAAGGAAGGCGGCGGTCAAGTGTAGCCCCGACCCCTGCCTTGTCCGAGAAACAAAAAACCCGGCGCGAGGCCGGGTTTTTCGTGAACTTAAAGGCACAAGATCTCAGGCAGCTTCTTCCTGCTCGGCTTCCTCATTGTCGGCCTTGGCGCCGCGCTTAGGGCCCTTATTGAGGTTGACCTCGATCAGGCGCACGGCTTCGGTTTCCGACATGCGGTTGACGGCCGCGATCTCGCGGGCCATGCGGTCGAGTGCCGCCTCGTAAAGCTGACGCTCGGAATAGGACTGCTCCGGCTGGTTGTCGGCGCGGTAGAGGTCGCGCACGACTTCCGAGATGGAGATCAGGTCGCCGGAATTGATCTTGGCATCATATTCCTGGGCGCGGCGCGACCACATGGTGCGCTTGACGCGGGCGCGGCCCTGCACGACCTTCAACGCGCGCTCGACATAATCCTCTTCCGACAGCTTGCGCATGCCAATGGAGGTCGCCTTGGCGACCGGCACCTTCAGGCGCATCTTGTCCTTTTGGAAGTCGATGACGAACAGTTCCAGCTTATGGCCGGCCACTTCCTGCTCGTCGATCGACACGATCTGGCCAACGCCATGCGCCGGATAGACGATGTACTCGCCGGTCTTGAAACCGTGACGCGCACCAGTGGACTTCTTCTGCGGGGTGATCGTTGCCATTACGCCCTGAACTCCTTGTTATGGGCCGGCGGCGGTGCCGGCTGAACTCGTGCGACCGGAGAACCCGATCGTTAGCCGCACAACAGATGAACCCACCGGAAAGGTCGGGACCGGCAAACCGCACGAACTGCGACCGCCTGACCCCAGATCGCTCTGGTCCGGACTGGGATTTTCACCTTTCAGTGATTTGGGGCGTCTGCGCCATAAATCGACGTTGTGTCACCGGCATGTTTCGCTGATGTAGCACAAAAAGTCGGAAGAATCAAGGTTTTGCTGCGTAAGCGAAGGCCACAACCAATCGCCGCCTGTCAAGGCGGTTAATCCGATCTGCCTGTTACCCTGCGTCATACAAGCCTTTACGGCCGCATTGTCAATCGCCTTCGCCGGGCTCGGCGGAGAAGTATTTCTCGAACTTGCCGGCCTCGCCGTCGAAGGTCTTGGCGTCTGCCGGCGGCTCCTTCTTGGCGGTGATGTTGGGCCATTTCTCGGCATATTCGGTGTTGATCTGCAGCCATTTGTCGAGACCTGGCTCGGTGTCGGGCTTGATCGCGTCGGCCGGGCATTCGGGCTCGCAGACGCCGCAGTCGATGCACTCGTCGGGATGGATGACGAGCATGTTCTCGCCTTCATAGAAACAGTCGACCGGACAGACCTCGATGCAGTCCATATATTTGCACTTGATGCAATTGTCGGTCACGACATAGGTCATCGGTCGGCTCCGGGACGTCCCAGCTTAATGGGCCAGTTTTCTTGGGCTTTTTCCGTGAGGTAACGCCTTTGTCTCTCGCTTGCAAGGGTTGCCATGCGCGGCCGCCCCGGCGTTTGCGGAATGGAATTCCAGGCGGCAGGCGCGGCAAGGGCGGCTGATGTCCCGGGAGCATCTTGTTTGCCGGGTTCCGTTCTGCCCTGCGTCCGCCATTGCCCCGGGATCGCGGCCCGCGATCTGGCCGGCAAGCTTCAATCTTCGCCAAGCAGGCGGTCGGTCTGGCGGCGCTCTCTTTTGGTCGGACGGCCGCTGCCGGCCTCGCGCAGCGCCGGCATGGCGTCGGGAAGCGCCTCGCCCTTCGGTGTCGGCGGCGGCGACATATCCTCATAGAGGGTGCGGGCTTCCTCCGCGGGGCCGCGCCGGACACCAGCGCCAAGCACCTTCCAGACGAAAATGCGCCGGTCGAGCGTGATGGTCAGCACATCGCCCGGCTTGACCAGATCGGAGGCCTGCGCTGCTTTGTCGCGATTGATGCGCACGCGCCCGGCGACGACGAGCTTCGCCGCGAGCGAGCGCGATTTCACCGCGCGCGAGAAGAACAGCCATTTGTCGATGCGCTGGCGGCCTTCGGCAACCATCGGACCCTACCGAGCCTACTTCTTCAACTGGTCGCGCAAGGCGGCGAGCTTGGCGAACGGCGAATCCGGATCGAAGCGCACCGGACGTTCCTCGCGCGGCTTCGGCTGGAAAGCAGGCTTTGCGCCCCCCTTGCCGCGATCGGGACCGCCCTTGCCCTCGGGCCGGCCACCCTTCCAGTCGGGTCGGCCTTCGCGACGCTCGCCCTGCGGGCGGCCGTCACGGCGCTGTTCGCCTTCACCCTGTGGTTTGGGCTTGAACTTCGAACGGTCGAAGCGCGGCTTGCCGGCGCCATCGCGACGCCCCTCATGAGCGGGACGTTCGCCGGGCGCGCCGGTGGTTTGAGCAGCGACGGCCTCGGCCGGCGCATTGCCACGGCCGCGCGCTTGTCCGTTGCGCTGGCGGTTGTTGCGGCCTTCGTGATGGCGGGGGCGCTGTTCGAAACGGCCCTGGCGCCACAGCATGATCGGCTTGGGCACTTCGGCTTCGGCGATGGGCTCGCTGGTCTCACCCTCCCCTTCGTGGGGAGGGTCGGCGCGCGGCGCCGGGGTGGGGGGAGCGGCGGTGCCGTCGGCACTGCCTGAATCGTTGGCTTCATCGCCACCACGTGCATCGTCGGCGCTGTCACCCCCACCCGCGTCGCTTCGCGCCGCGACCCCCCCCATCGAGGGGGAGGTAAGGGCGCTATCGCTTTCGGCGACAGCAACGTCAGCAACGGCTTCCGCCACGAGCGGAACTTCTTGCGCGGCTTCTGCCGGAGCTTCTTCCGCGGCAGGCTCTGCCCTCGTTTCCGCGACGACCTCGGCCGGCGCTTCGACGGCGGCCTCGGCGGCTGCCGGCTCCGAACCCTCGACCGCCGCCTCCGCGTCCGCGTCCGTAGCGGCGGCTTCGGCTGCCTTGGCCTGCTCGGCGCGCGCGGCTTCTTCCGCCGCAAGTTTCGCGGCGGCAGCTTCCCGCGCGGCGGTGTCCTGCGCCTCGAGCCGTGCTTTGACCTCCGCCGCCTGCTTCGGCTCGGCGCGGTAGCCGAGGCCCTTGAGGATCTCTTCCATGTCGTCGGCGGTGGCACCGAGGATCGACATCATCGGCGGCGTCACCATGAAGGAATGGCCGTCATAGGCGCCGTCCGGGCGCTGGCCGAGGCCGGGCTTCCAGTTGGTTGCCGGACGGATGAGGTCCGCCAGCCGCTCCAATATGTCGACGCGCACGGCGCGGCGGCCGAGATTGCGATAGCCGGCCAGCTTGTAGAAAGCCTTGTCGAAGGCAGGATCGATGACCACGGAGGTGCGGCCGGACGCCAGCGCGTGGACGACGTCGCCGAAACCAGGCTTGTCCTTGCCGTCGTTCTTCAGCGCCCACAGCAAGGTCACCAGCCCGGCGGGGGCCGGCTTGATCAGTGCCGGCACGAAGACATGGTAGGCGCCGAAGCGCACACCGAGCCGGCGAAGGGCCGCGCGGCCCTCCTGGTCGAGCGACTTCATCTCCTCGGCGATATCGCGGCGGTTGATGAGGCCGAAATTCTCGACCAGCTGGAAAGCGATGCCTCGGCCGATGCCGGAAATCTGCTCGGCGTTCTTCAGGTCGACCAGTGGCTTCAGCAGCGTTTCGATCTGGAAGTTGACGAAGCGTTCGGCGCGCGCGGCGACCTTGTCGCGTGCGGGGCCGGTCAGCTGTTCGTCGGCCAGCAGCACGAGGCGCGGCTTCAGCGCGTCTTCGCCGGAAACCAGCGTGCCGATCGGCGCGCCGATCCAGCGCAGCGTGCCGTCCGAGCCAAGCGCCAGGTCGCCATTGGCGCAGGCGCCGAAGCGTTCGGCGCGCGCCTCGAACTCGGCGGCCAGCGCCTTTTGCGCGGCCGTGCGCACGGCCTTGGCGTCTTCGCCGCCGGCGGTCTGGTCGGCGGTGAAGCGGAACCCTTGCAACTCGCCGACATGGTGGCCTTCGACAAGGACGGTTCCGGTAGGACTGATTTCGGCTTCAGGCATGGTATTTTCTCTAAGGCGCCGCATGAGGACGGAAGTCCTGCGGTCTACGAAGCGTTTCGTCAACCGCTCATGCAGCGCATCCGACAATCTGTCTTCGATTTCGCGCGTCTTTTCCTGCCAGTGTGCCTGATCGGCCAGCCAGCCGGGCCGGTTCGACACGAATGTCCAGGTGCGGATCTGGGCAATACGGTGCGACAGCGTGTCGATGTCGCCCTCGGTGGTGTCGGCGCGGCGCACCTGCTCGGCCATGTAGTTCTCGTCGACATGGCCATGACGGGCAAGGTCCATGTAGATGGAGGCGATCAGGTCGGCGTGCTGGGCAGGCGCGATCTTCCTGTAGTCGGGCAGTGCGCAGGCTTCCCACAGCAGCGCGACGCGCTTTGCATCGGTGGCGAGCGCGCGGATGTCATCGTCGCGGGAGAGATATTCGAGCGCCTGTGCGTCGACCGCCGGCAGGGCGCGCGTCAAGCCCTCGACCGGGGCGTTGGTCTCGATCGAGCGCTTGAGCGTATCGAGGCTGCCGAAGTCGAAATGCGCGGTGCGCCACTGCAGCACCTTCACCGGATCGAAGTCGTGGCCCTCGATCTTCTTGACCAGTTCTTCGTCGAGCGGGTCGACCTGGCCAGTGACGCCGAACGTGCCGTCGCGCAGATGCCGGCCGGCGCGGCCGGCGATCTGGCCAAGCTCGGCCGCCGTCAAGTTGCGGTACTGGTAGCCGTCGAATTTACGGTTCTGGGCGAAGGCGACATGGTCGAGATCGAGATTGAGACCCATGCCGATGGCGTCGGTGGCGACGAGATAGTCGACATCGCCGGACTGGAACAGCGCCACCTGGGCGTTGCGAGTGCGCGGCGATAGCGCGCCGAGCACGACGGCGGCACCGCCCTGCTGGCGGCGGATCAGCTCGGCGATGGCGTAGACCTCGTCGGCGGAAAAGGCGACGATCGCGGTACGGCGCGGCAAGCGGGTCAGTTTCTTCGAACCGGCATAGGCCAGATGCGACAGCCGCGGCCGCGTCACCACCGAGACGCCCTTCAGCAGGCGCTGCAGGATGCCGTGCATGGTGGCGGCACCCAGCAGCAGCGTCTCCTGGCGGCCGCGCAAATGCAGGATGCGGTCGGTGAAGATGTGGCCGCGCTCGAGGTCGCCGGCGAGCTGCACCTCGTCGATGGCGACGAAGGCGGCGTCTGTCTCGCGCGGCATGGCCTCGACGGTGCAGACCGAATATTTCGCGCCGGGCGGCTGGATCTTCTCCTCGCCGGTGATCAGCGCGACCTTGTGGGCGCCGACCTTTTCGCAGACGCGTGTGTAGACTTCGCGGGCCAGCAGCCTGAGCGGCAGGCCGATGACGCCGGTTTCGTGCGCCACCATGCGCTCGATGGCGAGATGGGTCTTGCCGGTGTTGGTCGGCCCAAGCACGGCGGTCACGTCGCGGCCCGACAGGATCAGCGGCTCAGTGTGTTTCGGCTGGATGTTCATCGACCTGGAAATAAGGCTTTCTGGCCTCTGGTTGTCGGGAGCGTGCCTCAACTGGCGCGTATGACAGGCGACACATAGGGATTTCGGGCGCGAAGCGAAAGCGGAATGTTCCACCGGCGGCTCGAATGCAACTCTGTCTGGCGCTAAATTGGCTGCAGCTTAACTGATGGAACGAGTCTGGAACGAATCGGCGACGAATCGGCGACTCGCTCAGATTCAGCTTTTGTTCACGGCTACATATGGATTTTATGAGCCTGAGTCTCACCACATGCTGAATCATCGAACTGGCCCGTTTTATGCTGGCGGGCCTCGTCCTTAACTTTTGCCGGCAAATGAACGAAGCATCTCGATGGCTGTCGCTCAACATTATGAAATTGTTAATCTTTCTGAATTTGTCGTTAATGAAACACGGCTGAATCCCGGGCATTAACGTTAACTTCCGCCCAAAGCCGGAACGAATCGGCGACAAATCAGCGCCGGCGGCATTTTCCCGTTTTGTTCCGTCAATATCTTGTGTTGTGAACAGCTTATCCACCGAGGATTCACAGGCTTGCCCACAGGGTTCGCACAGGCGGCGCTGCCGCCATTAACCTTTGCGTGCCGGATTGGGGCATTGCGCCGCAGCGGGGCGTCCAGGGCTCCAGGCCTCCATTGAAAACGGACCGGTTTCCCGGTCCGTTCGTCGCGGGATGTGAGCCACCGTCAGACGTCTCAGGCGAAGTACTGGCCGCCATTGGCGGTGATGGTCGAGCCGGTGATGAAGCCGGCATCCTGCGAGGCGAGGAAGACGACGCAGCGCGCGATCTCTTCCGGCTCGCCGAGGCGGCCGACAGGGATCTGCGGCAGGATGCGCTCGTTGAGCACCTTCTCGTCGATGGCCTTGACCATTTCGGTGGCGATGTAGCCGGGGCAGATGACGTTGACGGTGATGCCCGCGCGAGCCCCCTCTTGGGCGAGCGCCTTCGAGAAGCCGATGTCGCCGGCCTTGGCGGCGGAATAATTGACCTGGCCGGCCTGGCCCTTCTGGCCGTTGATCGAGGAGATGGTGATGACGCGGCCGAATTTGCGCTCGCGCATGCCGTTCCACAGCGGATGCGTCATGTTGAAAACACCCGACAGGTTGGTGTCGATGACTTCTTTCCACTGGTCGCGGGTGATCTTGTGGAACATGGCATCGCGGGTGATGCCTGCGTTGTTGACCAGCACCGAGACCGGGCCGAGGTCGGCCTCGACCTGTTTGACGCCGGCGGCGCAAGCGTCATACTCGGCGACCGACCATTTGTAGACCGGAATGCCGGTCTCGGCCTTGAATTTCGCCGCCGCTTCGTCGTTGCCGGCGTAGTTCGCGGCAACCGAATAGCCTGCGGTCTTCAAAGCGATCGAGATCGCCGCGCCGATGCCGCGCGATCCGCCCGTGACGATTGCAACCTTGGTCATGCATTTCCCCTTTTGATATCGCCCTGTTTTCGGGCTTGGCAGGCACTGGATATTGAACGGGCGGCTCGCGCCGCCCGGTCATCGTTTTCTCAGAGCGCTTCAACGCACATGGCGACGCCCATGCCGCCGCCGATGCACAGCGTCGCGAGGCCCTTCTTGGCGCCGCGGCGGCGCATCTCGTGGACCAGCGTGTTGAAGACGCGGGCGCCCGAGGCGCCGATCGGATGGCCGATGGCGATGGCGCCGCCATTGACGTTGACGATCGAGGGATCCCAGCCCATGCCCTTGTTGACGGCGCAGGCCTGCGCGGCAAATGCCTCGTTGGCCTCGACCAGCTCGAGATCGCCGACCGACCAGCCGGCCTTCTCCAAAGCCCTGCGCGAGGCGGGGATCGGGCCGGTTCCCATGATCGCCGGATCGACGCCGGCGGTTGCCCAGGACGCGATGCGCGCCAGCGGGGTGATGCCGCGCCTTGCGGCCTCCACTTCGCTCATCAGCAGCGCGCCGGCCGCTCCGTCATTGATGCCGGAGGCGTTGGCGGCGGTCACCGTGCCGTCCTTGTCGAAGGCCGGCTTCAGCTTGGTCATAGCGTCAAGCGTGGCGCCGTGGCGGATGTATTCGTCCTGATCGACAATGGTGTCGCCCTTCTTGCCCTTGATGGTGAAGGCGACGATTTCGTCCTTGAATTTGCCGGCCTTCTGCGCGGCCTCGGCCTTGTTCTGCGAGGCCAGCGCGAACTGGTCCTGATCGTCCCGGGTGATCTGGAACTGGCGGGCGACGTTTTCGGCGGTGTTGCCCATGTGGTAGCCGTTGAAGGCGTCCCACAGGCCGTCCTTGATCATGGTGTCGATCATCTTGTAGTCGCCCATCTTGACGCCGGCGCGCAGGTGCTCGGCGTGCGGCGACAGCGACATCGATTCCTGTCCGCCGGCAACGATCACCTTGGCGTCACCGGTGGCGATCTGCTGCATGCCGAGCGCGATGGCGCGCAGGCCCGAGCCGCAAACCTGGTTGAGGCCCCAGGCGGTGGTCTCCTTGGGCAGGCCGGCAATGATCGAGGCCTGGCGGGCCGGGTTCTGGCCCTGGGCCGCGGTCAGCACCTGGCCGAGGATGACCTCGTCGACCTCGGCTGCCTCGACGCCCGCGCGCGCCAAAAGCTCCTTGATGACGACAGCGCCGAGTTCATGCGCCGGCGTGGCCGCGAAAGCACCGTTGAAGGAGCCGACGGCCGTGCGCGCGGCACTGGCGACAACGATGGAATTGGCAGAGGACATTTTCTTCTCCAGACTTCGAGCTGTCGTGTTTTCAGGCATTGTTGGCAACTTTTCTTGCCCTTTCCATGACCCAAGTCAAACCGGAAATCGGCATGGCGCCCATGCACGCCAAGCAGGTCGCGCGCCGCCGCGCCGGCGGACTGGCCGCTGCTGCGCAGCATATTTCGCCTGCTATGCAGCATTATATGATCCCGCACTGCACAAACTGCTTGGAATTATGAGGCTTTTGCGCATATCCTCAAAAAGGGCGCAATCGTTACCGGCTGCTTACTCAGGCGTGCCGGTGTCCGGGGAGGATGCAGATGGCCGCAAAAGACGACCCGATCATTATCAAGAAATACGCCAATCGCCGCCTCTATAATACGGGGACGAGCACCTATGTGACGCTCGAGGATCTGGCCGACATGGTCAAGAAGGGCGAGGAGTTCACCGTCCAGGACGCCAAGACAGGCGACGACATCACGCATCCGGTGCTGACCCAGATCATTTTCGAGCTAGAGAACAAGGATGGGCAGAACATGCTGCCGATCCCGTTCCTGCGCCAACTGATCGCCTTCTACGGCGACCAGATGCAGATGATCGTGCCGAGCTTCCTTGAACAGTCGATGATCGCCTTCTCCAAGGAGCAGGAGCGCTTTCGCGAGCAGATGAAGGGCGCCATCGGCAAGTCGCCGCTCGATGTGATGAAGATGGCGACGCCGATCAAGGCGCTGGAAGAGCAGACCCGCCGCAATATGGAAATGTTCCAGAACGCGATGCGGCTGTTCACGCCTTTCCCGCCCGCGGGCTCAGCGCCGGCCGCGGCCCCCGCCGAACCGGCCAGGAAGGACGCGCCGCCGGAGAAATCCGACGATCTGCAGCAGCTGAAGGACCAGATCGCGGCCATGCAGCGCAAGCTCGACACGATGTCGTGAGCCGGCCAGCCGGCAAGGCCAAGTCATGCTTGTAGAACGCCAGGCTCCCTGCTCGAGGCGAAAGGAAGCCCTTCGTCCTGCCAGCCTGAAATGCCGCCGATCATGATCTTGACCGGCAGCCCGAGGCTGGCCAGTTTGAAGGCCGCCCGGTCCGCGCCATTGCAATGCGGCCCGGCGCAATAGACCACGAACAGCGTGCCTGCCGGCCACTCTGCCATCCGCTCGGCCGATATTTCGCGGTGCGGCAGGTGCAGCGCGCCCGGCACATGGCGGCGCTCATAGGCATCGGGCGAACCGACCACGTGCAAAAGCACGAAGTCCGGCTCTCCGCCGCGCATTGCCGCGGCAACGTCCGAACAGTCGGTCTCGACAGAAAGCCGGCGCAGGAAATGGTCGCGCGCGATCTCCGGCGAGGCCGCTGGAACGTCTGTCACATAGCTCATCAAGGATCTCCATCGCCGATGGAGCTGGCCTCCATCGTTTACGGATGGAGCTTGTCTCCATCGCTGATGGAGTTGAGGTAGCGCACCGGGCCTGGCGATTGCAGCTGGCAGCTTTGCCATATATCGTCAAGATCATGCCAAACATGCCTCCTGCCAACCCACTGGTCGTTGCCGTCGCCTATGACGGGCTGTGCACGTTCGAGTTCGGCGTGGCGGCCGAGATGTTCGCCTTGCCCAGACCGGAGATGGGCGCGGATTGGTACCGTTTTGCCGTCGCCGGCATCGATGCGGGCGAAATGCGTGCGATGGGCGGCGTGCGCATCGTCGCCGATGGCGGACCCGATCTGATCGGCGAGGCCGGCACGGTGATCGTGCCGGGATGGCGCGGCGTGGACTGTCCGGTGCCGCCATTGCTGATCGAGGCGCTTCGCAAGGCCAGCGAGCGGGGCGCACGCATCCTGTCCATCTGCTCGGGCGTCTTCGTGCTCGCTGCGGCCGGCCTGCTGTCAGGCAAGAAGGCAACCACGCATTGGCGCTACAGCGACAGGTTGAGGGAGATGTATCCCGACATCACCGTGGTCCCTGACGTTTTGTACATCGATGAGGGAAACGTGCTGACATCGGCCGGCAGTGCTGCGGGCATCGACCTTTGCCTGCATCTGGTGCGGCGCGACTTCGGCACCAAGGCGGCCAATATGGTGGCACGCCGCCTGGTCGTGCCGCCGCATCGCGACGGCGGCCAGGCGCAATATGTCGAAAGTTCGGTTCCCGAGCCGCACGAACGCGGCCGGCTTGGACCGTTGATCGACAGAATGCGCGCGGATATTTCCGCCGACTACCCCGTTGCCACCCTGGCCAGTCTTGCCGGGATGAGCGAGCGGACATTTTTGCGCCGGTTCGCGGCCGCGACCGGTGTCACGCCGGCGCGCTGGCTGCTTTCGGAGCGGCTTTCGCGGGCGCGCACTTTGCTGGAAGACACGAGCATGCCGATCGAGCGGATTGCCGAGACCGCCGGCTTTGGCGCGGCGGCGACGCTGCGGCATCATTTCCGCCGGCAATTCGCCACGACGCCCGCTGCGTACCGGACGCGGTTCGGGACCAACTCCGCTTGACGGCTGACAAAGTTGAGCCCGGGTCGAAACCGCATCAGGCAAAACGCTGTCAGGGCAACAGCCCTTCATAGCGGCCGCGTGGCCTGATGATGCTGCCGCTCATGATCTGTTCGACCATATGGGCTGCCCAGCCGACGCTGCGCCCGAGCGCGAACAGATGGAACGGCGCATCGCGCGGCAGCCCGAGGCCGCGCGTCAGCACGGCCAGGGCAAAATCGATATTCGGCTGGGCGCCGGTCGCTGCGATGGCGGCGATCTCCAGCAACCGCAAGGTCTCATCGGTGTTGCCGATGGCTGCCAGGAGCGCCGTGGCCCGCGGATCGCCCTCGGGATAGAGTTGGTGGCCGAACCCCGGCAGCGGCCGGTCGTGGCCGAGCCAGCGCCGGACCGCGGCGTCGGCGCCGTGCCGCGCCGCATCTTCAGCAAGTTGCATCACCGCTTCGCCGGCACCGCCATGGCGCGGTCCCGAGAGTGTTGCCAGGCCCGCCAGCAGGCAAGCGGCGGGCGAGGCGCCGGTGGAGGCCGCGACGCGGGCCGCGAAGGTCGATGCATTCAGCTCGTGATCGGCGAGCAGCACAAGGGCGCGCCGGATCGCATCGGCGCCACCCTCATCGACCGACCAGCCCCGTGCCAATCGCCGGTGCACCGGATCCGGCCCCGCTTCGGCACCGAGGGCGCCGGCCAGCACGCCGATTGCGCGCGCGGCGTCGGCACATAGCGAGGCGGCGCTGCGTCCAAGCGAAGGCCGAGCCTGGCCGGCCAGCAAGGCAAGTTGCGCGAAGGCCGGGGCGCGGCCGGAGTGGCGTGGCGCATCCGGCAGCGGCGCTTCGAAGCGGACCGGTTCAGGCAGAGCCCAAAGCACAGCGGCGGTTTCTTCCAGCGTGGCATGGTCGGACAGCAGGGCGGCGTCCTGGCCCCGATAGATGAGGCGACCGTGCCAGACGGTCGAAATCGCCGTTGCGATCGACGGCTCGCCCCAGGCAATCGCGCTTTCGGCGATGGCCGAGGGGCTGCGTCCGCGCGCCCGGCGTGTTGCCAGCGCCGCGATGTCGTCGGCGCGATACTGGCTGCGGCGTGGATCGGCACGGTCGGGACGCATGCCGATGCGCCCGCGGCTGACATAGGCATAGAGCGTCTGCGGCCTTACCCGCAGCCTTTCCAACGCCTCTTCCCGGGACAGCCATTCCGACATTTTCGGCTCTGATATTGATTCTATTGATCAAGATTGATGCTTGGGTTGACCAGCCTTATCTCCGATCGGCAAAAGCTTCAAGGAGACAAGGTCATGGCGAATGGGCTCGATGATGTGGTGGCGGCCGAAACCGTGCTGTCCGACGTGGATGGTCTGGGCGGCCGACTGACGATCCGTGGTCATTCGCTGGCGGAACTGGCCGGACGATGGAACTTTCCGCAGGTCGTCCGGCTGTTGCTCGACGGCTTCTTCGAGGATCTGCCTGGCGATACCGAACTGGCGGCGCAACTGGGCGAGGCGCGTGTCGAGGTGTTCGAGCGGACCCTTCCTTCGCTGTCGCTGCTGGCACCACTCGAAATCTATAGTGCCATGCGCGCCGGCATGGCTCTGCTGCCAGACGGCGAAACATTGGCGGACGCGCTGCGGCTGATCGCGGCGCCCGCCGTGGTGACGCCTGCCTTGCTGCGCCTGCAGCGCGGCGAGCAGCCAGTCGCGCCGGATGGCAAGGCCGGCCATGCCGCCGACATGTTGCGCATGCTCCGGGGTTCCGCTCCGTCGCCGGCATTGGCAAAAACGCTCGACACCTATCTGGTGACCGTCTGCGACCACGGCCTCAACGCCTCGACCTTCGCCACGCGCGTCGTTGCTTCGACATTGGCCGGCCTGACCTCGTCGGTGCTGGCCGGGCTCGGCGCGCTCAAGGGGCCGCTGCATGGCGGCGCGCCCGGCCCGGTGATCGAGATGCTCGATGCGATCGAGGCACATGGCGACGCGGCCGGCTGGCTGCGCAACGAGATCGCGCATGGCAGGCGGATCATGGGGTTCGGCCATCGCATCTACCGTGTGCGCGATCCGCGCGCCGATGTGCTGAAAGCGGTCGTGCGACAGCTTGGCGGCGAGGGCGAGACCGGCCGCCGGCTGGCTTTCGCCGAGGAGGTCGAAAAGACGGCGCTCGAGGTGTTGCGGATCGCCAAGCCGCAGCGCTCGCTGCAGACCAATGTCGAATTCTACACCGCGCTGGTGCTCGAAGCGGCGGGTTTCCCGCCACAGGCCTTCAGCAATGTCTTCGCCGCCGGTCGCGTTGCCGGCTGGATCGCGCATGCGCGCGAGCAGCAGACGACCGGACGGCTGATCCGTCCGCAATCGCGTTATGTCGGCCCGGTGCCCGATTTGGTCGCCTAGGCATCCCTGACCTGAGGACACAGCCTCTCCGCTTCAAGCGGAGGGGCCTTTCTCTCATGGCGGAAATTTCATGTGATCACGCGACCGTGTTCGTGTTCTTGCCTTGGTCCGTCCTTATATGCTGCACTGCAACATGGGCCGCCGATAGCTGCTTCCTTCCGTGACGTAGAGGCAGGTTGGCGCATAAGGACGACAGGAACGCCATGACGAAGAACGGCAAGGCGGAGGAAAGCAAGAAGATCAACATCGCGCTTCAGGGTGGCGGCTCGCATGGCGCCTTTTCCTGGGGCGTCCTCGACCGGCTGCTGGAGGACGGCAGGCTGGAGATATCGGCGGTTTCCGGCACCAGCGCCGGCGCCATGAACGCGGTGGCGCTGGCCGATGGATTCGTGCGTGGCGGGGTCGAGGGCGCGCGCAAGAAGCTCGACGATTTCTGGCGTGCGGTGGCGGCAAAGGGCCGGTTCAGCCCGGTGCAGCGCATGCCGTGGGACGTCGCCTGGGGCAATTGGTCGATCGAGAACACGCCGGGCTATGTGTTCTTCGACACCATGTCGCGGGTATTCTCGCCCTATGTCGCCAATCCGCTGGGCCTCAATCCGCTGCGCGACGTGGTGGCGCAGGAGATCGACTTCAAAAATGTCCGCGCCTGCAAGTCGATGGAGCTGTTCATCTCGGCCACCAATGTCGAGACCGGGCAGCTGCGGGTCTTTTCCGATGGCGAGATCGACCTCGACACGGTGATGGCCTCGGCCTGCCTGCCGCAATTGTTCCGCGCCGTCGAGATCAAGGGCGTGCCCTATTGGGATGGCGGCTATGGCGGCAACCCGGCGCTCTATCCGTTCTTCAAGACGGCGGCGACCGAGGATGTGCTGCTGGTGCAGATCAATCCGGTGGTGCGCGAAGGAACGCCCAGAAGCGCCAACGAGATCCAGAACCGCATCGACGAAATCACCTTCAATGCCGGGCTGCTGCGCGAATTCCGCTCGATCGCCTTCGTCAAGGAACTGATCGCCGCCGGCCGGCTGCCGCATGGCGAGTATCGCGACATCCGGATGCACCGCATCGATGCCGACGAGGCGTTCAAGGACCTGTCGGCGTCATCGAAGGTCAATGCCGAATGGGCTTTCCTGACCTATCTGCGCGATCTCGGCCGCACCGCCGCCAGCGACTGGCTGGAAGAAAACTACGATGCCGTCGGCAAGCGGCCGACGCTCGATCTCTCCGGTGAACTCGATGACGGCTTCAAGCCGGTGCGCGGCCCCGCACCCGGTCGGCGGGTCAAGGAATTTCTTGCAGCGCGCAAGAACCCCGAGGCGGAGCGCCGCCGGGCCTGAGCGGAACCCCGACACATCTCGGCTTCATCCGGCTTTCAGCGCCAGGTCGATCACCTTGACCAGGGCGGCGGCCGCCTGCCGCTGCCCCTCAGGATCGCTGATCCGCGCTTTCATGCCTTCCAGCCCATCGAGCAGCATGTCGGCAAGCAGTTGCGTCGACAGGCCCCTGGCCGCCAGATCGACGCCGTTCCTGGCCGCCTCGCCATGAATAGCGGCGGCGATATGTTCGACAAGAGCGCCGCGCCAGCAGCCGACCAGATCGCCGAGGCTCGATTTCATGTCCAGCAATTCGGCGCCATGCGGCGAAGCAACGACGGCGCTCATCATCGAGATGAAAGCTTCGTCGATGGCTCGCATGATGCGCTCGGTGAAAACACCATCGCCGGCCAGAGCCATTTTTGCCGCCGCGACCGAGCGCGACAGCACCATCATGGCGATGGCACGGAAAATGTCGGTCTTGTTCTTGAACTGAAGATAAAGCGCCGGACGCGACATGTCGGCGGCGCGGGCGATGTCGTCCATGGTGGTGCGGGTGAAGCCATAGGCCAAAAACACCTTCATTGCGCCATCCAGGATACGGACGCGTTTGGGGTCGGCGGCGGCGATGTCTTCGTTCTGATTCATGCAGCAACACTATCCTGCAAAATCTCAATTGACAAAATGACGTAATTTGTCAATCTGTTTGAAGGGAAAGCGACCCAAGGCTCTTCGCCCTCGGGCCGTGGACGACAACAAAGGGTATCCCCATGCGCCTCACCGTCGACGGGCAGTCATTCGACATCGACGTCGATCCGGACATGCCGCTGTTGTGGGCACTGCGCGATCTCATCGGCAAGACAGGACCGAAGTTCGGCTGCGGCATTGCCGCATGCGGCGCCTGCACCGTGCATGTCGATGGTCAGCCGGTGCGCTCCTGCTCGCTTCCGGTCGGCCAGGTCGACGGCGCTGTCACCACCATCGAAGGCATCGGCACGGCGGACAGGCCGCATCCTGTGCAGCAGGCATGGCTGGAGGAACAAGTCGTGCAATGCGGCTACTGCCAGGCCGGCCAGATCATGAGCGCGGTGGCGCTGCTTGACGAGGTCGCCGACCCGAGCGACGCCGATATCGACAACGCCATGGGTGGCAATCTCTGCCGCTGCGGCACCTATCCCAAGATCCGCTCAGCCATCCGGAAGGCTGCGGCGCTCAAGACGGCGGGGCTCTGACCATGGCCAGTGTCGGAAAGATTGCCCGCCGCACGTTTCTGATCGGCGCGGCCGCTGTCGCGGGCGGCGTTGCCGTCGGCTACTATTATTATCGCAAACCGTTTGCGAATCCGCTCGAGACCGACCTCGGCAAGGGCGAGGCGACCTTCAACCCCTATGTGAAGATCGCCGCCGACAACACCATCACCATCGTCGCGCCGCGCGCCGAGATGGGGCAAGGCATTTCGACGACGCTCGCCATCATGGTCGCCGAAGAACTCGATGTAGGTCTCGACCAGATCAAGGTCGAGCACGGCCCGGCCTCCTACGCCTATTACAACGCGGCGATCCTCGAAGAGGGTGGTCCGTTCGCCTTCTTCGACGAGAGCATGACCGCGCAGGCGGTGCGCTCAGGTCTCGGTGTGGTCGGCAAACTCCTTGCTCTCCAGGTCACCGGCGGCTCGGCTTCGACGCGCGACGGTTTCGACAAGATGCGCCAGGCGGGCGCCGCAGCCCGGCATCTGCTGATCGCGGCGGCTGCGCAGAAACTCGGCGTTGCCGCCGCCGATCTGGAAACGGCCAATGGTTCGATCCTGCACAAGGCATCGGGCAAGTCGCTGACTTATGGCGCGGTTGCGGCCGCTGCCGCAGCAATCGCGCCGCCGACGGAAGTCAAGCTCAAGGACAGAGCCGACTGGAAACTGCTGGGAAAGCCGCAGAAGCGCATCGACATGCTGGCCAAGGTCACCGGGGCGCCGATCTTCGGCATCGATGTCAGGCTGCCGGACATGCTCTACGGCACGGTCAAGATGAGCCCGCGCTTCTGGGCCAAGCCAGTCAAGGTGGATCTCGCCAAAGCCGAGAAAATGCCGGGCGTGATCAAGATCGTGCCGCTCGAGACGAATTACGGCCACGGCTTCGGCATCATCGCGCAAAATACCTGGGCGGCCTTCAAGGCGGCCGACGCCATCGACGCCCAGTGGGCGGATCCCGAATATCCGCTTAGCAGCGCCGCCATTTTGGACGTGCTGAAGCAGGCGCTCGGCACCAAGGGCTCGGCGATGCGCGACAATGGCGATGTCGATACCGCCTTCGCCGACGCGCCGCGCGAAAAGATAGTCGAGGCGGACTATGCGGTGCCCTATTTGGCGCATGCGACCATGGAGCCGATGAATGCCACGGCGCGCTTCAAGGATGGCGCCCTCGACATCTGGTGCGGCAACCAGGCGCCGACGCTGGTGCGCCAGCTCTGCGCCAATGCGGTCGGTATCGAGCAGGACAAGGTCACTGTCCACACCACCTTCATGGGCGGCGGCTTTGGCCGCCGTACCGAGATGGACTTCTCGCTTTGCGCAGCGTTGATGGCGAAGGAGACGGGCGGGCGCCCAATCAAGGTGACCTGGACGCGCGAAGAGGACATGCGTCACGACGCCTACCGGCCTGCTGCGGTCGGCAAGTTCCAGGCACGGCTTGGCGACGACGGCATGCCGGTCGCCGTCGACATGAGAATCGCCTCGCCATCGGTGATCGCCAGCACCTTGCGCAGGCTGTTTCCCTCGATATCGCCGGTCGGTCCCGACAAGTCCATTGTCGATGGTGCCTATGACCAGCCCTACACCATTGCGAACTATCGGGTGAGCGGCGTCGCGGCGCCCGTCTCGATTCCGGTCGGCTTCTGGCGCTCGGTCGGCAGTTCCATCAATGGCTTCTTCCATGAAGGGTTCATGGACGAGATCGCCACCGCCGGCAAAATCGATCCGGTCGAGCTGCGCAAGAAGCTGATGGCCGCCTATCCCGCAGCGGTGAAGGTGGTGGAGAAGGTCGCGGCGATGGCGAAATGGGGCGAGCCGCTGCCCGCCGGCAAGGCCAAGGGCGTGGCCTTCACGCTGTCTTTCGGCAGCTGGGTCGGCGAGATCGTCCAGGTGGCGGACACGCCGGCCGGCATCCGCATCGAGAAGGTATGGATCGCCGCCGATGTCGGCACCGCCCTCGATCCGGGCATCGTCGAGGCACAGCTGACTTCCGCCGCCATCTACGGCCTGTCGGCGGCAATGGGACAGCAGATCACCTTCGCCGACGGCATGGTCGAACAGTCGAACTTCCACGATTTCGACGCCATGCGGATCTTCCAGTGCCCGGTCTTCGAAGTCGCCATCCTGGAAAACTTCCACAAGATGGGCGGCGTCGGCGAGGTTGGCACACCGCCGGCGGCACCGGCGCTGGCCAATGCCATCTTCGCGCTTACCGGCAAGCGCATCCGCACCCTGCCGCTGTCGACAAGGGTGGCCTTCGCATGAAAAAGCTTCTCATCATGCTGACGCCTGCTGCCATCTTGTTTTCGGCGGCGCCTTCCGCAACCGCGCAGGAGAGCCAGACATCACCGAGCCCGACGGTCGGCATTGCCAAGGGTCTGTCCGAATGGGACAAGATCTATGCGGTGTTCTCACATCCGCGCTGCGCCGATTGTCATGTCGCGGACGACCGGCCGCGCTGGTCGGGTGCGCATTATGGAACCACATTTGTGCACGCCTTCAACGTCCAGCGCGGAACCGACGGATCGGGCTTCGGCAATCCGGGCCTGCGCTGCACAACCTGCCATTTCTCCAGTAATTCCAAGGCATTGCACGGACCACCCGGCGCCGAGGGCTGGCATTTGGCGCCGACCGAGATGGCCTGGTTCGGAAAATCCTCGGCCGAAATCTGCGCCCAGATCAAGGATCCGGCGCGCAATGGCGACCGCAAATTGGCCGATATCGCGCTGCATGTCCGCGACGATAAACTTGTCGCCTGGGGCTGGGCGCCGGGCTCGGATCGAGAGCCGGCTCCGGGCTCGGCCGAAGCGACCTATCAAGCAATCGAAAACTGGATGGCGGCGGGTTCACCTTGCCCGATGCCGTAATGGTCTTGCAACTTTAAGGCTATATTGCAGTGCAACTTTGATGTAGAAGCGCGCTCGCCTATCACGGCAATTTGAACACGGTCAGGCGCGCACCCATATCGGCGACGCGCCCGCGTCATGAAGGCGCGGTGCTGGCTGAACCCGCAGTGGAAAAATGACGATGCCTAGAATCAGGTTTCACAAGCTTGCAGCCATTGTTGTGCTCATCGGTTTCGCGGCGTGGATGGCGACAGGCGAATTCTCATCGGTCGGCAGCGTAGCGGCCAACAAGGCCAAGGCGGCCGAAGTCGAACAGGGCAAGGCGCCGGACGCTGGCAAGCCGAAGACGGCGGAAGCCGAACCGAAGGCGCCGCTGCGCACCGTTGCCGTCGTGACGCCACCACGCAAGACCTACGCGCGCGCCATCCGCATCTCCGGCCTGACCGAGGCCGACAAGCGCGCGGTTCTGGCAACCCGCGTCGCCGGCGTCATCGACAAGCTGCCGGTCAAGCAAGGCGATCATGTCAAGACAGGCGACCTGGTGCTGATGCTGGCGGCGGAAGAAAAAATCTCGAGCGTCGACAACGCCAAGCAGTTGCTGGTGCAGCGAAAGGCCGAGCTCGATGCCGCGGAACGGCTCGCCAGGACCGGCAATCTGCCCAAGCTGCAGCTCGACACCGCCCGCTCCAACCTGACCCAGGCGACATCCCAGCTGGATACAGCGCAGGCCGAGCTCGACCGCAACGAGGTCAAGGCACCGTTCGATGGCGTCATCGACCGGGTACCGGTGGAGCTTGGCAGCTCGGTCATGCAGGGCGGCGAGGTGGCCACCATCCTCAAGCTCGATCCGGTGATCGCCCGCGGCGAGATCAGCGAGCGCGACCTCGGCTATCTCAAGATCGGCGACAAGGCCAGCGTCCGGCTGGTCAGCGGCCAGACCGTCGAAGGCACCGTGCGCTACATCAGCCGCGACGCGTCGTCGGCGACCCGCACCTTCCGCGTCGAGGTCGCCATCCCCAATGCCGATGGCTCGGTGCCGGCCGGCATGACGGCGGAAATCCAGCTCAGCGCGCTGCCGACCGACGCGGTCCTGCTGCCGCGCTCGGTGGTGACGCTCGGCGACAAGGGCGATCTGGGCATCCGCGCCGTCGGCAAGGACAACAAGGTTGCGTTCTTCCCGATCGACCTGGTCGACGACACCCCGACCGGCCTCGTGCTTGGCGGCATCCCGGCCGATGCGCGCATCATCGTCGCCGGCCAGGAACTGGTGAAGGAAGGCGATGAGGTCAAGCCGGTCGAGGCCGACCAGGCGACCATCAACAAGCTGATCGGCGAAGCCACCGCCGGGACGCAGTAGCGCAGCGACGCCGGCGCTGGGCCGTGCCCGGCGACGTCGGTCGTTCGCCACTCCCGAAAGCAACAGGCATAAGTCATGGATATCGTCAGACTCGCAATCAACAATGCCCGCCTGACCATCTCGGTCCTGGTCTTCCTGCTGATTGCAGGCTGGGTCGCCTATCAGTCGACGCCGAAGGAAGCGGAACCCGACGTTCCGATTCCGATGATGTATGTCAGCCTGATCTATCAAGGCATCTCGCCGGAGGATTCCGAGCGCCTTCTGCTGCGGCCGATGGAAAGCAAGCTGAAAAGCCTGAAGGGCCTCAAGGAAATGCGCTCTGCCGCCTTCCAGGGCGGCGGCTATGTGCTGGTCGAGTTCCAGCCGCAGACCAATCTCGCGACGGCGCTGCAGGATACACGCTCCAAGGTGCAGGACGGCAAGGCCGATCTGCCGCAAGCGGCCGAGGAACCTGTCGTCACCGAGGTCAACATTTCCGAATTCCCGGTGCTTGTCGTCACACTGTCGGGCGAATTGCCCGAACGCGTGCTGGCCGCCGCGGCGCGCGAACTGCGTGACCGCATCGAGGAAGTGCCCGGCGTTCTGGAAGGCTCGCTGCAGGGCTCCCGCGACGATCTCGTCGAGGTCGTCATCGATCCGATGAAACTGTCATCCTACGGGCTGCAGCTCGACCAGCTGATCGGCGCCGTCGGCGCTTCCAACAGCCTGGTCGCCGCCGGCAATATCGAAGGCTCGCAAGGCAAATACGCCGTCAAGGTGCCGTCGCTGATCGAGACGCCGGAGGATGTGGCGGCGCTGCCGGTGGTCGCCGGCCCCAATGCCGTGGTGCAGGCCAAGGATATCGCGACAATCCGCTCGACCTTCGCCGATGCCACGACGATCACGCGCCTCAACGGCAAGCCGGCCATCGCCATCGAGGTCAAGAAGCGCATCGGCGCCAATCTGATCGACACGCTCACCAAGGTGAGGGCGGTGTCCGATGCCTTCGTCAAGACCATGCCCGAGGGGATGCACGTCACCTACACGCAGGACAAGTCGGTCTTCGTCAACCAGCTGCTGGGTGACCTGCAGAACCACGTGATGATCGCCGTCATCCTGGTGTTCATCGTCATCCTCTACGCGCTGTCCGGCCGTGCGTCGCTGCTGATTGGCCTCGCCATTCCGTCGTCCTTCCTGATCGGCATCCTGCTCCTGGCGATGATGGGCTACACGATCAACATGATCGTGCTGTTCAGCCTTATCCTGGCGGTCGGCATGCTGGTCGACGACGCCATCATCGTCACCGAATTCGCCGAACGGCGGATGAGCGAAGGCATGCCGAAGCAGGAAGCCTTCGCGCTTGCCGCCAAGCGCATGGCCGGTCCGGTCATCGCGGCGACGATGACGCGCATCGCCGCCTTCTCGCCGCTGCTGTTCTGGCCGGGCATCATCGGCGACTTCATGAAGTACATGCCGATCACGCTGATCGTCACGCTGTCGGCCTCGATGCTGTATGCGCTGGTCTTCGCGCCGACGCTTGGCGCGATCTTCGCCAAGGCGCCGGAGCATCACGCCGACGACAATCGCGACGGCTGGTACATGGCGGTCGTCAAGCAGGCGGTGCGCTTCCCCATCACAGTGCTGGTGCTTACAGTGGTCTTGCTGGCCGGCATCTTCGTTGGCTATTCGAAGTACGGCGCCGGCGTCGAGTTCTTCCCGAGCGTCGAGCCCGACTACGGCCTGCTTTATGTGCATGCCCGCGGCAACCTTTCTCTGGCCGAAATGGACACGGCGACCAAGATCGCCGAAAACCGGCTGCTCGGCTGGCCGGGCCTGAAGTCGGTCTATACCCGCGTCGGCAAGTCCGAAGGCGGCGGCCAGGACGTGCCCGAGGATGTCGTCGGCGTCATTCAGTACGAATTCATCGACTGGCGCGAACGCAAATCGGCGAACCAGATCCTGAACGATTTGCGCGGCGTCATGGCCGGTATTCCCGGCGTCGACGTCGAGGTCCGCGTGCCGGAAGCCGGCCCGCCGACCGGCAAGCCGATCCAGATCAGGCTTTCTGCCATCGACCCAAAGGGGTTGGACGAGAAGGCGCGTTCGGTCGCAGCGCGCATCGCCAAGGTGCCCGGCGTCATCGACGTTTCCGACGGCCTGCCGCCGCCCGGCGTCGACTGGGCACTCGAGGTCGACCGCGCCAAGGCTGCGCAGTATGGCATCAGCCCGACCTCGGTCGGCACGGTGGTGCAACTCGTCACCAACGGCCTGAAGCTCTCGGAATACCGGCCTGCCGGCGCCGACAAGGCTGTCGACATCCGGCTGCGCTTGCCGGAGGACCGGCGCACGCTGTCGACGCTCGACGAGCTCAGGGTGCAGACCTCGCAGGGGTCGGTGCCGATTTCGAACTTCGTCGTCCGCAAGGCCAAGCCAAGCGTCGGCATCCTCAACCGCATCGACGGCGCCCGCACCGTTGTGGTGCAGGCCAACGTCGCCGCCGGCAAGCAGGTCGCCGCCGTGCAGCAGGAGGTTACCCAGGCCGTCGCCGACATGAATCTCGGCAGCGGCATCCGCTGGAAGCTGGCCGGCTCGAACGAGGACAGCGCCGAAGCCAGCGCCTTCCTCAGCAAGGCCTTCGGTGCGGCGATCTTCCTGATCTTCCTGGTGCTTTTGGCGCAGTTCAACAAGTTCACCAGCGTCTGGCTGGTGTTGTCCTGCGTGGTCATGGCGACGATCGGCGTGTTCCTGGGACTGCTGATAACAGGCGAGACGTTCGGCATCGTCATGTCGGGTATCGGCGTCATCGCGCTGGCCGGCGTGGTGGTGAACAACAACATCGTGCTGATCGACACCTACGACCGGCTGCGCGAAGAGGGCTGGGACAAGATGGATGCCGTGTTGCAGACCTGCCGCGAGCGCGCGCGACCGGTGGTGCTGACGGCGGTGTCGGCCATCCTCGGCGTGCTGCCGATCGCCTTCGGCCTTGGGCTGGAGATCTTCCATCACGAGACGACGATCAACGCGCCGTCGACGCAATGGTGGATTTCGCTGTCCTCGGCGATCGTCTTCGGCCTGTCCTTCGCGACGGTGCTGACACTGGTGGTGACGCCGTCGATGCTGATGGTGTTCACCCGCGCCAAGGTCAAGCCTGGTGCACGGCGCGGCTTGATCAGCCGGCTGTTCCGGCAGGGCAAGGGCGAGGTATCGTCAGACGCGCCGACGGTGGACGACGGCGCGGAACCCCCGACCGCCTTTCCAAAAGCCGCAGAGTAGGCAGGCTTCCCAATCTGAACGGCAAAGGCCGCCCGGAACAACCGGGCGGCCTTTTGCATTGTTCCCCTGTGGGGGATGCGAAGACATCGTCCTCGAGTGAACTCAATGCGGGGAATTTCCCATGCCGATCAGCACCCTTGTCATCGTCGTCCTGATCCTTGTCCTGATCGGCGCAGTGCCGGCATGGCCGCATTCACGCTCCTGGGGTTACGGACCCTCTGGCATCGTCGGTGTGGTGTTGGTGGTGGTTCTGCTGCTGCTGCTGATGGGGCGGCTCTGAGCCGCCTTTGTTATCCGTGAGCAGGCTTTCGGTGTGAAGAGGCCCGCCGGCTCAATTCAGGCGGCTTTCGTGGCCTTCACGGTGGCGATGCCGATGTCCTCGAGGGCTTGGGCGACGGCCTGATCGAGCGGCGTGTGCGGGATTTCGCCGATGATGCCCTCCAGCCGCGTCGAGGCCAGACGGTGCGGCTCGAAGCGCAGATAGGACATCGAGACGATCTCGCGCCACATCGCCACGAACGGGCTGCCGGCGCGCAGCACCCACCAGGGCATCGAGGTCATCTTGAGCGGTCGGCCAAGCGCCTTCTCCGCAGCGGCCTTGATCTCAATATCGGTGACGGCATGGCCTGGAAAGTTCAGCGCCTCATAGGAGCCGAGCTTGTCGAGATTCTTGGCCAGTGCGACGAAGCCCACGGCAAAGTCCGGCAGGTAGGCCCATTCATGCACGAGGTCGGCAGGACCGGGCGCGGTGTAGACGCCCTTGCTGATCTTGGCGGCGACGACCAGGTCGAACCAGGAGCCGCTACCGGTGCCGCCGAAGAAGTCGCCGGCGCGCAGCAGAATGGTGCGCACCCGGCCGGCCTCTGCCTCGCGGCGGAACAGCTCCTCCATGGCGCAGCGGATGCGGCCCTTCTCGGTCGTCGGATGGAACGGCGTGTCTTCCGTGATCACCGCCGGCATGGGCGAGCCGTAATTGTAGACGGTGCCGGGGAACAGATGCAGCGCGTTGTTGGCATGGCAGGCGGCCATGACGTTCTCGGCCATCGGCAGGCATTTGCCCCAATCGGTGTAGATCGGGTTGAGGCCGTTGAAGATGATATCGACGCCTTCGGTGGCGCGGATCAGCGATTGACGGTCCAGCGCATCGCCGGCAACCGCCGTGGCGCCTTCGAGTTCGGCCGGCACCTTGCCGGTGCGGGTGACGGCGCGGACGTCGAAGCCGACGTCGATGAAGGCCTTGGCAACCACGCGGCCGAGCCGGCCATTGGCGCCGAGGATGGCGATCTTGGTCATTTTGTCGTCTCCATGCGTTTAGGTCCGCTGACGTGATGCCTGCTCCAGCGATGCGCGGCGGGGCCCATCCCTTGTCTGGCGCAGTGAGTTTCCGGTGCAGGGGTTGGTTCAAGCCACCGCGGTCGGATGGCTGTCATCCAGGTTCAAATCGGCGATCGCCTGGCGGATGGCGTCGACGGGATCGGTGGCAGGCAGCTTGCCGACGGTCCGCTCCAGCCTGTCGCCGTTGAGTGAGTGCGGCGTGCGCCAGAGATAGGACATCTTGACGACTTCCCGCATCAACGGGCTGAACAGGGCGGCAGCACGCAGCGCGATCCATGGCACGCGTTTCGACGCCAGTTTGCGACCGCTGGCAGCTTCCGCCGCCGCTTTCATCTGGTGGCCGGTCAGCGTATGGCCGGCGAAATGGAAACGCTCGAAAGGGCCGAGGCTCTCGCGCTTTTCGGCCAGTGCGACGAAGGCCTTCCCGAGATCCGGCAGATAGGCAAAGGCGTGCGGGATATCCATCGGCCCACCCCACGTAAAGACGTTCTTGCGCAGCTTCGACAGGATGATCAGGTCGAGCCAGCTTTCCGGCCGCGCGCCGCCATAGAAGTCGCCGGCTCTGAGCACGATGGTCTGGACGCCGCGCTCCTGCGCCTTCCTGCGGAACAGATCCTCCATCCCGATACGGATCTCGGCCTTCTCCGTTGATGGGACTTCAGGCGCGGTTTCCGCCATGCCAACACCGAGGCCGTAGCCGAAATTGTAGACGTTTCCGGGCAGCATGTGGGTGGCCCCGCTTGCCTCGGCCGCCGCGATGACGTTCTCAGCCATCGGCAAGACCTTCTCGGCCCATTCCGTGTAAAGCGGGTTCAACGCGTTGAGAATCACCTCGGCGCCCTTGCAGGCTTCAATCAGGGCCGCGCGGTCGGTGGCGTCACCCTGGACGACCTCCACGCCCGGCGCCAGCGATGCCGCCTTGGCGTTGCGTGCCAGCCCCTTCACACGCCATCCGGCGGCGACGAATTCTCGCGCCGCGGCCTCGCCGACCCTGCCTGCCGCACCCAGAACAACAATTGTCCGCATCTGTCTTCTCCTGTTTTCCTGTCTCCGATGAGAGAAAGATGGTCTATTTGAGGTTGAATTTAAATTCGCTAGAATTGGAGAATCGATATTCAATTTTAAATGGATTGCATGTCCGATCTCGACTGGAATCTGATCAAGAGCTTCGTCACCGTGGCGGAAACCGGCAGCCTGTCGGCCGCCGCGCGAAAGCTGGCCGCAAGCCAACCGACGCTTGGCCGCCACATCGGTGAACTGGAACAGGTGCTGGGCGTGACGCTGTTCCGGCGCGGGCGGCGCGGCTACGCGCTGACGGAAGCCGGCGCTACGCTGTTCGAGCGCGGTAAGGCGGTCAGCGAGCAGGCGAGCGCGTTTTCACGCCTGGCGCTGGGTTCGGTCGAGGCAATCGAAGGCACGGTGCGCATCGCCGCCAGCGAAGTGGTGGCGGCCTATGTGCTGCCCGAGATGACCGCACGGCTCGGCATCGAGGAACCCGGCATCGAGGTCGAGATCGTTGCCTCGAACCAGGTCGAGAACCTGCTGCGCCGGGACGCCGACATCGCCATCCGCATGGTCAAGCCGGCGCAGAACGAACTGGTGGCGCGCAAGGTCTGTGACATCCCGCTCTGCGCCTGTGCGGCCATTTCCTATCTCGACCGGCGCGGCCGCCCGCTGGGGCCGGCCGACCTTACCGATCATCCCTTGATCGGCTTCGACCGCAGCGAGGAGATGATCCGGGGCTTTACGCAATTCGGCCTCCCGGTCACCCGAAGCAGTTTCCGCTTCAGGGCCGACAACCAGATGGTCCTGTGGGAGGCGGTGCGGACGGGAAACGGCATTGGCCTCGGTCAGGAGCCGCTGGCCGATCGCGACCCGCTGGTGGAGAAGGTGCTGCCCGGCCTGCCGCTGCCAAGCCTGCCGGTATGGCTGGCCATGCATCGCGATGTGCGCAGCAGCGTGCGCATCCGCCGCGTGGCGGATTTTCTCCACGAGGAGTTGAAGCGCTATTCGGCGGGCGCTGGGGCGAATTCGGCGCGGTGAGCGAGGCCCGCCATCAGCAGGACGACGATCAGCAGCACCGACATGGCGATGAAGATCGGTCCGAAGCTGGAATGCTCGGCGACGAAGCCGATCGCCGACGGCGCCACCAGAATGCCGGAATAGCCCATGGTAGTGACGACGCTCATGCCGGTGCCCGATGACATGCCTTCCTGGTTGCCGCCGGCCGAAAAGATGATCGGCACCATGTTGGCGATGCCGAAGCCGCACAGCGCAAAGGCCGCGATGGCGAGCCAGGGCGAGGGCGACAGGCCGGCGACCAGCATGCCCGCGGCGGCGACGACCGCCGAGCCGCGCAGCGTCGTCACCGCGCCGAAGCGGTTGCGCACGCCATCACCGAAGAAGCGCATGATCGCCATGACGCCGGAAAAGGCGGCATAGGCAAGACCGGCGACGGCAAGGTCGGCGCCGAGTTCTTGTCGCAGATACAGCGCCGCCCAATCGAGCACCGCGCCCTCCGAGATCATCGTCAGCAGAGCCATCAGGCCGATCAGGTAGACCAGCGGGTTTGCCGGCAGCGTGAACTTGTGATGCCCGGCCGCCTGTGGCCTGTCCTCGGCGACGAGATAACCGACCGCCATCGCGATCGCCGCGAAGGCAAGCACGGTCACGGCCGCGGCATGGGCGAGGTGGCCATAGTGCTGGATGGCAAAGCCGCCGAGGCCGCCGCCGGCGAAACCACCGAGGCTCCAGAAGCCGTGCGAGGAGGACATGATGGCGCGGGACATCTTTCGCTCCACCACCACCGCATTGGCGTTCATGGCGACGTCCATGCCGCCGATCGAGCCGCCGAAGATGAACATGGCGATGGCCGCCAGCGGCACGTTGGGCGCCAGCGCCACGACCAGCAGGCCGAGGCTGCCGCAAAGACCGAACCAGCGCAGAACGGTGCGCGAGCCATGTTTCGAGATCAGGTGGCCGCACCAGGTCATGGCGGCGACCGCGCCGGCGCCGAACAAAAGGATCAGCAGGCCAAGCGTGAATTTCGAAATGTCGAGCCGGGTCAGGAACACCGGAATCTGCGGCGCCCAGCTGCCGGTCAGGAAGCCATTGGCAAGGAAAATGGCCGCTACGGCCCATCGCCCGCGAATGGCAGTCTGCATGGCGTTCGACGCATTCATAGGCGAATCCGGTCAGAAAATGGCTTTGCGCGGCAAATTAGATCGATTCAATTTTCAGTCAAGCACCGGGTTGGAGGAAGCGTTTGGACCAAAGGCCGAAATGGAACCGACATCGTTCTTGGCGAACTTCCGTACGTCGGAGATTAGCGAAAAACGCCTCTCCCTTCGCAGATACCTTAGCCGGAGGCCGCTCGCCGTCTTCAGTGATCTTTCGGCCGCCTGGCCTCGAATTCAGCCTTCTTGGCGTCCGATGCTTCGGTCTGGTTGAGAGCCTGCCATTCGGCATAGGGCATGCCGTAGACGATCTCGCGCGACTGATCCTTGGAGAGGTCGACGCCCCCGGCATCGGCCGCCTCGCGATACCAGTTCGACAGGCAGTTGCGACAGAAGCCGGCGAGGTTCATCAGGTCGATGTTCTGGACGTCGCTGCGTTCCCTGAGGTGCTCGACCAGCCGGCGAAAGGCGGCGGCTTCGAAATCACGCTTCTGCTCGTCGCTGAGTTCGGTCATCGGAACCTCCGTCATAACGGCCCGGTGCGCGAGCCGAATATCTTTACCGCATGTATATCGGGACGGCGGTCTATCGCGTCAACGATCGGCGCCAGGCGCTCGGCCCAGGCAAGCGCGCCTTTCTGGTCCGCTATCAGGTCCTGGCGGATTTCGATCAGCGCGTGCGCATAGCCGTTGACGATGGCATGCCTGAACATGGTGTCGCCACGCAGCGCGCCGTCATAGGGCTCATTGTCGCCGACGATCAGGTTCTTGTCCTGCGCCAGCATATCGATCAGCGGCCGCGCCACCCGGTCGTCCCGATCCCATAGGATGCCGACATGCCAGGGCCGTTGCCTGCCCTGCATCACCGGCGTGAAGGAATGCACCGAGAAGATGAAGGGCGCCCGGCCGGAAGCCTGCGCGACCGAGGCGATCACCGCGCCGACGGCGTCGTGGTACGGCCGGTAGAAGCGGTCGAGCCGCCTCTCGCGCTCTTGCGGCGCGATGGGATAGTTTCCCGGCACCACCGTGCCGTCATAGAGCTGGCGGATGAGCGTCGGATCGTCCTCGCCGCGATTGGGATCGATCAAGAGCCGCGAAAAATTGGCGATGACCGCCGGCACGTCGAGCAGGCCGGCGAGCTCGCGCGTCACCGCTTCGACGCCAATGTCATAGGCGATGTGCCGATCGAATTCCGCCGCGGGCAGACCGAGGCTGCCATACTCGTCGGGCAGGTCGCGGCGGGCATGATCGGCCAGAAGCACGATGCCCCGCTTGCGGTCGCCCTCGACAATGTCGACAGGCGCGAAAACTGTGGATCGGGTCATTGGCGGGAAATGGTCTGTTCGCTGGCTTCCGGGGAGGGTGCTATCGTCATTCCACGAAGATGACGCGTGCGCAATGCCGTTGTTTGGCCAAGGTTTATCGGGAAATCTGGCAAAGGGCGACGGATAGTGCGCCGGGAGCCTTCCTAAATCGATTGGAATTGATCAAAACGGCGCGTTGACATGCGCCCGGACTTTTCCGAAAAGGGGCGCAGAGAGATGCTGATGTGGTTCTTGAGGGGTTTTCGGATGGGTTCCGCCGGCAGGCAGCGCATGCGCTCTGCCTGTGCCATGCCGCTCCTGACCGTGGCCGTTGGCTTGTCGGCGATGGTCATGGCCTCGCCGGCGCGCGCCGATTTCCGCGTCTGCAACGCCACGCAGAACCTGGTTGGCGTCGGCATCGGCTATCGTGCCAAGGCCGGCTGGATCACCGAAGGCTGGTGGCACATTGAAGGATCGAGCTGCAAGACGTTGATCGAAGGGCCGCTGTCATCAAGGTTTTACTATCTTTATGCAGAAGACGCCGAGCGCGGTGGACGCTGGGACGGCCCGATCAACATGTGCGTGGCTGAAAAAGAGTTCAAGATCGCCGGCGTAAACGACTGCGTCGCCCGGGGCTTCCAGCGCGCCGGATTCCAGGAATATGACACGGGCGAACAGGCAAGCTGGATGGTCCAGCTGACCGATGAACCCGCAACGGGAGGCGCACCAGCCGCCCCGGGAACCAATAGTCAATGAGACGCAGCCGCAAGGTCAAGATTCTAGCCACAATCGGTCCGGCATCCTCCTCCGAGGAGATGCTGCAGAAATTGTTCGAAGCGGGCGCCGACGTGTTCCGCATCAATATGAGCCATACCGACCACGAACTGATGCGCACGCTGGTCGGCCGCATCCGCGCCGTCGAGGAAAAGGTCGGCCGGCCGATCGGCATCCTCGCCGACCTGCAAGGGCCCAAGCTGCGCGTCGGCAAGTTCGCCAATGGCAAGGAAGTGCTGACGCCAGGCCAGAGCTTCACGCTCGACGACAATCCCGAGCCCGGCACCTCGACCAGGGTCTATCTGCCGCATCCGGAGATCCTGAGCTCGGTCGAGCCCGGTCACCGTCTTTTGATCGACGACGGCAAGCTCGAGCTGAAAGCGGTGAAGAGCGACGGCAAGTCGATCGTCTGCACGGTCGTCGCCGGCACCACGATTTCCGACAAGAAGGGCGTCAGCCTGCCCGATACCGACCTGCCGGTCGGCGCGCTGACCGAGAAGGACCGCAAGGACCTCGACGCGGTGCTCGCCACGGGTGTCGACTGGATCGCGCTGTCCTTCGTGCAGCGGCCCGAGGATCTGGCCGAAGCGCGCAAGATCGCGCGCGGCCGCGCGCTGATCATGGCCAAGATCGAAAAGCCGCAGGCCGTCGCCCGGCTGGCCGAGATCATCGAACTGTCCGACGCGCTGATGGTCGCGCGCGGCGATCTCGGCGTCGAGATGCCGCTGGAAGCCGTTCCCGGCATCCAGAAGCAGATCACGCGCGCCGCGCGCCGCGCCGGCAAGCCGGTGGTGGTCGCCACGCAGATGCTGGAATCGATGATCACCGCACCGGTACCGACCCGCGCCGAAGTCTCCGACGTTTCGACCGCCGTGTTCGAGGGCGCCGACGCCATCATGCTGTCGGCGGAATCGGCGGCGGGTGCCTATCCCGTCGAAGCGGTGGCGATGATGAACCGCATCGCCACCAAGGTCGAAACGGACCCGACCTATGCCGGCATCATCAACGCCCAGCGCTCCGAGCCGGAAGCGACCGGCGCCGACGCCATCTCGCTGGCTGCCCGCGAGATCGCCGAGACGCTGAAACTGTCGGCGATCATCACTTACACGGCATCCGGCACCACCGGGCTGCGCGCCGCGCGCGAACGGCCACAAGTGCCGATCATCGCACTGTCGCCGATCCTCAACACCGCGCGGCGGCTGTCGCTTCTGTGGGGCACGCACTGCGTCGTCTCGCCCGATGCCACCGATCTCGACGACATGGTCAACCGCGCCTGCCGCATTGCGCTGGAAGAAGAGTTCGGCAAGCCGGGCGACCGCGTCATCATCACCGCTGGCGTGCCGCTGAGGACGCCCGGCTCGACCAACATGCTGCGCATCGCCTATGTCGGCTCGGAAGCGCAGGGCGGCCGCGGCAGCTGATTCGTGACTGAAGCGTGTCGCGCGGTTTCGTGCGGCTCGCCGTGGCTGGGATACAGCAAAGGCGCGGGACAATGATCTCCGCCTTCATCTAGCCTCCAGCCGTTGCGATCCCAAGCGCTTTTGCGGCAGCCTCCGCGTGGTCCATGCGCTGGAGAAACCGACGCGCACGGAGACCTGCGTCATACAGATACTGATCCGGGCCCAGCATCTTTCGCCGGTTCAATTCTGTTGTGTCGAGCAGGTCGAAATCGACCTTCTCGATCGTGCAGTGCCAACCGGTCCTGTGGGAGGACCAGCCCCTGCGATGGTGCTCCAGGAGGCGCTCGCGGCTGGAGTAGCCGTGGTAATCGAATGCGATGATGCCGTTCGTCACATAAATATGGTTTCCCGAAAAGCCCTCGGCCGGGATGATCCGCTCGGCATGAAATCCTGCAAGCGGGGGATGCTCGAGGAAAGTGCCTGCAAGAATGTGGCACGCGCCGTAGCCGAAGAAGATGCGATCCGGCAGCGCCCATCGCCTTTCCGGGTTTTTCTTGATGCCGTGCTTGAGGACATACATCTCAGGTCGGTGCGAGTTCGGCCCGGGGCTCCTTGATGTCGGCGCACTTGCCCACACCATAGGCATCGCCGGCAATTCGTGCCTCGACCGTTCTGGCCATCGCTTCCAGATCGATATCCTTGCCGGCTACCTTCTCGATCGCGCCGACGACGAGGTCCGAGGCGATCCAGTCCGGCTTGTGGCCGAGATTGTGCACCCAGACGAGCTCGGCGCCCGGGATATCGCGCGCCAGGCCGACGGAGTGGATATGGGCATAGACGACCTTGTCGCGGTCGCCCGAAATGACCACGGTCGGCGCGCTGATCGCTTTGTAGTGCGGTGCGGCGCCAAGCGTATAGCGATAGAGGCCGGCGACGTCGGTGGCGTTGGCGCGAAAGGCCGACGGCCGCAACACCAGCGGGATCGCGGCCGTGCCGAGATAGTCGTCCGGCACCTTGTTGGGCGAGAATACGCAGGTCGTTGCATCGGCCATCTGAAACGTGCCGGCCGGATAGGTGAGTGTTTCGGAGAAGAGCCGGCCGATCACCGGAACGGTGGTCAGGTCGTAATACCAGGATGTCGCGCCGCCCGGCCAAGGATGGGTCGCCGGCGCCAGGAAGACGAGGCCGAGCGTCCTGTCGGCATGCTCGCGGCCGAAAGCCGCCGTCACCACGCCGCCGAAGGAATGGCCGACGATGATTGCCTTCCTGATGCCAAGGCGGTCCATCAGGGCAGCGAGGGTATTGGCCTGCGCCGACGGATCCTCATTGTTGCCGGGCCCGCGTCCCGACCAGCCGTGACCCGGCCGGTCGAAGAACAGCATTTCGGCGCGTCCCGCCAGCAGCGGCCTGAGCGGCAGCATCTGATCCCCGAGATTGGCGCTGGCGCCATGGATGAAGACGATCGGCGGCAACTCCGCATTGGCGGGGGCGGGAATGTGGACATAGTGGATGCGGGCGCCGCCTATATCAGCGAATTCGCCAATGGCCGGATCACGGCGTTCGATCAGCCATGAGCCGACGCGGGTAACGCCGATCAGGACAAAGACGAGTGCAAAGAAGAAGGCGAACGCGGCGTAGATCAGGTTCATGCGGGGATATACGGGGGTGGGGTGGGATAAGTTTGGGTAGGGAATAGGCAGTAGGCAGTAGGTTGGTGTTTGCCGCTCAATCTTTCTCCCTACTGCCTATTCCCTACTGCCTGAACTAAATTCCTTCGCCGGCAAGCTCTTCCGAAAGCGTGGCGACCTGGTCCTGGGCGCTGCGCATCATCGGATAGATGGCCAGCACCTTCTGCCAGGCTTCGAGCGCCGACTGCTTGTGGCCGGTCAGCGCCATGATCTGCGCCAGGCCCGACAACGCGCCGAAATGGCGCGGCTCGAGTTGCAGCGTGTGATCGATGTCGGACATCGACTTGCCGTAGTTTTTCATCATGAAATGCACCGTGGCGCGCCGGTTCCAGCCTTCGGCATAGGTCGGCTGCAAGGTCACAACCTGATCAAGCAAATCGAGCGCGACGTCGAATTTCTGGTTGTCCATCGCCTTTTGCGACCACAGCATCATCAGGTCGATCGAGGCGCTGCCGGACTGGAACCATTCGCTCCAGATGTTGCCGGCGATGCGTTCAGCGGCCTTCTCGTTGCGTTCGCGCTTGAGGTCGGAAAACAGCTTGTCGAGCCGGGCCTGTTTCGTCATCGGCGCAGCCGGAGCCTCCGGGGCAGCCGGCACTGCCGGCTGATCGTCCGCGGCCCTGGTCGGCAAGCTTGTGGCGCCGGAAACAAGCAGAGCTGTCAAAAATGCAAAAAGAATCCGCATCGCCCGATCCTAGTCCCGGGCGGCGGAACAGCAAAGTGATTTTAGCGTGAGAAGGTCGGCAGGCCGACAAGCATCAAGGGGCGGAGGCGAAAAGCCTCCGGCCGAAAGCTCAGCCCTGGCGCGCCTTGTAGCGCGGGGCGGTCTTGTTGATGATGTAAACGCGGCCCTTGCGGCGAACCAGCTGGTTGTCGCGGTGACGCGCCTTCAGCGCCTTGAGCGAATTCTTGATCTTCATGGTCTTGCCTGTCGGTGTGGACCCGGTTCCGGGTCGAAATTTTAAGGCGCGCCAGAAGACGCGCCTTTTCAACGGTGGGTGGCTCATAAACGAGGAGCCTTGCCCATGTCAACCGCAAGCATGCGCCATACCTCCATATCATCAAATATCCGCCATGTCGGCCTTGCGGCATTGCGCGGGCGTCAGCCGGCGGGGATGATGCGGAGTGTTTCAAGTGATTTGGGGACGATCATGCGCCGAATATTGCTGTCCGCCTGCCTTGTCGTCCTGGCGGGAACGTCGATCGTGCGCGCACAGGAATGCGACCGCTCCGACGACAGCCAGCAGATGATGAACATCTGCGCCGGCGAGGACTACCAGGCCGCCGACGCCAAGCTCAATGCGGCCTATCAGGACCTGATCAGCTCCGATGATGCCAACGGTAAAAGATTGCTGCAGGCGGCGCAACGCGCCTGGATCACCTTCCGCGACGCCGAGTGCGCGCACAGCACGGCCGCCAGCGTGGGCGGTTCCATCCACGCGATGGAGGTTTCGCAGTGCCTGGCCAGGCTGACCAATGACCGCATCAAGCAGCTTGCGGCCTCGGCCAATTGCGAGGAAGGCGATGCGAGCTGCGCCAGCCCCAACGAGGACAGCGACGAGCTGCAATAGGTTCGCTTCCGGCTATTGAACGCGACGGCTGACGTGGGTGAAATGGCCCATCTTGCGGCCGGGCCGCGCCTCGGCCTTGCCATAGAGATGCAGCATCAGATCGGGCTCGGCGAGCAGTTGAGGGACGCGAAGCACGTCGTCGCCGATCAGGTTCTCCATCACGCAATCGGAGTGGCGCTCCGGGCTGCCGAGTGGCAGGCCGGCAACGGCGCGGATATGCTGCTCGAACTGCGAAACGATGCAGGCCGCCTCGGTCCAGTGGCCCGAATTGTGGACGCGTGGCGCAATCTCATTGGCCAGCAGCGAACCGTCGGAAAGCACGAAGAACTCGACGCCGATGACGCCGACATACTCGAGCGCCGACAGGATTTTTGCCGCCGCCGTCCGCGCCGCTTCAGCCGTCTCACGTTTGACGCCGGCTGGCACCGTCGAGGTGTGGAGAATGCCGTTGCGGTGAACATTCTCGGCCGGGTCGTAGGCTGCCACTGCGCCATCCAGGCCACGCGCTGCAATCACCGAGATCTCACGCTCGAAGGGCACGAAGCTTTCCAGGATCAGCGGCACATTGCCCATCGCCTCGCAGGTGCCGGCGAAGCCGCCCGCCTCCATGTTGCGAAAGACACGCTGGCCCTTGCCGTCATAGCCCATGCGCCGCGTCTTCAATATGCCGCTGCCGCCGAATGTCTTCAGCGCCGCCGTCAGGTCCTCGTCGGTGTCGACCGGACGAAAATCGGCGGTGGCAATGCCGATGCCGTTGAGGAATGTCTTTTCGCTCACCCGGTCCTGCGCGACGTCGAGCGCGCGCGCCGGCGGATAGACCGCAACCCTGGCGGCAAGCGCTTCTGCCGCGGCAACGGGAACATTCTCGAACTCGTAGGTGACGACGGCACTTGCCGCCGCCAGCTCGGCAAGGGCGGCCGGGTCGTCATAGGCTGACGTAATCTGCCGGTTGGCGACTTGTGCCGCCGGGCAATCCGGCTGCGGCTCCAGCACGATGGTGCGGTAGCCGAGGCGGGCGGCGGCCATCGCCAGCATGCGGCCAAGCTGGCCGCCGCCGATGATGCCGATGGTCGATCCGGCGGGCAGGCTCACGGCGTGTCCGTAGGTTCGTCGGCAACCTTGGCGGTCTGCGAGGCGCGCCAGGCGTCGAGGCGCTGGGCAAGCTTGTCGTCGTTCAGCGCCAGAACGGCGGCTGCCAACAGGGCCGCATTGGCCGCACCCGCCTTGCCGATGGCCAGTGTCCCGACAGGAATGCCGGCCGGCATCTGGACGATGGAGAGCAGCGAATCCTGCCCCGACAGCGCCTTCGATTCCACCGGCACGCCGAACACCGGCAGCGGCGTCATCGCCGCCGTCATGCCGGGCAAGTGCGCCGCGCCGCCGGCGCCGGCGATGATCACCTTGTAGCCGGCGGCCTTGGCACCCTTGGCGAACTCATAGAGCCGGTCGGGCGTGCGATGCGCCGAGATGATCAGGCGTTTGTGCGGGACGCCCAGCGCCTCCAGCGTTTCGGCCGCCTGGCGCATCGTCGCCCAGTCGGACTGGCTGCCCATGATGATGGCGACGTCGGCGCGTTGGTCGTTCAAGCTTGTTGCTCCCCGGCGACAAAGGCGCGCCTTAGCGGAATTCGGCAGCGACGGCAAGGATATCAGGCCACCGGCAAGGCCGGTGGCCATAATCCAGCCTAAACCGCCGCCTTGCGGAAGCGGGCGACGAAGTCGTCAAGCTCGGGGCGCTCCATGTCGGAGATTGCCCAATAGGAGAAGGCGCCGTCGCTCCAGTGCACCATCGAGAAGCCGCCGGAGGAAAGGTCGCCCGGCTGCGTGGTCTTGCCGCCCTGCTGCGGTTCGGCGACCAGCGTGATCAGATGCTCGCGGTGGCGGTAGACCAGGGCCGGCACCGGCCGTCCGGATATCACCTCGACCCGGCCGCCGATCAGCGCGTAGCCGTCCTGGGCAAGGTCGGGGGCCGGCGGCGAGACGCCGATGCGGGCGTCGAGCCAGGGCTTGACCGTATGGCGGTCGGACGAGACGATGTCGATCGGGCTCGCGGCAAGTAGGCTGCGGCGATGGCCGCTGGCGACCGCGGCGGCAAAGCCATCATCGACGCCGCTCTGCATCACCCATTGCGTCGCCCCGCTGGCCAGCACTGCGCTGATCATGATCGACGCGGCCATGGCGCGCCAGTCGAACGAGCCGAAGCGGCGCGCTCTCGGTGATGGCCGCGCCTGGGAAGGACGTGTCCCGGCTTCCCGTCTCTGGCCGCCGCCAGCGCCGGCAATCAACCCCGGCAGCGTCGATGGCGTACCGTGCTGCGGCTCCGCCTCGACCGGCGCCTGCCGTTCGGCGCCGGCCATGCCGATCGACACGATGCGGGCCCGGAATGCATCGCTGACATCGGGGCGCGGCAAGCGGCTGACGGCGCCTTGCAGGGCGACAATGCGGGCATGCTCGGCGGCAAGCCTGGGGTCGGCGGCGATGCGACGCTCCACTGCAAGAGCGGCCGCCGCATCAAGCTCGCCATCGACAAGGGCATGGATCATCAGTCTGATACCTTCGGGATCGTTGGGCAGTCCGTCGTCGTGCGTCATGACGCTCTCCCCAATTCTGACGCGAGCAGGCCACGGGCGCGGGCCAGCCTGGACATCACCGTGCCGATCGGCACGGCAAGCATGGCAGATATCTCGCGATAGCTCAGGCCGTTGATATCACGCAGCACCAATGTCTCGCGAAATGGCTGCGGCAGAGCCGCTATCGCCGCCTCCAGCGCTGCACTATCGGCCTTGGCGATCAGGCTCGCCTCCGGGCCGTCCTCGTCGGGCATGCTGGTGCCGTGCGCCGCCGCCATGTCATCGAGGTCGCCCAGATCGCCGACGGCCATCATGACACGCGGCCGGTTGCGCGCCATCCAGGTGTAGGAGGTGTTGCGCACGATGGTCAGCAGCCAGGCGCGGGCGTTGCCGCCGGCGTAGCCTGATATGCCGGCATGCGCCTTGATGCAGGCGTCCTGCACCACATCCTCGGCATCGGCGGCATTGCCGGTCAGCCATCGGGCCAGCGCCAGCGCGTCGCCGAGATGCGGCAGCACCACTTCGTTGAAGCGTTCTGCCAGGGCCCTCTCGCTCAAAGCGGCACCATGATCCGATACTCCAGGCCGTGCCGCCTCAAGATGCGACAGCGACCTTGCCCTGCTCGCAGGGGCAAAGCCCCCGGAAGCAGGCAGAGCCGCCTGCCTTGCCGAAACTGAATTCATCCGCGTCACCGCTGTCAAGCGCCACGAAGGAGAGCCTGACGATCATCATGCTTGCCAGCGCATCGCCACGGCCGACGCCGTGTTCGCTGTCCTTGCAATGATGGGGCATGCCGGTCTCCTCAACGCCAGTGGTGGCGTATGCCGAGGAGACTTGTCGCGGCGCCGATTTATTCCCACAGCCTGCGCTCCGGCTGTTCACAGTCGCGTGATCGCTGGTGGTTTTGGGATGGTTGGCCTGGCGCTCAATCCGGCCAGCGCAGTGCGCCCGAAGAATCCTTCCGCGCTGCCTTCATCGCATCGGCGGGACGGTCCTTCGCGGTCAGCACTGCACGCAACCGCTCGGCGACGATCTCGGCCTCGCCGGGATGCAGATTGCAGGGGTCGAGGAAGAAGTGGCCGCGCTCGACTTCGTGGTTGCGCACGATGATCGGCGGCGTGCCGGCCGCCAGCGCCGAGGCGAGGCCGGCGGCGCTGAAGCGGCTCTCCGGCGATACGAAGATCTGCAGCCGGTCGAGCGGATTGGCTGTCGGGTCCGGGATGATCTTGGCAAGGATGCCCGACAGTCCCTGCAACGCGTCCTTCCAGAGATTGAGCGCCGCCTCCTCGCGCCGGCGGATGCCGGCGTGATCGCGCTTCTCCCAGGCTTCCAGTGCCGCCATGGTGCCGGCGATGCTTTCCTTGCCGACCTTCATGGCCCGCGCCACGCCGCGGTTCTGCAGATAGGCTGCCCGCACCAGATCCTTGCGACCGGTGACGATGCCGCTGGTCGGACCTGAGAGGAATTTGTGGCCGCTATAGATGACGACGTCGGCGCCGCGGGCGAGAAAACCGCGCAGATCATATTCGGACGCCGCATCGACGATCACCGGCACGCCCTTGGCGTGGCAGATCTCGCAGAATTCCTCCAGCGACAGCATGCCGTACTGCACCGTGTGGTGGGCGACGACATAGAGGCCGGCCGCCGTGTGCTCGTTGATCGCTTCGCGCACATGGTAGTCCTGGGTGACGCTGACCGTGCCGGCGGGCACCACCCTGGCGCCGGCGACGCGGATCGACTGGTCGATCGGGGCGCCGTAATTGACGATGTGGCCAAGCTGGATGACGACCTCCGATTTGAGGTCGCCGGTGTCATCAGGCAGGCGCTCGATGGCGAGCAGGCTGGTTCCTGTCATTGCACCGGCGATCGCCATGGTGATGCCGCTGGCGCAGCAGGCGGTGATGAAGCCGGCCTCGCCACCGGTGAGGCGCGCCACCACCGTGCTCGCGGCGCGCTGCAGATCATCCATCTCCACCCATTGCGAGGCCATCTCCGCCATGGCGCCGATCGCCTCCGGAACGATGATCGATGCGCCGAGCGCGGTCATGGTGCCGGAGACATTGATGATCGGCCGCAAACCCAGCCGTTCGCGAATGGTGGTGTTGGAGCCGGTGTCGGAATAGGTTTTCATGTGAGCGGATCCCGTGAGTAGCAGGTCAGGCGGCGATCTCGACGACCGCCTCGATTTCGACAGTGATGTTTCCAGGCAGCGAGCCGACGCCGATCGCCGAGCGGGCATGGCCGCCGATCTTGTCGAAGACATCGGCGAACAGGTCCGAGCAGCCATTGACCACTTTCGGATGGTCGCTGAAGGTCGGCGTCGCGTTGACGAAGCCGAGCAGCTTGACCACGCGCACGATGCGGCCGAGATCGCCGGCGGCGGCATGCATGACGGCCAGCAGATTGAGCCCGGTCAGGCGCGCATGCTCATAGGCCTGCTCGACGGTCACGTCCTCGCCGACCTTGCCGGTGCAGAGCGTGCCGTCGGCGCGCAGCGGCCCCTGGCCCGACAGGAAGATCAATCGCCCGCTCTCGGCATGGGTAACGAAGTTGGCGATGGGCGTCGGCGGCTCGGGCAGCGTCAGGCCGAGTTCGGCGAGCCGGATGTAAGGCGTCATGGAAGCAGGCTCCTTGGGACGGCACCGGCCGTCCAATGTCAGAAATGCGAGGCGCGGAAGCGCGCCAGGAAGGCGCGGAGGCGCTCATTGCTGGTTTCCGCTGCCAGGATCTCCTTGGGCGGGCCGACGGCGCTGACGCCGCCATCGGCCATGAAGACGATGCGGCTCGAAGCGTCGCGGGCGAAGGCCATTTCATGCGTCACCATCAGCATGGTCATGCCATCTTCGGCCAGGCTGCGCACCACGGCCAGCACCTCGCCGACCAGTTCCGGGTCGAGCGCCGAGGTGATCTCGTCGAGCAAAAGGATTTTCGGCTCCATCGCCACGGCGCGCGCGATGCCGACGCGCTGCTGCTGGCCGCCGGAGAGCTCGGCCGGCAGGCTGTCGGCCTTGTGTGCGAGGCCGACGCGGCCGAGCCAATGCTCGGCGATCTGGCGCGCCTCGGCCTGGCTCTTTCCCCGCACCTTGGTGAGCCCGAGCATGATGTTGCCGGCCGCGGTGAGATGCGGAAACAGGTTGAAGCTCTGGAACACCATGCCGGTCTCGGCGCGCATCGCAGCCAAGTCGCGTTCGCTGCGGCGCTGGCGCGTTCCGGCCTCGCGATAGCCGACCTCCTTGCCGTCGATGCGGATCGAGCCTGAGTCGTAGCTTTCGAGGAAGTTGACGCAGCGCAGCAACGTGGTCTTGCCGCTGCCCGAGGGGCCGATAACGGTGACCACTTCGCCACGTTTCACCTGAAGGCTGACGGAACGCAGCACCTCGACGGCGCCGAAGGCCTTGGAGACATCGCGCACGTCGAGCAGCGCGGGACTGGCGTTTGTGGCGTCGGACATCGTGCTATTCCCGAATGAAGGCAAAGCGCCGCTCGAGCCGCCGGCTGGCGAGCGAGAGCGCATAGTTGACCGCGAAATAGATGAGCGCGCCGAGGATATAGAGCGGCATCGCCTCGTAGGTACGGCCGATGACCTGGTTGATGGCCTGCATCAGATCGGTGATGCCGAGCAGCGAAACCAGCGCGCTGCCCTTGACCGCATCGGTGACGCCGTTGATCCAGGGCGGCAGGAAGCGCCTGAAGGCCTGCGGGAAGATGATGGAGGTGAGCCGCTCGCGGAAGGTCAGCCCGATCGCCATCGCCGCCTCGGACTGGCCTTTCGGGATCGAGGCGACCGCGCCCCTGAGATATTCGATGACCTGCGCGGTCTTGAACAGGGTGAGCGCCAGCACAGCCGCCCAGAAGGACGGCAGATGCAACCCGACCGCCGGCAGGCCGTAATAGACGAAGAACATCAGCACCAGGATCGGAATGCCGCGAATGGTGTCGGAGAAGATGCGCACCGCCCAGCGCAGCGGGGCGGGGCCATAGACCAGGCCAACGCCAAGCAGGACGCCGGCGACGAGCGACAGGGTGACGACCAGGAGCGACACCCAAAGGGTCAAGGCGAAGCCTTTGGCGAGGAAGGGCAGGGCGTAGAGGATCTGGCTCGCCATGTCAGCGCGCCGCCCTGAACCGGCGCTCGACGAGCCTGAGCCCGAAGAGCAGGATGTAGCCGGTCACCAGATACATCGCCGTCGTCACCAGATAGACCTCGACGATGCGGAAGGTGTTGAAGTTGATCCACTGGGCGCCGAAGGTGAGCTCGGGCACCGAGATGACCGAGGCTATCGAGGTGTCCTTGAACAGCGAGATGAAGGTGTTGGACAGCGCCGGCAGCGTGATGCGCAGCATGGTCGGCAGGCGCACATGGATGAGCCTTTGCCAGGGCGTCAGGCCGATCGCCTTGCCGGCATCGAGCTGGCCGCGCGGGACGGCCTCGAGGCCCGAGCGAAACACCTCGACCAGATAGGCGCCGCTATAGACCGACAGCGTCAGGACGAACGAGGTCGGCGCGCTGTAGGCCAGGTCGACCACGGTCGGCACCCCGTAGAAGACGAGATAGACGAGCAGGATCAGCGGCACGTTGCGGATGAATTCGACATAGGCGGCGATGATGGCCCGTACCACGCGTCCGGCCGAGACGTACCAGACCGCGAGCACCAGGCCGATGACGGTGCCGATGGCGATCGAGATCACCGCAAGCTCGAGGCTGAGCAGCAGACCGCCCCACAGCTTGTCGAAATGCCGCCAGATCAGGTTGAAATTGAGGGCATAGCCCATGCGTGCGCCTCGGTGTGAAGGCCGTCGAATGGATCGCGGAAGGGCTGGAATGCCGCCCTTCCGCGATCCGGGATCAGATGACCGGGAAGCCGGGATGGCGTGCCGGCGGTTCCTGACCGAAATAATCCTTGAAGGCGGCGTCGTAGAGTGCCGATTCATGGCCGAACATGGCGATGGTGAAGGTCTGGTTGACGAAGGTCAGCCAGTCGAGGTCGCCCTGCCGCAAGGCCGCGCCGTAGAGCATCGAATACCAACTCTTGCCGGCGTCGAAATATTTGTCCGGATTGCGCGAGGCGAGCCAGCGCACGGTGGACAGGTCGACGGCTGCCGCGTCGGCGCGCTTGGATTCCAGCGCCTGCAGCACGTTGGCCTGGGTGTCGATCTGCAGCACCTGTGCCTGTGGCAAGGCAAAGTGGACGGAGCTTTCGGCATCGACATTCTGCAGGATGGAGATGCGCGTCGCCGAACCGCCGGCAAGCAGCTTGTCGAAGGTCTTGTTCTCGGCGGTGGGCAGCGTCAGCAAGGCGACGCCTTCGACATAGTACGGCCGGGAGAAGTTGATCAGCTGTGAGCGCTGCGCCGTCATCGTCATGAACTGGATGGTGATGTCGACCTTGTTGGTGGTGACGTTGGGAATGCGCTGCGCAGGATCCTGCATGACGAATTCGACCTTGGTCGGATCGTCGAACAGACCCTTGGCCAGGATGCGTCCCATGGTGATGTCCATGCCGACCAGTTCGCCGGCATCGTTCTCGAAATGCCAGGGCGCGTTGGTGCTGCCGGTGCCGACGATAAGCTTGCCGCGGTCGAGCACGGTGCGCAGCAGGCTGTCTGATGCCGCCTGGGCGGCCGCCTTCTGCGCATCGACGGTTGCCAGCACGCCGGTGGCGGCCAGTCCCGCCATTCCCAATTTCAGAAAATCACGTCTTCCGGATGTGTCGTTCACGGCGACCTCCTTTCGTGTTGTGTTCCCCATGCACAGGCAAAGACACACGTCGATGATTTCAAAGCGATTGTCTCTTACAAGAGACGCATGTATCCTGTACAAGACAGATACTAACACCAGGAATCGACAATGCAAGATGGCAATGCCTTGGCCGTTTCGGCCGACGAAAAGACGACGGCCTCCCGCGAGAAGGGCCTCAACCGGGTGCTCGAGATCCTGGACTTCCTGCACACGACGCAGCGGGCGATCGGCATTGGCGACCTTGCCAAGGGGGTGAACGCACCCCGCTCGACGACCTACACGCTGGTGCGGTCGCTGGTGGACGCCGGCCTGCTGGAGATGGCGGGCGACGGCAACCGCGTCTATTTCGGCAAGAAGCTCTATCTCTATGGAATGGATTATGTGCGCGGCAACGACCTGCTGCGGCGCGGGCGCCAGGAGGTCGACCATCTGTCGCGCGAGACCGGCGAGACCTCGGAACTGTGCATGCTGCAGAGCGGCCGCTACACCATCGTCCACTCCAGCCCGGGCACCAGGCCGTTTCGCATCAGCTCCGCCACCGGCCTGCAGATACCGCTGCCCTGGACCGCGTCTGGCCGGCTGCTTCTGGCGGGGCTGGAGCGGGCCGAGGTCGAAGCCATGGTGTCGGAAGACGATCTCGTGCTGCCCGACGGCCGCAAGCTGCGGCTCGACGATTTCATCGACGACATCGCCAAGGCTGGGGTGACCGGCTACTGCGTCACCTCGGGCCTGGTCGATGCCTATACGAAGTGCCTTGCCGTGCCGGTCTTTTCAGCACCGGGCAAGGTCGAGGCGACGATGTGCCTGGTGGTTCCCATCGATACGTCCGACGAGCGCACCGGCAGTCTCATCGGCCTGCTGCGCGATCGCGCGGCCAGGCTTTCGATCGGCGGATAGGGGAAAGCGTTCAGGCGATGATGTCTGGAATGATCTTGTCTTCCAGCTTCATCAGCCGGTCCTTGAGCGCCAGCTTCTTCTTCTTCATGCGCTGGATTTGCAGCGGGTCGCAATTGGTGGCGATCATCGCGTTGATCGCGGCATCGAAATCGGCGTGTTCCTGCTTCAGCCGGGAAAATTCGAGGCGAATATCGGCCTGTTCCTGATCGGACATTCTCTACCGTCTGCACGTCTGCGGCGCCCAAAAACTGGGCCTGATTGGGCGGGGGTGGCAATTTCTGCCACCGGCGCGCAGGCCATATCACATTTCACCTTGTCGTGGAATGCTACCACGCAGCATTCGACATCGCAGTCGGAAGGTGGCAAAGTGTCATTGTGCCGTCACAGAAGCGACCTGCGGTGGACGCGCCGTGACGGCTGCAATCGAGGAAACCATGAAAGGGAGAACCAATCATGTCTCTTGCATCCCATCTTGATGAGTTGCAGCGGAAACACGGCGACATCGAACGCGAAATCGATGACGCGATGAACCACCCGTCGGTGGACGACCTCGAAATCGTGAATCTCAAGCGACGCAAGCTGGCACTCAAGGATGCGATTGAGAAACTGAAAGCGCAACCGACCACGCATTGATGCCCGACTGACATAGCCGCCACTATGCGGTCTTCCTTGCCGGCGGCACCCGCCGCCGGTACAGGTGGTTTGATTTTCAGCACTATGTCATAAGCCGCGGCTAATATCCTTTCCGATCCCTTTTTTCCCCTGGCCACAGCCGGGTCTTGTTCTGTTTCAGCTCGCCGGCCGGGATCAATTGCTGCCAGTGGCGACCTGTCGCCATTGACAAGCCATCTTTGCTCCTCCACCTCATGCCCGAACCTCAGCGCATCGGCCCTGGGGAGTGTTTGTGCGTCCGAGCGGACGCATGGGGCTCCAGAGACAAAAGGCTGCCGGCATGACCGGATATTTTTCCTTTCCCTTCCCCCGCCGCACCTCGGTCGGCGTCGATGTCGGCGGCGTGGTCGTCGGCGGCGGCGCGCCTGTCGTGGTGCAGTCGATGACCAACACCGACACGGCCGACATCGATCAGACCGTCGCGCAGGTCGCGGCACTGCACCGCGCCGGCTCCGAGATCGTGCGCATAACCGTCGACCGCGACGAGAGCGCCGCCGCCGTTCCGCGCATTCACGAACGGCTCCAGCGCCTCGGCATCAATGCGCCGCTGGTCGGCGACTTCCACTATATCGGCCACAAGCTTCTGGCTGATCATCCGGCCTGCGCCGAGGCACTGGCCAAATACCGCATCAATCCGGGCAATGTCGGCTTCAAGGACAAGAAGGACCGGCAGTTCACCGATATCGTCGAAATGGCGATCAAGCACGACAAGCCGGTGCGCATCGGCGTCAATTGGGGTTCGCTCGACCAGGAGCTTCTGACCCGGCTGATGGACGACAACCAGGGCAAGGGTTTTCCGCTGACGGCGCAGGAAGTGATGCGCGAGGCGATCGTGCAGTCGGCGATCCTGTCGGCCGAAATGGCCGAAGAGATCGGCCTTGGCCGCGACAAGATCATCCTGTCGGCCAAGGTCAGCGGCGTGCAGGACCTGGTTGCCGTCTACACCGAGCTTGCCACCCGCTCCGACCATGCGCTGCATCTCGGCCTCACCGAGGCCGGCATGGGCTCGAAAGGCATCGTCGCCTCGTCCGCCGCCATGGGCATCCTCTTGCAGCAAGGCATTGGCGACACCATTCGCATCTCGCTGACGCCGGAGCCGAATGGCGACCGCACGCGTGAGGTGCAGGTGGCGCAGGAACTGCTGCAGACCATGGGGTTCCGCCAGTTCGTGCCGATCGTCGCGGCTTGCCCCGGCTGCGGCCGCACGACCTCCACCGTGTTCCAGGAGCTTGCCCAGAACATCCAGGCCGACCTGCGCAAGAACATGCCGGTGTGGCGCGAAAAATATCCAGGCGTCGAGAACCTGAAGGTCGCGGTGATGGGCTGCATCGTCAACGGCCCGGGCGAATCCAAGCATGCCGATATCGGCATTTCGCTGCCCGGCACCGGCGAGACGCCGACGGCGCCCGTCTTCGTCGACGGCAAGAAGGCGGCGACGCTGCGCGGACCGTCGATCGCGGCGGATTTCGAGAAAATGGTCGCCGACTATATCGAGCAGAGGTTTGGGCGCGGCGGCAAAGCCGCGGCGGAGTAGACGAAATGCAGCGTTTCCTCAGGGTGACGCTGGTTCTGCTTTGCGCCCTGGGGTGCTCGACATCGGTTCAGGCGGATCCGCCGCAATCGGCCAAGCAACGACTGATCGACAAGGTCTGCAACCTGATCCAGGCCCATGCCGACCAGAACGGCCTGCCGCGGGATTTCTTCGCCAGGCTGATCTGGAAGGAAAGCCGTTTCGACCCCAATGCCGTCAGCCCCGTCGGCGCCGAAGGCATCGCCCAGTTCATGCCGGGCACCGCCAAGATGCGCGGGCTCGAAAACTCCTTCGACATCAACCAGGCGATCCCGGCTTCGGCGAAATATCTTGCCGAAATGAAAAGCAGCTACGGCAATCTTGGCCTGGCGGCGGCCGCCTACAATGCCGGCGAAAGCCGGGTTTCGCGCTGGTTGGGCTCGGGCGGCTTCCTGCCGATGGAGACCGAGAGCTATGTCTTCGACGTCATGGGCGAGCCGGTCGACAAGTTCACCGACCCCGCCTATGCCGGAAAAATCGAGCCGCTCGATGCCAAGACGGATTTTGCCGTCGCTTGCCGCAAGCTGCCTGTCATCATGTCGCGGACCGTGGCGATGGCCTCGATCAACGTCAAGCCATGGGGCGTCCAGGTGGCCGGCAATTTCCGCCGCAGTGCTGCCATCAGCCAGTGGCTGAGGGTCAGGAGCCGGTTTCCGGCCTTGCTCGGGGGGCATGATCCGGTGGTGAGCCGGGTGCGCACGCCGATCGGCCGGCGCGGCATCTACGCCGTCAGGATCGGGATCGACGATCGTGCCGCCGCTAATGTCATCTGCCAGAAATTGCAGAGCGTCGGCGGGGCATGCGTGGTGGTACGCAACCGGTAGTTCGCGGCGGTGGGTCGGCCGGGTTGCCCTGCCTGTGATGAACGACGAGGGCAGCGGGATGTTCGACGCCTACATTATCTGCGGCACGTCGAGAACCGGCAGCACGCTGCTGTGTAAGCTCCTGGCCTCCACCGGGACATCAGGCGATCCGCACTCCTTCTATCGGCGGCAGGACCTGTCGGAATGGCCGACGAGTGGAAACTGCCGGCCCGCGATACGATGCGCGAGCTTGAATTCGACGTTGCCTATCTCGATGCGGCAATCACCGCCGGCAAGGGCGGGACAGGCATCTTCGGCCTGCGCCTGATGCGCGAAAACCTGGATGAACTTTCGGCGATCCTCGACCGGATTTTCCCAGGGCTGGCGTCAGACACGACGCGCTTCGAAAAGGCCTTTGGCCGCATTCTCTACATCCACCTGTCGCGTGAGAACAAGCTTGCGCAGGCGATATCGCTGATCAAGGCGCAGCAGACCGGTCTTTGGCATATTGCGCCGGACGGCACCGAGATCGAAAGGGTCACACCGGCGCAAGAACCCCGATATGATTTCGAGCGGATCAAAGAGGAACTCGCCACGCTCGAAGCCTATGACACGGCGTGGAACATCTGGTTCGCGGCGCAAGGCCTGGCGCCGCTGCGCGTCGGCTACGATCGTCTCTCCGCCGATCCCGCGGCGGCCTTGCTGGGCATCTGCGAGGCCCTCGGCGTTCCGCCGCCGAATGCCGGGGACATCCGGCCGGGCGTCGCAAAGCTCGCCGACGAGACAAGCCTCGACTGGATGCGCCGCTATCGTCTGGATGCGGCCGGCTGAGTATGAAGGCCGAGCAAGGTCGCAACCTAATCGACGACGTAGATTGCGCCTGTCGCGCATGGCAAGCATTTGGGCTATAGGCGGCGGCATGACCGATCCGATCTACAATGATCCCGACTTCGTTCAGTTCTACGACATCGAGAATCAGGATGGCCGCGCCGATTTTGACTATTGCGTCGGTCTTGCCCGGGATGGCGGCTCGGTTCTCGATCTTGGTTGCGGCACCGGTCAACTGGCCGCCGAAATGGCCCAAGGGCGCCACGTCACCGGTGTCGATCCCGCATCGGCCATGCTCGATATCGCGCGACGCAGGACCGGCGGTGACAAGGTCGACTGGGTTGTTGCCGACGCGCGAACGGTGCGGCTCGGAAAACGGTTCGATCTGGTGCTGCTGACCGGTCACGTTTTCCAGGTTTTCCTGACCGAACAGGATCAGCGGGCAGTGCTGTGCACCATCGCCGAACATCTCGGTCCTGGTGGGCGCTTTATCTTCGACACGCGAAATCCCGCCGTGGAGGCGTGGCTGGAATGGACCCCGCAGCGCTCGGAAAGGATTGTGGAGCATCCCAGCCTTGGCGCGGTCAGGGCTTGGTATGATGCCGACTGGAATGCCGCCAGTGCGGTGGTCACCTATTCGACCTTCTATGAAATTCCGGGCGGCAGACCAATTCTGGGCGCTGAATCGAAAATAGCGTTTCCGAAGAAGGAAGATATTGCCGGGATGCTGGATGACGCTGGCCTGCTGGTGGAGCAATGGCTCGGCGACTGGCAGGGCGAACCCTATGCGGACACCTCTCCGGAAATCATCCCGGTCGGTCGGCTGCGCTGATCAGCCAGCCCGGCCGGACGTATCTCACGCCGTCTTGGCCACCACCGTCTCGCTGAGCCAGGTGCCGATTTTCGTCCCCAGCCGGTCGGGCGAAACCGGCTTCGGCAGATAGTCGTCCATGCCGGCCTCGATGCACTTGTCGCGGTCGCCCTTCAGCGCATGCGCGGTGACGCCGATGATCGGGATGTGACCGCCCGACGAGGTCTCGATCGCCCGGATGGCCCGGGTTGCCTCGTAGCCGTTCATCTCGGGCATAGAGACATCCATCAGGATCAGTTTCGGATGCAGCGACCGGTACATCTCGACCGCCGTGCGGCCGTTGCCGGCGATGCGGTAACTCAGACCGAGCCCGTTGAGGATCTGGCCGAACACCAGCTGGTTCACCTCATTGTCCTCGGCGATGAGGATGTCGATCGGGCCGTTCGGCGTGGCGGTCGATTCCGGCACCGCCATGACCGGCATGGCCGGGCCACGGATGACGGTGAAGGCGGGCGGAGCCGCCTGCGGCACCGGCTTCGGCTGAACCGGTTCGCGGATGAACTGCGCCTTGCCGACCTGCGAGCGAGCCTTCTGGATGACCGAGATGACGGTGCCGAGCAGGACCGCCGAACGCGCCGGCTTGGTCAGATGCGCCGATATGCCGAAATCGATGATCATCTTGCCGAAATCGACCTGGTCGACCGAGGTCAGGATGACGATCGGGATGGCCGACAGCCGGCTGTCGGCGGCGATGGCCCGGGCGACATCGGCGCCATTCATGCCGGGCATCTGGTAGTCCAGGATGATGCAGTCGACGCTGGCGCCCAGCTGGCAGGCGCGATCGAGGAAGGCCAGCCCCACCGCGCCGCTTTCGGCGGCGGCGCAGTCGAAGCTCCAGCTTCTGAGCTGCTCGAGCAGGATTTCGCGGTTGACCGGATTGTCGTCGATGACCAGCACGCGCGCGCCGGTGACGTCGACAGGCACGATCGCTTCGCGTGCCTCGGCATGATGCACAGGCAGCGGCACCGCGAACCAGAAGACGGAGCCGCGCCCGATCTCGCTCTCGACGCCGATCTTGCCGGCCATCAGGTCGACGAGGCGGGCGGCGATGGCAAGGCCAAGGCCGGTGCCTTCGTGACGCCGGGTCGAGGAGCCGTCGACCTGCGCGAATTTCTCGAACACGTTCTGCAGTTTCTCGGCCGGGATGCCGATGCCGGTGTCCTCGACCCGCAGCCTGAGCTGGACGACATCGTTGACGGTTTCGCCGCCGACATCGATCAGCACATGGCCCTTCTCGGTGAACTTCACCGCATTGCCGACCAGATTGGTGACGATCTGCCGGAAGCGGCCGGCGTCGCCGATGACATGGGCCGGCAGGCGCGGATCGACGCGCACGATCAGTTCGAGGTTCTTTTCGGCGACGCGCGCCGAGACCAGTGTCGCCACGTCCTCGACCGCTTCGGTGAGACGAAAGGGGGCAGGGTCCAGGGTGAGCTGTCCGGCGTTGATCTTGGAGAAATCGAGGATGTCGTTGATGATGGTGAGCAGCGCATTGCCGGATTTGACGATGACGTCGGTGAAGGTCTTCTGGCGTGGGGTGAGTTCGGTCTTGGCCAAGAGTTCGGCCATGCCGAGCACGCCGTTCATCGGCGTGCGGATCTCGTGGCTCATATTGGCCAGGAATTCCGACTTGGCGCGATCGGCGGCCTCTGCCTTGAACAGGGATTCGGCCGACTGGGCAAAGGCGCGGCGGATCGCCTGCTCCATCGGCCGGAAGATCCAGAAGGCGACGATGGCCAGGACGGCGAACAACAGGCCGCTCGCCCACAGCAGCAACCGGTCGCTCGACGCGTCGGCCAGATGGCGCTCTTCGTCCATGGCGGTGCGGACGCGGACCAGCATCGGCTGGACGAACAGGTCGTTCTGGTTGCGGATTTCCCGATAGCTCCATTCATCGGCCTTCTGCGCCACCGACATCAGATTGAAGTTGCGCACCATGTCATGCGCCGACCAGAACAGGTCGCCGTTGACCGAGGCGGTTTCGAGCTCGTTGAGGGTCTTGGCCGACAGGCGCGAGCGCAGCGCGGCGAACTGGGCGGTCAGCGTGTCGATTTCGTTGGTCAGGCGTTCGGAATGGTCGCGGGCCGAGGCGGTCAGCGCGTCGCGTGTTTCGTTGCGCCAGGCGGAACCGGTCGTCTCGGCGAAGCTGGTCGCGTTGCGCAGGTCGCGGGTGAAGACGACGAGGTTGCTGCTCAGCGCGTCAACCTCATGACGGAAGGAATTGACACGGTTGAGCGCAACCATGATGGCCGTGGAAGCCAGCGCGAAAATCAGCAATCCTGAAAGATAGCGAATCCGGACAAACCGGATGAAGGAAGAATATTCCGGCATGCGCAACCCCAACACATACGCACTATTTTAACGACCGGGATTACGCTTCATTTACATTAAGATTTCGTTCGCGCGACCAGCGCGATTGCTGGTCCGCGCGGCGGGGAAGATCAGAGCGATGCGGTGATGCCGCCGTCGACATAGAGGATATGGCCGTTGACGAAGGACGAGGCGTCGGAGGCCAGGAACACGCAGGCTCCGACCAGTTCCTCCACCTTGCCCCAGCGGCCGGCCGGGGTGCGCTTTTCGAGCCAGCCGGTGAAAGCCGGATCGGCGACGAGGGCTGCATTCAGCGGCGTGTCGAAATAGCCGGGGGCGATGGCGTTGCATTGCAGGCCATGTTTGGCCCAGTCGGTTGCCATGCCCTTGGTGAGGTTGCCGACCGCGCCCTTCGTCGCCGTGTAGGGGGCGATGCCAGGGCGGGCCAGGGCGGTCTGCACGGAAGCGATGTTGATGATCTTGCCACGGCCGCGGCTGATCATGTGGCGCGCAACCGCCTGGCCGACATGGAAGACGCTGGCGACATTGGTCTGCAGCAGGCGCTCGAACGCATCGGCGGGAAAATCCTCGAGCGGCGTGCGGAACTGCATGCCGGCATTGTTGACCAATATGTCGATGGGTCCGCCGGACAGCTCGAAATTGTCGATCGCGGCGCGAACCGCGTCATGGTCGGTCGCGTCGAAGATAAGCGTTTGCGCCCCGGGGATCTGCGCCGCCGCGGCGCCGAACTTGGCCGCGTCACGGCCGTTGAGGATCACGCTTGCGCCGGCTTGCGCCAGGCCCTTGGCCAGAGCGAGCCCGATGCCTTGCGACGAGCCGGTTACGAGCGCCCGGCGCCCGCTGAGATCGAACAGATTGGCCGACATCGAAGCTGATCTCCCATTTGTCTCTGAACCCGCACCGACATCGGTGGGCACTCAGCTGTTGCGCGTCGCGATGAAGGTCGCAGCCTCCTTCAGCAGCGCCGCCTTGTCACCAAAGGGATCGAGCAGCGCGTGGGCCTGCCCGACAAGGCCGTGCAACTGGCTGCGCGCCCAATTCGCACCGTGCAGCGCCACCAGCGTTCCCTTGCCGGCGGCGGCGTCCTTGCCGGTCGCCTTGCCCATCTGGCTGGCGTCGGCGGTCAGGTCGAGCAGGTCGTCGGCAAGCTGGAAGGCAAGGCCGATGGCCGAGCCGAACTCAGCCAGTCTTTCGCGGTCCTCGGCCGCAGCGCCGGCGATGATGGCGCCGGCCTCGCAGGCGAAGCGGATCAGCGCGCCGGTCTTCATTGCCTGCAGCGTTATGATGCCCGCCTCGTCGGGCGGCGTCTGCTCGGCTTCGAGGTCGAGCTTCTGGCCACCGACCATGCCGCCGGCTCCGGCCGCACGGGCAAGCGCCAGCACCAAGGCCGCTCGCCGCTCCGCTGGCAGTACGGTCGCCTCGCCGGCGATGATGTCGAAGGCCAGGGTCAGCAATGCGTCGCCGGCCAGGATCGCGGTTGCCTCGTCGAAGGCCCTGTGCACTGTCGGCTGGCCACGGCGCAGATCATCGTCATCCATCGCCGGCAAATCGTCATGGATCAGCGAATAGCAATGCACGCATTCGAGTGCCGCCGCGACGCGCAGTGCTGCTTCGCCGTCGGCGGAGAAAAGGGCGGCACTTTCCATGGCCAGGAAGGGGCGCAGGCGCTTGCCGCCGTTCAGCACGCCATGGCGCATCGCCGCCATCAGCCGATCGGGCCGCGCGATCTCACCCGAAAGCGGGCGATCGTCGAGCAAGCGCCGCAACAGCACCTCGACGGCCGCTGCTCGCCTGATGAGCGCCATTTCGAACGCCATTTCGTCGTCATTCGTCATGGTCGGGACCGGTAGCCGACACTCAGACGTTGCGCAAGAAGGCAAGCGCCATTATGCCGGAGCGAGGAGAAGCACGGGTTGGGCGGCTTGGCGGAACCGATCGTCGATCATGAAACCGAAAAGCTGGACATGGCGACGAGATCGCGCGGCGTGAACCGTCGCGGTCTCAGGCGCCGGGTCCGGCGCGGCCTTGTCGTGGCCGCCGTACTGGCGTTGATCCCGACCGTGCTGACCTTCCTTTACCTGCCGTCCTTCGTGCACCCGGTGTCGACGCTGATGCTGAAGGATCTGGCGACCTTCTCCGGCTATGACCGGCGCTGGGTGTCGATCGACGATGTCGCGCCGGTGCTGGCTCACTCCGTCATCATGTCGGAGGACGGGCAGTTCTGCTTCCACCGTGGCGTCGATCTCGGCGAACTCAGAGGGGTAGTCGACGATGCGCTGGCCGGCGAGGCGACGCGCGGTGCCTCGACCATCACCATGCAGACGGTGAAGAACCTTTTTCTCTGGTCCCGTCCGCTGGGCTCGGTGCGCAAGGTCGTCGAACTGCCGCTGGCCGTCTATTTCGACGCGGTGATGTCGAAACGCCGTATCATGGAGATCTATCTCAACATCGCCGAATGGGGGCCGGGCATCTACGGCATCGAGGCGGCGGCGCAGCACCATTTCGGCATTCCGGCAAAACAGCTGTCGCGCCGGCAGGCCGCACTTCTCGCCGTCGCCTTGCCCAACCCCATCGCCCGCAATCCGGCCAAACCCGGGCCGGGCTTGAGAAGGTTGGCCAATCTGATCGAACGGCGTGCCGGTCGCTCAGGCGCCTATGTCGGCTGTCTGGAGTAACCGACTCAAAAAAATTCATGGCAGTGCTGGCCAAAACGGTGTCAGGCGTGTATAGGCACCCGACTTTCTCAGATTTAGGCCCCGACATGGCCCTTTCACGAGGGCGGGCGGGGCTTTTGACCATGTAATGGAGCATATCCATGGCCGTTCCGAAACGCAAAACCTCTCCGTCCAAGCGCGGCATGCGCCGCTCGGCTGACGCCCTCAAGGCCCCGACCTATGTCGAGGACAAGAATTCCGGCGAAATGCGCCGCCCGCATCACATCGACCTGAAGACCGGCATGTATCGCGGTCGCCAGGTGCTGACCCCCAAGGAAAGCTGAGACCAGCTTTTTTGAAGGGTTGAGTTGCAAAGGACCGGCCTCAGGCCGGTCTTTTTGCGTTTGGCGAACCTGACGGCCGAGGCCCAGACTGCCATCCCACTGGCGGGTAGCGCGCGCGCCGGCTCGTTCAAGCGCAGAACCTCTGTCCTACGCTTGCTCCTTGTCGGCTGACATGGTTGTTGCATCCGGTCTTCGACCGTGTTTGCGGCTTAGCACGAAAAATCTTGACGGCGTGGCTGTGGCGCATTCTACAGAAGGTGCCCCCATATGGAGACGCCAGATGTTCGGTGCCGTCCCGCTTTTGATCGTGCCTTTCATTCTCTACAATCTTGGCCTGCTCGGAATTTTCGGCGGCGGCGATGACCCGTGGGCGAGCGAGATCTTCTCGTTCCGCATGATGTCGGGCGGGGTGTTCTCGATGACGCTCGGCGACCTGATGATACTGATCGGCCTGATCTTCCTGTTCCTCGAAATGGTGAAGTCGGCGCGCACGACCAGCGCCTCGATCATGGACCATCTCCTGTCGACGCTGGTCTTCGTCGCCTTCCTGGTCGAGTTCCTGCTGGTCAAGGGCGCGGCGCATTCCATCTTCTTCACGCTGATGATCATCGCGCTGTTCGATGTGCTGGCCGGGTTCGCCGTGTCGATGCGGTCGGCGAGCCGGGACATCAACCTCAACTAAGTACTCAGCCCGGATCCGCGGTGAAGCCGGCGGCCTCGATGCCGGCGATGGCCGCGGCCTCGTCATTGTCCGACGTGTCGCCTGAAATGCCGACGGCGCCGATGATAGTGCCGGCCTTGTCGCGGATCAGCACGCCGCCGACGACCGGCAGCACACGTCCACCCGACACGTCGGAGATGCCGGCGACCAGATGCGGGCGCTCCTTGGCGAAGGCCTCGACCTTGCGCGAGCCCATGCCAATGGCCAACGCGCCATAGGCCTTGCCCGCCGACATTTGCGGGCGCAGGAACGAGGCGCCGTCCTGGCGCTCGAAGGCAACCAGATGGCCGCCGGCGTCAAGAACCGAGACGCCGAGCGGCTTGAACTTGAGTTCGGCGCCCTTGGCGAAGGCGGCATCGATGATTTGCCGGGCTTTTTCGAGCGGCAGTGCGGTCATGGCAATCTCCTGTTGGGAAAGGGACAATCATCGACGGCCAGCCGGCCGAAGCAATCCCGGTTTCGGTTGAAATTGCTTCTTGTGAAGCGGCGGGATTGGGGGGCCGCTGTCGCCAGGACCGCGTCGGCGAGCGGCTGAATCGACAGGCGAACGGTGCCGCTGGTCAGGCCGGGTTGCCGACGGCCGTGCGGCTATTTCTTCTTGGCGCGGGCAGGCTTCTTGGCGGGCACCGCCGGCGCGTTGGCGAGGTCCTCGGCTTCCTTGGCCAGCCGCAGAGCCCGTAGCTTGTCGGTCTTGGCCTTGCGGGCGTCGCTCTCGGCGGCATACTCCGCCATCGCCTTCTGGCGGACGGTGGCCGCCTCTTCCTGCTTCTTGAAACGCAGATCGGCGCGCGCGCGGGCGGCATCCCGAGAGTTCTCAACCAAGAGCTTATCCAATCCCGTGAATTGTGGTTTCCGCTTGTTCTAGCAGAGCCGGCCTCGAAACGGGGAAAATAGTTGATTAGGCGGCCGGGCTGGCGCCGAGAGCCTTGCCGGCGACCACGGCTTGATAGGCGGCCTGCAGGGTCGCGCGGACAGAAGGACCGGATGCCGTGTCGAGCGGCATGCCCAGATGCTCATGGCGCAACTCGTCCATGAATTTCTCCCACATCGGCGGTCCGCCCTTTTCCAGCAACTCGGCGCGGATCGAGAGTTCCTCGCTTGTCGGCAGCCAGACGCGGCCCCAGGCGCCGAGATGGGCCAGGATCGGCACCAGCGTGATGGCCATCTCGGTCAGGCTGTAGATCGCCTTCTGCTTGTGACTGGGATCGTCGGCCTTGGTCAGCATGCCCAACTCCATCAGCCGCTTCAGCCGGTCGGCAAGGATGTTGGAGGCAATGCCTTCAATCGATCCGTTGAGCAGTTCGCGGAAATGCCGCCTGCCGCCAAAAATCATGTCGCGAAGGATAATCAGGCTCCAACGGTCGCCGAACACTTCCAGCGAAAGGTTGATCGGGCAGCCGGATCGGCGATCGAGGCTCATTCGATTCTCTCCACAAAACCAGTTGCATTATCGTATCAGTTTTATTATGGTGCAACCGATTGCAAAATGCAATCAGAATAGGAAACTGAGTGATGACGACGATCAATCGTCCCGAGATCAAATCCGAAGCCTTCGGTGATCCTGAAAATCCCGCGCTGCTTTTGATCATGGGCGCGATGGCCTCGATGCTGTGGTGGCCGGAGGCGTTTTGCCGGGAGTTGGCGGATGCCGGCCTGTATGTGATCCGCTACGACAATCGCGATACCGGCCGTTCGACCAAATATCCGCCGGGCAAGCCGCCTTACACATTCGACGACATGGCGGACGATGCCATTGGCGTGCTCGACAGCCATGGCATCGGCAAGGCCCATGTCGCCGGCATGTCGATGGGCGGCATGATCGCGCAAATCGTGGCGCTCAAGCATCCCTCCCGCGTCGCGTCGCTGACGGTGATCAGCAGTTCGCCGGTGGGGATGGACACGTCGCATCTGCCGCAGACAACCGGCGCCTATATCGAGCATTCGGCCGCGGGCGCCGATGTCGACTGGTCGGACCGCGGCCAGGCGATCGATTCCGTGGTCAAGGATGCGCGGGCGATCGCCAGCACCACACATCCGTTCGACGAGGTCCAGATGAGAGCTTTCATCGAAAAGGATTACGACCGATCCGGTGGGTTCTTGAGCGCGACCAATCATTTTTCACTCAAGGGTGGCGATACCTGGAAGGGGCGGCTGCCGCAGATGGCGGCGCCACTGCTGGTCATCCATGGCACATCAGATCCGATCTTTCCGGTCGAACATGGCGAGGCGCTGGCCAAAACGGTCGCCGGCGCGAAACTCCTTCGCATCGCGGGCGGAGGCCATGAGCTGCATCCGCAAGACTGGCCGGCGATATCAGCCGGGATCGTCGCGCATATCCGATCCAATTGAGCCTTCGCGAGTGGTCTTGACGGGCAAGGCACGGCGCAATAGTTAAGTAAATGCTTCAGTGTCGATTTCCCGTTGACCGACGATCCCTGAAACGGAAGGGCAAAGAATGTCCCTGACGCTGCATTTCCATCCGCTGGCCTCTTTCTGCTGGAAGCCGCTGATCGCGCTCTACGAGAACGCCACCGCCTTCAACCCGGTCATCGTCGATCTCGGCGACGAGCACTCGCGCGCGGCGTTCCTGAAGATATCGCCGAGCGGCAAGATGCCGGCGCTGCGCGACGATGCGCGCGGCCGCACGGTGCTGGAATCGACCATCGTCGTGGAATATCTGGCTGCGCACTATCCGGGGCCGGTCGAACTCGTTCCCGCCGACATCGACCTGGCGCTGGCGGTCCGCCAGGCCGACCGCTTCTATGATTTCTATGTGCAGGAGCCGATGCAGAAGATCGTCGGCGACCGTTTGCGGCCGCAGGACAAAACCGATCCGCTCGGCGTCGAGCAGGCGCGCGGCCAGCTGCGCAATTCCTACGCCATCGTCGAACAGGAAATGCAGTCGAGGACCTGGGCGGTGGGCGACGCCTTCAGCCTGGCCGATTGCGCGGCCTCTCCAGCACTTTTCTACGCCAACAAGGTCGAGCCGTTCGGCGACAAATATCCCGCCGTGAAGCGCTATCACGACCGCCTGCTGCAGCGCCCTGCCTTTGCCAGGGTGATCGAGGAGGCGCAGCCCTACTTCAAGTTCTTCCCCTACAATAATGGCTGACAGCGATGCTGCACGATCCCGCCCAGCTCGACCTGATGTTCCAGGCGCTTGCCGATCCGGCGCGGCGGCAGATGGTCGACCGGCTGTCGCGCGGTCCGGCCTCGGTCAGCCAGCTGGCCGAGCCGCTGGCAATGTCGCTGTCGGCTGTCGTCCAGCATCTCAATGTGCTGGAGGCAAGCGGTCTGGTGCGCTCGGAAAAACTGGGGCGCGTGCGTACCTGCCAGATCGAGCCGAAGGCGTTGAGAGCAGCCGGACACTGGATCAACGAGCGGCGCCTCTCCTGGGAGCGCCGGCTGGATCGGCTCGGCGATTTTCTGGCGCAGACCGACGACGAAAACTGAAGGAGACCAACATGACCGAACGATCCGTCGTCCATTCCACCTTCATCATCGAGCGTCTCTATCCGGCGACGCCGTCGAAAGTCTTCTTCGCGCTCAGCAACGCGGACGCCAAGCGGCGCTGGTTCACCGATCCCGACAATCCGATGCCCGGCCGTTTTGAAATGGACTTTCGCGTCGGCGGCAAGGAGCTCAATGCGGGTGGATCGAAAGATGGCCCGATCCACGTCTACACAGCCACCTATCAGGACATCGTGCCGGACCAGCGCATCGTCTACAGCTATGACATGCTGTTTGGCGCAACTCGCATCTCCGTGTCGCTGGCCACGATCGAACTGTTTGCCGAGGGCAAGGGCACGCGGCTGGTGCTGACCGAGCAGGGCGCTTTCCTCGATGGCCATGACACATCGTCGTCGCGCGAGCACGGGACGGGGGTGTTGCTCGATTTGCTCGGCGCATTTCTGAACGAGAAGACCTGAAAGGGCTGATCGGTCGCCGGCCAGAAACGGTCAGGCTTCCCAGAATTGATCGAGCCAGATGTTGAGTCTCAGGAAGCCGGAATTGCTTACCGTGTACACACGCCGCGTGCCTTCAGCCTTGGCGTTGACCAATCCGGCGTCGAGCAACACTTTCAGATGCTGTGATACGGCCGGGCGTGAGACTGGAAGCCCGGCCGCCAACTCGTTGACGGTCTTCGGACCGCGTCGAAGTTCTTCCAGAAGGTGGCGCCGATTGGGGTCGGCGATCGCCATGAAGGCGTCGGAAAACATCATGCCTCATTTGTGAGGCAAAGTTTTTCGAATCTCAACTGTCTGCTTCTGCTTTTCTTCTTGGGTCAAGCCGCAATGCTTCCGGCGTCACCGAGCGGTCGGCCGGCTGCGTCTTGAAGGCGTCGCGATCGCCGATCGGCACCGGAGCGCGGCGGCTGATGCGCAGCAGCGTGTAGCCTGCCAATGACAGATGCGCGAAGGCGGTGGCCAGGAACAGGCCCTCCGGGCGCATCCAGCCCATCAGCGCTGCCGCCAGCAAGGGCCCGATCATGGTGCCGAAGCCGTAAAGCAGCAGCAGTCCGCCCGACACCTTGACGAAGTCCTCGGCACGGGCGTGGTCGTTGGCATGCGCCACGGCTATCGAATACAGCGTATAGGCAAAAGCGCCGTAAGCGGCGGTGAAGACGATGACGAAAATGCCGGAGCGCGGTTGGAACAGGAAGATCAGGAGCGCGAACAGGGCCGCGCCGAAAGCGGCGCCGGCCATCACGAAACGCCGGTCGGTCTTGTCGGAGAGACGCCCGGCCGGTAACTGCATGGCAGCGCCCGCGACGACGACGAGGCTCATCATCAAGGCGATCTCCGCGGTGGGAATGCCGATGCGCGCGCCATAGACCGCACCCAGCGTGCCCCAGGCGCCATTGGCGATGCCGATCAAAACGCAGGCGATCGCCGACACCGGCGAGTTGGCGTAGAGCCCCTTGACGTCGAGTTTGACGTCCTGCAGCGGCTTGGGGTGCGACGCCGTCGAAACCGCGGTCGGGATCAGCGACAGGCAGAACAGGATGCCGGTGATCATGAACAGCGACGCCGATTTCACGTCGCCGCCGGCGACAATCATCTGGCCGCCCATGATCGAGGCGTAGGTGACCATCATATAGAGGCCGAAGACGGTGCCGCGGTTCTCGTTGGTGGCCTTCTCGTTCAGCCAGCTTTCGATGACCATGAAGGCGCCGGCCATGGTGAAACCGGTAAAGGCGCGCAGCAGGATCCAGACATATTCATCGATGATCAGGCCGGTGAGCAGGGCCACGATGGCGCCGGACGCGGCGAAGGCGCCGAAGGCGCGCACATGCCCGGCGCGGCGCACGATGCGTGGGGCAAAGAAGCAGCCGGTGACGAAGCCACCGGCCCAGGCCGTGCCCATCAGGCCAAGCGATGCGGTGGAGAACCCTTCCACCTGGCCGCGCAGGGGAAGCAGCAGCCCATGCAGACCGGATGCCGCCAGCAGGAAGGCAGTGCCGCGAAGCAGGGAGAGGATCGGTCTGTAGGATGCGAGCATTTATTGATCCGGCTGGACTCTGGAGGGACAAGGTCTGAAGACAGTCGCATTCGGGCTTTTCGGCGGCGGGCTGTTGCGCCCGTCTGCCTATCCGCGGCGGAACAGTGCCTCGGCGGCCGATTTGGTGTTGTCCTTGGCCTTGAGCTCAGCCTCCAGCCTTGCGATTTCGTCGCGCAGGATGCCGATGCGCTCCGACAGTTCACCGACGGAAAGCAGCGACAGATCCTGCCCGATCTCGTGCGGCCGTGCCTTCTTCTTGGGTTCGTCGTCGAAGATCGCCATCGTTGCTCCTCCTCCGCCACACCAGATTGGCCATTTGCCTGATTTGGCAATCAGCATACATAGGGCAAGGGCGTCGATGCAAACAGCCGGTAAGAATGCGGCGAGGAAGACGGGAAACTCCATGGCGAGCGGACAGAAAATTCCGGCGAGGATGACGGCAATCGCGATCTCGGAACCGGGTGGCCCACGGGTGCTGAAACCGGAAACGCGCGATGTCCCCTTGCCCGGCCCAGGCGAGATCCTGATCAAGGTGCATGCTGCCGGCGTCAACCGGCCCGACGTGCAGCAGCGCAAGGGCGCCTATCCGCCGCCGCCCGGCGCATCGGACCTGCCCGGCCTCGAAGTGTCGGGCGAAGTGGCTGCCCTTGGCGACGAGATATCGCGCTGGCGCATCGGCGACCGGGTGTGCGCGCTGACCCCCGGCGGCGGCTATGCCGAATATGTCAAGGTTCATGCCGGCAGCGTGCTGCCGCTGCCCGCCGGCTTCACCCACACGGAAGCAGCGGCCGTGCCGGAAAACTATTTCACCGTCTGGCACAATGTGTTCGAACGCGGCGGCCTGAAGAAAGGCGAGACGCTGCTGGTGCATGGCGGCTCGTCCGGCATCGGCACGACGGCGATCCAACTGGCTTCGGCCTTCGGCGCCTATGTCATCACCACCGCCGGATCCAGGGAGAAATGCGACGCCTGCCTGAAGCTCGGCGCCGACCGGGCGATCAATTACCGCGAGGAGGATTTCGTCACGGCGGTCAAGGAGGCGACGGATGGCAAGGGGGCCAATGTCATCCTCGACATGGTAGGCGGCGACTATGTCCAGCGAAACTACGAAGCGGCGGCGGTCGAGGGCCGCATCGTCCAGATCGCCGTGCAGGCTGGTGCCGTCGCCAGCGCCGATTTTTCCAAGATCATGGTCAAGCGGCTGACCCATACGGGGTCGACGCTCAGGCCGCGCACCGTCGAGTTCAAGGCGGCGATCGCGGCGGCTCTGGAGGCACAGGTGTGGCCACTGCTCGGCACGCGCAAGGTCGCACCCGTCATGGACATGATCTATCCGCTGACCGATGCCTGGCGCGCGCATGAGCGGATGGAGGAGGGCGAGCATATCGGCAAGATCGTGCTCGACGTCGGCTAGGACGGCGATATTCAGGCAAGGCCGGCCTGCAAATGATGGCTTCCTGCGCTTCCGGCCTTCGCCGGCCGAAGCACTCATGTGGGCGGTCGTGGCAGCCAAGGCTATGGCCGGCGTAGGCCGGTGCTCGCCTACGAAAAGTACGCTCCGCTCCGGTTCTCGGTATCAACCCAGTTTGGTCGCTTCGCGCCCGTCTTCGACTCCGACTCGGCCTGACCGGAATCTCGACACGTCCTGGGACAGCGCCTTTCGTCCCTGCCTACAAGATGAACAGAGGCTTAATGGTGCAATGCAGCATTTGCATCATTGCTATGCAAAATCGGCCGTTCAAGTCCTCATCGATGATCACTATCTGTGCAGCATCGAAACGAACACCCCATTCAGGAGGACTACCATGAACCCGATCCGCGCTTTCCGTAACTGGCGCATGTACAACGAGACCGTGCGCGAACTGAACCGTCTCAACGCACGTCAGCTCAGCGATCTCGGCATCAACCGCGCCGACATCGAACGGATCGCCCGCCAGGCGATCTGATTGCAAGCATGATCCGGCCGCAGGGCCGGGTTCATGTTGAGAAGTAGAGCCGTCGCAGACGTTCCCGTTTCCGGTTCCGAGCCCGCTGGACCTTGTCCAGCGGGTTTTGTCTTTTTGGGGCCAGTGCAATTGGCGATTCCAGGAGCGCGCGCGGCACTTGTGCGGCCTGCTCAAAAGTAGCTGTCTCCTACGCGCTTGCCGGCTCCCGAACCCATCGGGCGGCCGCGCTTCCAAAAACATTGCGAAACGGCAAGGGAACGGTTATACAGGCCGCGAATTTCCCATTTTGGTGGCTCTAAACCACCGCCCGCGCGGGAACGCGGGCGAACGAGAAGGATTTTTCTAATGGCCAATACGCTGTTGATGCCCAAGGCGACCGCCGTCTGGCTGGTCGACAACACCGCGCTCTCCTTCGAGCAGATCGCCCAGTTCTGCGGGCTGCATCCGCTCGAGGTCAAGGCAATCGCGGACGGCGAATCGGCGCAAGGCATCAAGGGCATGGACCCGATCATGACCGGCCAGCTGACCCGCGACGAGATCGCGCGCGCCGAGAAGGACCCGAACCAGCGCCTGAAGCTTTCCGACCCCAAGGTGCGGGTGCCGGAATCCAAGCGCAAGGGCCCGCGCTACACGCCGCTGTCGAAGCGCCAGGACCGGCCGAACGCCATCCTGTGGCTGGTGCGCAACCATCCCGAACTCAAGGACGCGCAGATTTCGCGTCTCGTCGGCACCACCAAGTCGACGATCGAGCAGATCCGCGAACGCAAGCACTGGAATTCGGCCAACCTGCAGCCGATGGATCCGGTGACGCTGGGTCTCGCCTCGCAGATCGACCTCGACATGGAAGTCAACCGCGCCTCGCGCGGCCGCGAACAGGCGCAGCCAGTCGGCGACACGCTGCTGCCGGCGGCCCTGACCGAGCGGCTGGTGCCGGCCCCCGAAAAGCCGAAGGACGAGGATGCCGAACTCGACGCCAACGCCGTGTTCGCCAAGCTCTCGGCGCTGAAGTCGAAGAACGAAGACGCTGACGACGAGTAAGGTCTGCGACAGTTCATGAAAAAAGCCCGCTTCGAGCGGGCTTTTTTATTCCATATGCTATCTCAGCTTCGCGCCACGCGGTCGGGCGCCATGCCGTAATCCTCGCTGCGCTCCACGGCCCGGTAGAAGTCGGCAAGCTGCTTGCCGCGCTCCGGCTTGAAGATGCGGCCGGCAATCACCACCGAGGCGATGCGGTCGATGCGGAAGGCGCGGAAGTCGTCGCGCATCTCGCACCAGGCGACCAGCGTCCACACCTTGCCCCAGAACCACAGGCCGAGAGGCCTGATGTCGCGCGCGGTGCCGCGCCCGGCCTCGTCGCAATAGTCGATGGTCAGCACCTGGCGCTTTTCGACCGCACGCTCGATCAGGTCGATCGCCTCGCGGGCGGCGTCGCTGACCACCCACATGGGCGTGTGGATCTCGGTACGGGCGATGCGGTCCTTCTCGGCATCGGGCAGCACCGCGCCGATCTTGACCAATGCCTCGTCGGCGGCGCGTGCCATTGCGGCGCCGCCAAAGGCGCGTACCATGCGCGCGCCGGCAACCAGCGCCACGATCTCGTCACGCGTGAACATCAGCGGCGGAAGGTCGAAGCCCTCCCTCATCATGTAGCCGACGCCGGCCTCGCCGTCGATCGGCACCCCGGTCGACTGCAGGTCGGCAATGTCGCGATAGATCGTTCGCTCGGAAACCTCGAGCCACGTGCCGAGCTTCTGGGCGGTGACCAGACGGCCACCCCGCAGATGCTGCACGATCTGAAAGAGCCTGTCGGCGCGGCGCATGTTTGCTTCCCCAGTGTTGTTGCTAGGGCGGCTCCTGGACCGGAGCCGCTCCTGACGACATTCATTACGGTTTCAGTCCTTCGCGCTTGCGCTGCGCGGCGATGAATTCCGCGCCAAAGGACAGTTTCTTCGTTGTCGGCGTCCTCGCATCGAGCACGCGCCAGAAGGGCGCGATGTCGCTCGTAGTCATGCCGCGATCGAGGTCTTCCCTGGCGGCTTCGGCGACCGTGCGCAGATGATAGCCAATGGTCACCGGACATGTCACTTCGGCGCCGTGTTCGATGGCGAGCGCCGTGCGCAGCGCACGGACATCCATCTCGACGCCTTCGGGAATCGACCGGATGAAAGCGTCGACCTGGCGCGCGGTCGGCACCAGCATCGGCTGGCCCTCGACCACGTCACCCACCGTGCGCGGCGTTGGTTTCACGCCGTTGGTGCCAGGCGTGTTCAGCCTGTCGTTCCAGCTTTTCATCGGTCGTTCTCTCGGCCGGCCATGCACATTATCTCATCGTTGCACATCCCTCCTGACAGCATACTGTCAGGAGGCTTCAGCATATTCCCTGGCAAACAGCGTCCGCATCCGCGCGAGATCGGCGCCTCGCTCGGGATAGAGCGTCTTCAGAAAGGCAAGGGCAAAGGTGCCGGGCGCCGAACCCGGAGCGGAGACGATTTTGCCATCGGCGACCGCGTGCGGCACGTCCTGATAGTTGTTGTCGCCGGCATAACCGGCTTCGTGTCCGTTGATCCAGTCGCGGCCATTGCTGGTATGTTTGGCTTGTTCGAACATGCCGGCGCGGGCCAGCGCCAGCGTGCCAGCGCAGATGCCGCCGACGACGCCGCCGCGCGTTGCAACGGCATTGAGCAATTGAGCGACATCCGGAGGTGTTTTGCCCGCCCACTGGTCGGAACCGATGACGGCGACTGCGTCAAGATCGGCATTCTCGTCGATGCCGGCCGAGCGGTCGGGCGTCAGCCGAAAGCCGCTTATCCCGGTCACCGGCTTGCCTCCAGGGGTCAATGACACGGCACGAGCACCGAACCACTCAACCGCCGAGGCGGCCAGCAATCCATATTCCCAGTCGGCAAAACCTTCGATGAAGACGAAGCCGATTGTCTTCTGATCAGGCATAAGCTCGCTCCGTCCCCCAGCGCGCCGCAGCTATATCTGGGCATTGGCGCGCCCATGTCCAATATCGATGTCGAAAAATTCGCCTCAATTGCCGCGAGAACGACGTTCCACATACATATCGGGCCAGCCGATATCCTTGCGGATGTCCGCGGGCAGCGCGTTCATGAAACGCTGCGTGCGAATTTCGTTGCGCATGGTGCGAACCTTGCCGACATAGTGCTGCATGCCGCGCAGGATGGTGAAACCGTTCATGGCTATTCTCCTCTCTCTAACTGGAGGCAGTATCGCACACCCCTCCTGACAGCAGTCTGTCAGGAGGATGGCAGGGCGCACGGCCAATGTTCCGGTTGTTGGAAATTGCCCTCGGTCGTGATCTTCGACGCAGCTTTTTCGGCTGAAGGATTGTTCACTGCAGGACTGCCAATGGAGTCGACACTGTTCAATTCACGGCGACGGACCGTCCGGATAGGCGGCCTTCAGCGAGGTGACCGCAGTTCTGATATGACGGGAGATAATTCTTCCCCAAAACCAGGGAGACGACCATGAGCCTGCAACTGACAGGAATCCACCACCTGACCGCCATCACCGCCCACGCACCGGGCAATCTTCATTTCTATACGAAGGTGCTGGGCTTGCGGCTGGTCAAGAAGACGGTGAACCAGGACGACACGTCAGCCTATCACCTTTTCTATGCCGACGGCGAAGCGACGCCGGGCACCGACCTCACCTTCTTCGACTGGCCGGTTGGCCGCGAGCGGCGCGGCACCCACAGCATCGCGCGGACCAGCCTCAGGGTCGGCAGCCCGGAGAGCCTGGCCTGGTGGAAACAGCACCTGGCCGGCGAAAACATCGCGACAGGAGAGATTGCCGACATCGGCGGCTACCCGTCGTTCGATTTCGAGGATCCCGAAGGCCAGCGTCTGCGGCTCGTCAGCGATGGCGGCAAGGGCGGCAGCCATCCCTGGGCGCAAAGCCCGGTGTCGGCCGAGCATCAGATCCGCGGGCTCGGGCCGATCGTCATCAGCGTCCCCGACATCACCAACACCGAGGCGGTGCTGACCAGGGTGATGAACATGCGCAAGGGCCGCGACTATGCTTCGCCGGACGGCGAAGGCCAGGTCCATGTCTTCGAAATGGGCGCTGGCGGGCCGGCGGCGGAGCTTCATGTCGCCGTGCAGCCCGGGCTGGCTCCCGCAAGGCAAGGCGCCGGTGCGGTTCACCATGTTGCCTTCAGGGCGCCGGACCAGGAGACGCTGCATCAATGGACCGCCCGCCTGGCCGAATTCCGCCTGCCGTCGAGCGGCGAGGTCGAGCGCTATTACTTCCGCTCACTCTATTTCCGTGAGCCCAACGGCATCCTATTCGAGATCGCCACGGACGGGCCGGGCTTCACCGCCGACGAGCCGCTGGAGACGCTGGGCGAAAGCCTGGCCCTGCCGCCGTTCCTCGAACCGAAGCGCGCCTCGATCGAAGCCGGCCTCAAGCCGCTGAAGTAGGTCGTCCTCCCAAAACGGCGGGCGCCGCGGTCCGGTTGGGTAACGCGGCGCCCGTTCCTTCTCGGCTTTGACAGCGGGCCGCGTTGCTGGTCAAAGGCGGCATGACGAAACTCCTCGCCCTTGTCATCGTCGGCTTCATGGTCATCCAGCTGATCAAACCGATCGGCTGGCCAGGGCTCAAGCGCCGCGGCGATTTCTGGAAGCTGGCGCTGCTGGCCATGGCCGCGATCTCGCTGGCGGCCGTGCTCGGGCATTTGACATAGGTCTGCGGGCCGCATCGGCCGTCGGTGTTCAGCTGGCGAGCACTAGACCGACGAGATGCGCGGCCCAGGCGCGGTAGCCCGCCTCCGAGGCGTGGAAGCCGTCCGAGGCGAAACCCTGTTCGGGATTGGTGATCGGCAAGCGCGGGGCCGGCACCGCGCCGCGTTCAAGGCAGAGCCGTTCACCCATCCGGTTCATTGCGGTGGCGCGGATCTCGAGGATCTTGCCGAGCAGCGGCGGCATGGCCGGCGCCCGCGTGAACTCCAGCACCGGCGACCACACCACGCGTGCCTCCGGCCATTTGGCGCGCAGGCCGTAGAGCAAGCCGCCGAACTCCTTCTTGAAGCGCGGCACCGAATGAAAATTCTTGGTGTCGTTGGTGCCGATGGCAAGCACGATATGCGTCCACGGATCGGCCGACAGGTTGGGCAGGACATGGTCGCGGATCTGGCCCGATGTCGCCGAATTGAAGCCGGCGGCGCGCCAGCGCACGGCGCGGCCGGTGCGCTGCGAGATCAGCACGGCGAGCTGCGCGGCAAGCCCGTTCTCGGAATTGCCGATGCCGACCGAGGCGGCCGAGGAGTCGCCCAGCACCAGAAGCGAGATACCGGGCGCCTTGCCGGCGAGTTCGTGCATGACCGGTCCCTGTGCCGGCAGCATGCGCGTTGTGCGGCGGCGCACGCCGAGCCCCTGCCAGACATAGACGGGGAAGGCGAGCCAGGTGAGAGAGGCCGGGAAGCGCATGGCGGAACCGTGGAATGATCTGCGGCAGGCTTAGCGCATGTTTGGGCCGAGGTGAACGGATCCTTGCATCGCCGGCCGGTACCCTAAGGGCATTCATCGCCCCGCAGCGACCTGTTCCCATATTCATCGTGCAGTCGCACCCAGTCCATGAAGGTCCCGTAAGGACCGGTCTCGTCACGACCTTTCGGTGCAATGTCGAGATACTGATAGGCGCCGATGAACTGCTCGCTGCCGCGGGCGCGCGACATGAAGGTCAGGAAAATGTCACCGGTTTCGCCCATGTAGAAGACAGTGGTGCCGGGCAGGTCCTTCGACGTCAGCACCGGTGTTTCGAAATTGTAGACCGCTTCGCCGGATGCGATCTGCTTGTCGGTGAAGGACACCTGCATATCGAAGTTGAAGTCCGACGCATAGGAAGAGACCCAGTCGAACGTCCAGCCCATGCGCTGCTTGTAGGGCAGCAGCTCGGCCAGCGGCGCCCGCGATATGGTGACAAGCGACACGTCATGATGCCTGAGATGCCGGTTGGCGCCGTCCATATGGTCGGCGACGAAGGCACAGCTTTCGCAGTGATGGGTGGAGCCCGGCGCGAACACGAAGTGATAGACGATCAACTGGCTGCGGTCGGCGAAAAGATCGGCCAGTTTCTTCGGCCCTTGCTCCGTCTCGAAGACGTAGTCCTTCCTTACTTTCAGCCACGGCAGTTCCCGCCGCTCGGCCGCGACACGCTCGCGCAACCGCGTCAGTTCCTTCTCACGCGCCAGATGCGCCTTGTGCGCCTGGAACCAGTCTTCGCGTGAAACGACCTTGTTGCGATGCATGAACCTCTCCCTGTCTCTCATCCCAAGGACGTTCGGGACGAGCGCAAACCGACACCGCCGGCAACGCCCAGAGGAAATAGGGATGAGGAGGTCTTCCCCCAAATCGCGGATAGGAAAAACCCGGGCGCGTTGGCCCGGGTCTGAACGGGGATGGAAAAGCTGGGCTCAGGCGGCCTGTTCGAGGCCAGGCTTCCATTTTCCGAGCGCAGCCAGATAGTTCATATGGGCGCGATGGGTGAAGGCGGCCTGGCCGGCGGCGACGTTCGACGCCTTGCCGCTCCATGCCTTCTGCGGGGCAGCCTGCAGCGCACGGCCATAGGAGAAGGTCAGCTTCCACGGATGCGGACCGATGGCATTGATGGCGTTGAGGTTGGCGGTTGCCTCCTCGTCCTCCTGGCCGCCGGAGAGGAAGGCGATGCCCGGGACCGCCGCCGGCACCGTCTCGCGGAACAGTTTTATGGTCATCTCGGCGACCATTTCGGGACTGTCCACCGTGCCCGACTTCTTGCCCGACAGGACCATGTTGGGCTTGAGGATCGTGCCTTCGAGCACGACGCGCGCCGCATGGAGTTCATCATAGAGCTTGATCAGCGTCGCCTTCGAGACCTCGTAGCAGGTGCCGATGTCGTGGGCGCCGTCCATCAGCACTTCCGGCTCGACGATCGGCACGATGCCGGCTTCCTGGCAAAGGGCGGCATAGCGGGCGAGCGCATGGGTGTTCGCGCTGATCGAAGTGGCCGAAGGCACGCTCTTGCCGGTATCGATGTCGATCACCGCGCGCCATTTGGCGAAGCGGGCGCCGAGCTTGTAGTAGTCGGCAAGGCGCTCACGCAGGCCGTCGAGGCCCTCGGTAACGGTGTCGCCGGGAAAGCCGGCGAGCGGCTTGGCGCCGGCATCGACCTTGATGCCGGGGATGGCGCCTGACGCCTTGATGATGTCGACCAGAGGCGTGCCATCGGCGGCCTTCTGGCGGATGGTCTCGTCATAGAGGATAACGCCGGAGATGTACTTGGTCATCGCGTCCTTGGCGCGAAACATCATCTCGCGATAGTCGCGGCGGCTGTCGGCGGTCGATTCGACGCCGATGACATCGAAACGCTTCTTGATGGTGCCGGAACTTTCGTCGGCGGCCAGTAGGCCCTTGCCGTTGGCCACAATCGCGGCGGCTATGTCTTCGAGACGTTCGCTCATCATGCTTCTCCTGAGAGGGGTTCGTTCCGCGCTTAACGGAAGTCTACCGCCAAAGGAATGGCATCGGAAAGCTCGAATCGATTGAAAGTCCCGGGCGTCTCTTTGTGTCGATCGCCTTGCTTGTTCCAGCCGCATGTCTGCACCGCCAGGCGTTTCCGCCTGGCTGCAAAATGCGCTTGAGTCTCGACGCAATTCCCAAGGGAAAGCGCTACGCGCTTTTCCCGGGAAAACCGTCTCACGCTTTTGCTGGAATTGCTTAGCGCTTCAGCACGTCGACGCCTGGCAGCGGCTTGCCTTCCATCCATTCCAGGAAGGCGCCGCCGGCGGTCGAGACATAGGTGAAGTCATCGGCGACGCCGGCGTGGTTGAGCGCCGCCACCGTATCGCCGCCACCGGCGACCGAGACCAGCTTGCCGGCCTTGGTGCGCGCGGCCGAGTGTTTTGCCGCCGCCACCGTGGCGTGATCGAACGGCGCGATCTCGAAAGCGCCGAGCGGGCCGTTCCAGACCAGGGTCGCGGCGCGGTCGATCCATTCGCCGATCGTCTTCACGGTCTTTTCGCCGACATCCAGAATCATGCCGTCGGCCGGCACGTCGGCGATGGCAACAGTCTCGCAAGCGGCGCCGGCCTTGAATTCCTTGGCGACGACGCCGTCGACCGGCAGGATGATGGCGCAGCCGGCCTCGGCCGCCTCGATCATGATCTGCTTGGCGGTGGCGGCAAGGTCATGCTCGCACAGCGACTTGCCGACATCGGTGCCGCGCGCGGCAAGGAAGGTGTTGGCCATGCCGCCGCCGATCACCAGCGCGTCGACCTTCTTCACCAGGTTCATCAACAGGTCGATCTTGGTCGAGACCTTGGCGCCGCCGACGATGGCGACGACCGGGCGGACCGGATTGCCCAGCCCCTTCTCCAGCGCTTCGAGCTCGGCCTGCATGGTGCGGCCGGCAAAGGAAGGCAGCAGATGCGCCAGCCCTTCAGTGGAAGAGTGGGCGCGGTGCGCCGCGGAAAAGGCGTCGTTGACGAAAATGTCGCCATTGGCGGCGAGCCGCTCGCTGAAGGCCGGGTCGTTCTTCTCCTCGGCCTTGTAGAAACGGGTGTTTTCGAAGAGCAGCACGTCGCCCTTGTTCATGGCCGCGACGGCACTTCCCGCTATGTCGCCGACGCAATCCGAGGCAAAGCCGACGGGACGGCCGAGCACCTCGGCGGTTGCCCTGGCGATCGGCTCCAGCGAGAATTCCGGCGACGGTCCATCCTTGGGCCGGCCGAAATGGGCGAGCAGGATGACCTTGGCGCCCTTGCCCGACAGTTCGGCGATGGTCGGCGCGATGCGTTCGATGCGGGTGGCGTCGGTGACCTTGCCGTCGGCGACGGGAACGTTGAGGTCGACGCGCACCAGCACGCGCTTGCCGCTGATGTTGCCGATATCGTCCAGTGTCTTGAAGGCGGCCATGCGGGTTCCTTTCCTCGGAAAAATCGCCGGGACCATACCCCGCATCGGTGACGATGCAAGGCTTTGGCCGCGGCGCGGTGCGAAATTTTGAGGCGGGCGCGAACATAGTCCGTGAAGATCGCCCCATGATGCCGGGGCAAGGCAAACGATCGCTCTTTTCAGCTCCCTGTCGTGGCCTTTTCAACCGGCGGCTCGGGCGGCTCATCTTTTTGTGCTGCCGCCTCCTGCGTCTCGGTCGGCTTGCGCCAGTTGCGGATGAAGGCGCTGAGACGGTCGCCCATTTCGCCGGCACTGAGGAACACCGGCACCCGCGCCACCGGCGCGGTCGGCTCGAAGGAAAGACCGAGACCCGTGATCCTGCCCTTGTCGTCGACATCCCTGACGATCAGCTCGATCGAGCCGATCAGCACCCGATCGGCATATTCGGCATGGCCGCCAAGCCGCGCCGTGGCCAGCGCGCCGACAGTGAGCTTCTGCTCCGCCTCGGTCAGGCCCGGCGCGTAGGCTGCCTCAAGCTCGGCGGCGGAGCGCGCCGGGTCGACGGCGAAGGCGCCGAAGAAATCGGCGTCTTCCGGGTCGACCACCGCGCGGCTGGCGAACAGCTTGTCGAGCAGGCGCGGATAGCGGTCCGGCACGAAGATATAGACCTGGTCGCCGGCGGTGAGCCGGCCCATGTCCTGGAAACGCATCGAGCGGCCGTCGCGCAGCACCAGCGAGGGCCGCGCCCAGCGCGGAATGCGCTCGCCGCGCGCCACCGGGCTGCCATGCGCCACGCGATAGGCAAGGAGCTCGTGGTGGGCGGAGCCGGGGAGTTCGAGTTCGACCTTGTCCAGCGGTCCGAGGCGCGCCGGCACGATGAGGCCGAGGCGACGCGCCAGCGGGCCGACCGTCCAGCCCTGGATGACAAGCGACACCAGCACGATGATGAAGGCGGCGTTGAAGATGGTGCGGCCGTTCTCAAGCCCGCCAAGCAATGGGGTGATGGCGAGCAGGATCGAGACGGCGCCGCGCAGGCCGACCCAGGAGACGAAGGCGACTTCGGGGCGCGGCAGGCGGAACGGGATCAGGCAGAGCCAGACAGCGATCGGGCGGGCGACGAACATCAGGAAAAGGCCAAGCGCTATCGCCGGCACCATGATCGCCGGAAATTGCGAAGGGGTGGCGAACAGGCCAAGGATCAGGAACATGATGATCTGCGCCAGCCATGACATGCCGTCCTGGAAACGCTTGAGGATGGTGACGGCGCGGATGTCGGAATTACCGGCAATGAGGCCGGCGATATAGACCGCCAAGAAACCGGAGCCGCCGACGGCGCCGGCGGCGGCGAAGACCATCAGCGACAGCGTCAGCACGAAGATCGGCAGCAGGCCGTGGTCGAGATTGAGCCGGTCGACGAGACGGACGATGGCAAGACCGCCGAGTGCGCCGATGATGGCGCCAAGGCCCATATTGACGAGGAAGCCGAGGATCAGGCTGGTGACCAGGACATTGGTTTCGGGGTTGGCGTGGGCGGCGATGACCTCGACCAGGGTGATGGTCAGGAAGATGGCGATCGGGTCGTTGGTGCCGGATTCCACTTCGAGCGTCGAGCGGACGCGCTCGCGCAGATTGATCTCGCCGGCGCGCAGCAGGAAGAACACCGCCGCGGCGTCGGTCGAAGCGACGGCGGCGCCGAGCAGGAAGGATTCCAGCCAGCTGAGGTCAAGCAGATAGTAGGCGGCCGCGCCGAACAGGCCGGTGGTGAGAAGCACGCCGAAGGTCGCCAGCGAGAGCGCCGGGCCTGCCGCCTGCCGCAAGGCGTTGAGCGGTGTACCGAAGCCGGAATCGAACAGGATGACCGCCAGCGCCAGTGAGCCGGCAAAATAGGCGATGCGGGCATTGTCGAATTCGATGCCGAGGCCGTCGGTTCCGGTGGCGAGCCCGATGCAGAGAAAGAGCAGCAGGAGGGGGGCGCCGAAGCGGAAGGCGATCAGGCTCGAAAACGCGGCGGCGACAACGAGCGCCGTGCCGACCAGCGTGACGAGATAGATCGCATGCTCCATCCGTGACTTGCCCCTCGAATTCCTCTTTCTATCGATTTACGGGAGAGTGGGGCGAAGGCATGGCCAGTGCAAGGCGCGGGGGTGGTTTTTTACCCTATGCCGCTGATTTTCGACGGTTTTGCGATTGCTGCTTCGGCAAACGAAAAACGCCCGGTCAAAGCCGGGCGTTTCGATGTCGCGAGACGGAGCCCCGCGATCAGGCGATGGTCTTGCCGAAGGCGACGGCGGTGTCGCCCATGCGGTTGGAGAAGCCCCACTCATTGTCGTACCACGACAGCACCGAAACGAAGTTGCCGTCCATCACCTTGGTCTGGTCGAGCGCCATGATCGAGGAGTGCGGATCATGGTTGAAGTCGATCGAGACATTCGGGTGATGGGTGACGCCGAGAATGCCCTTCAGCTTGCCGTTGGAGGCGGCGATGACCGCTTCGTTGATTTCCTGCACCGTGGTGGCGCGCTTGGCGATGAACTTGAAGTCGACGACCGAGACGTTCGGGGTCGGCACGCGGATCGAGATGCCGTCGAGCTTGCCCTTGAGGTCGGGGAGCACGAGGCCGATCGCCTTGGCCGCACCGGTCGAGGTCGGGATCTGCGACAGCGCCGCTGCACGGGCGCGGTAGAGATCCTTGTGCATGGTGTCCAGCGTCGGCTGGTCGCCAGTGTAGGAATGGATGGTCGTCATCATGCCTTTTTCGATGCCGACCGTCTCATGCAGCACGGCCGCCAGCGGCGCCAGGCAGTTGGTGGTGCACGACGCGTTCGAGATGACGATGTGGTCCTTGGTCAGCTTGTCGTGGTTGATGCCGTAGACCACGGTCAGGTCAGCGCCATCGGCAGGTGCGGAGACCAGCACGCGCTTGGCGCCGGCGGTCAGGTGCGCGGCGGCCTTGTCACGGGCGGTGAAGATGCCGGTGCATTCGAGCGCGATGTCGACGCCGAGCTCCTTCCACGGCAGCTGCGTCGGGTCCTTGATGGCGGTGACCTTGAACTTTTCCCTGCCGACGGTGATCTGGTCGCCGGACACCGACACTTCATGCGGGAAGCGGCCATGCACGCTGTCGTAGCGCAGCAGGTGCGCATTGGTCTCGACCGGGCCGAGATCGTTGACGGCGACGACGTCGATGTCCTTGCGGCCGGATTCATGGATGGCTCGCAGGATGTTGCGGCCGATGCGGCCGAATCCGTTGATGGCAACTCTGACGGTCATTTTTCTCTCCCTGGGAGCTGGAAGGCTGACGATGGGTCCGCAGCTTCATAGCGGCGGACGGGCAAAGAATCCAGCCAAAGCGATGTAGATTTAAATCGATTAGGTTGGGCCAGTCCGGCGAAATCGCTTTGCGCGGTTTCGCCGGGGCGTTTTTGTTTGGTGCCTGCCGTCATCCCAAACCGCGACACAGTTTTGGGCGGCCTGCACAGCCTTACTTGGCGTGCAGGCGGGCTTCCACCGCCTTGGCCGCTGCCTCGGCGGTGATGCCGAAATGCGGGTAGAGCTGCTCGATCGTGCCGGAGGCGCCGAAGCCGGTCATGCCGACGAAGATGCCGTCCGAGCCGATGAGATGATCCCAGCCCTGGCGGATGCCGGCCTCGATCGCCATCTTGATCGGCGCGTTGCCGATCGTCTTCTTGCGGTAGTCGTCGCTCTGCTTGTCGAACAGCTCGAAGCAAGGCACCGACACGACGCGGGTCGGGTGACCGTGCTTCTCGAGCAGGTCGCGGGCGCCGAGGGCGATCTCGACCTCGGAGCCGGTGGCGAAGATCGTCACCGCCGCCTCGCCGCTGGCCGCGGCCAGTTCGTAAGCGCCCTGGCTGCTCAGGTTCTTGGCCGAATGCTCGGTGCGCACGGTCGGCAGGTTCTGGCGGGTCAGCGCCAGCGTCGACGGCGTCTTTTCGGATTCGAGCGCGATCTGCCAGCATTCCGCGGTTTCCACGGCGTCGGCCGGACGGAAAACATTGTGGTTGGGAATGGCGCGCAGGGCCGCCAGATGCTCGACCGGCTGGTGGGTCGGGCCGTCTTCGCCCAGACCGATGGAATCATGGGTCATGACGAAGATCGAGCGGATGCCCATCAGCGATGACAGCCGCATCGACGGGCGGGCATAGTCGGAGAAGCACATGAAGGTGCCGCCATAGGCGATGAGGCCGCCATGCAGCGTCAGGCCGTTGATGGCCGCCGCCATGCCATGCTCGCGGATGCCGTAGTGGACATAGCGCTGGCCATAATCGTCCGGCGTAATGTTCTTGGTCTGGCTGGTCTTGGTGTTGTTGGAGCCGGTCAGATCGGCGGAGCCGCCGATGGTTTCCGGCACGGCGCCGTTGATGACCTCAAGCGCCATTTCCGACGATTTGCGGGTGGCGACCTTCGGCTTGTCGACCGAGAGCTTCTTCTTGTAGTCGGCGATGACGGCGTCGAAATTGGACGGCAGCTTGCCGGCGAGGCGGCGCTCGAACTCGGCCTTCAGCTTCGGCTCTGCCTTGGCGAGACGGCCCTCCCAGTCAGCCCGCGGCTTGGCGCCGGCCTTGCCGGCGGCGCGCCAGGCATCGAGGATGTCGGCCGGAATCTCGAAGGGCGGCGAGCCCCAGTTGAAGAATTTGCGCGCGCCGGCGATCTCGTCGGCGCCGAGCGGCGAACCGTGCGCCTTGTTGGTACCGGCCTTGGTCGGGGCGCCGAAGCCGATGGTCGTCTTGCAGGCGATCATCGTCGGCTTGTCGGAATGGCGGGCGGCCTCGATGGCATAGGCGATGGCTTCCGGATCGGTGCCGTCGATATGGCTGGCGTTCCAGCCGGAGGCCTGGAAGCGGGCGACCTGGTCGGTGTTGTCGGCGAGCGAAACCGGGCCGTCGATCGAGATGTTGTTGTTGTCCCAGAAGACGATCAGCTTGTTGAGCTTGAGGTGCCCGGCCAGCGCGATGGCCTCCTGGGAAACGCCTTCCATCAGGCAGCCGTCGCCGGCCAGCACATAGGTGTAGTGGCTGACGAGGTCGTTGCCGAAAGCGGCGTTCATGACGCGCTCGCCGAGCGCGAAGCCGACCGAATTGGCAAGGCCCTGGCCGAGCGGGCCGGTCGTCGTCTCGATGCCGGCGGCGTGGCCGTATTCGGGATGGCCGGCGGTCTTGGAGCCGAGCTGGCGGAAATTCTTGATCTGGTCGAGGGTCATGTCCTCGTAGCCGGTCAGATAGAGCAGCGAGTAGAGCAGCATCGAACCATGGCCGGCCGACAGGATGAAGCGGTCGCGGTCGGCCCAGTGCGGGGCCTTGGCGTCAAATTTCAGGAAGCGGGTGAACAGCACCGTGGCAATGTCGGCGCAGCCCATGGGCAGGCCGGGATGGCCGGAATTGGCCTTCTCGACGGCATCCATGGAGAGAAAGCGGATCGCATTGGCCATCCGGTCATGTTGTTCACGCGACGTCATGGTTCCTCCAAAGGTGGGGGTTTGGGGGCTTGGGAGCGCCCTTGAAAAGGTGCGCGACACATAGCAGGCGCGGGCTTTTAGTCAACAAATCGGGCGCAGATTTGCCGGTCTTGTGATGCTGGCGGCGGCCCTACATTAGCGTTAGCAGGGGACAGTCGTGAGAGCTTTGTTGACGTTGCCTTCACCCGGTGCCTAATGTTTCAGGGATAACGCGTTCTGAACGCGAACGATTCGGTGATGGGCAGGGCACAGGACGAAGGCCATGACCGGGGAAACCACACTCAAGGAAGTCATCGCCAGGCTCGGCAAGGCCATCGAGGGGCTGGAAAACGCCGTCGCGGCCAAGCTGGAGCATGAACGCGATTACTCGGAAGCCGAGGCCGAGGTGCAGCGGATGAATGCCGACCGCTCCCGGCTGGCGCAGGAACTCGACAATTCCGAAGCGCGCGCCGAACGGCTGGAGGACGCCAACAAGGAAGTATCGCGACGGCTGGTGACCGCCATGGAAACCATCCGCGCCGTGTTGGACAGATAGGAGCTGGCCCATGGCACAGGTCACGGTTTCAATCGACGGCAAACAGTATCGGATGGCCTGCGACGAAGGCCAGGAAGAGCATCTGATCGACCTCGCCGAACGCTTCGACCGTTATGTCTCGCATCTGAAGGATTCTTTCGGCGAGATCGGCGACCAGCGGCTGACCGTCATGGCCGGCATCATGGTGATGGACGAACTCTCCGAACTGCAGAAGCGCGTCAAGGGCATGGAAAGCGAAGTGCTCACCTTGCGCAAGACGCGCGACGAGGCGCTGACCAAGGCCGACAAGAGCGACAGCGTGCTGACCAACGCGCTTGGCGCGCTGGCGCAGCGGATGGAAGATCTCGCCACGTCGCTGGCGGTGAAATCCTAGACTTTAGCGACGCCGACAGCGAAATTTCTACATTCCCCAGGAAAAGGCGAAAATTTTTCGCGGCCTGCATCACTGGCGGCGACCTGACCGTTTTGAACGTCGCCGATGGAGTGATAAAAGGGTGGCAGCCCGCCAACAGGCGGCATTCACAGGGGTAGGAACCATGAGCCTTCGTATCAACGACATCGCGCCGGATTTCACGGCCGAGACCACGCAGGGGACGATCAGCTTTCACGACTGGATCGGTGACGGCTGGGCGATCCTCTTCAGCCACCCGAAGAATTTCACACCGGTCTGCACCACCGAGCTCGGCACGATGGCCGGGCTGGAAGGCGAGTTCAAGAAACGCAACGTCAAGATCATCGGCATCTCCGTCGATCCGGTTGCCAGCCACGACAAATGGCAGGCCGACATCAAGACGGCGACCGGCCAGACGGTGCACTATCCACTGATCGGCGACAAGGACCTCAAGGTCGCCAAGCTCTACGACATGCTGCCCGCCGGCGCCGGCGAGACCTCGGAAGGCCGCACGCCCGCCGACAACGCCACCGTGCGCTCGGTCTATGTCATAGGGCCGGACAAGAAGATCAAGCTGGTGCTGACCTATCCGATGACCACCGGCCGCAACTTCGACGAGATCCTGCGCGCGGTCGATTCCATGCAGCTCACCGCCAAGCATCAGGTGGCGACGCCGGCAAACTGGAAGCAGGGTGAGGACGTCATCATCACCGCCGCCGTTTCCAACGAGGATGCGATCAAGCGCTTTGGCGCCTTTGACACCATCCTGCCTTATCTCAGGAAGACCAAACAGCCGTCCGCCTGAAACGGGGCGCCGGAACGGTTTTTGCCTTTTCCACCCAGGCGGGCCAAGTCATGCTTGACTGGCTCGCCTGGGTGGACAACCATGCTCTTGTTGGAGCTTGGCGGAGAAAATCGTTCCTGCTGGCTGGGTTGGGGAGTTCGGGTTGGACTTGGCTTTGGCAAAACCTGAGGTCAGGGGCTTTTACGACAAGCCGACCGGGGCCATTCAGTATGTCGTCACCGATCCGGCGACAAGGCGATGCGCCATCATCGACCCGATCCTCGACTTCGATGAGAAATCCGGCGCGACGGGAACGAAGAGCGCGGATGCCCTGCTCGATTTCGTCGGGGAGAACGGGCTGGAGATCGAGTGGATCCTCGATACCCACCCGCATGCCGACCATTTCTCGGCAGCGCATTATCTGAAACGGAAGACCGGTGCGCAGACCGCGATCGGCAACAGGATCGTCGACGTCCAGAACCTGTGGAAGGCGATCTACAACTGGCCGGATTTTCCCGCCGACGGTTCGCAGTGGGACAGGTTGTTCAGGGAAGGCGAGACCTTCCTGGTTGGAACAGTCCCGGTCAAGGTGCTGTTCTCACCCGGACATACGCTGGCCTCGATCACCTATGTGATCGGCAACGCCGCCTTCGTGCACGACACGCTGTTCATGCCCGACAGCGGCACGGCGCGAGCAGATTTCCCCGGCGGCAGTGCCGCGCGGCTGTGGCGCTCGATCCAGGACATACTGGCGCTGCCCGATGAGACGCGCGTCTTCGTCGGCCATGACTATCAGGCCGGTGGCCGCGAGCCCTTGTGGGAGAGCACGGTTGGCCAGCAGAAGGCCAGCAATATCCATCTCGTTGCCGCGCGCAGCGAAGCCGAATTCGTGGCGCTGCGCGAGGCTCGCGACAAGACATTGCCGATGCCACGGCTGATCCTGCACGCGCTGCAGGTCAACATGAATGGCGGCCGGCTGCCGGAACCGGAAGCCAATGGCCGGCGGTATCTGAAATTTCCGCTGGATGCGCTTTGAGGCGATCGTGACACCGGCCGAGGTTCACGAAAAAGGCGGCGCCAGTTTCCTGACGCCGCCTTGATGTTTTGTCGCCGAAGCTGGCTTAAGCCGCCGGCTGTGCCTCGATGGTGCGCAGCGCCTGGGTCTGGCGCTTGGCGGCGGCCTTGACCGCATCCTGCACCTTCTCGAAGGCGCGCACCTCGATCTGACGCACGCGCTCGCGGCTGATGTCGAACTCGGCCGACAGCTCTTCCAGCGTCAGCGGCTCCTCGGCGAGGCGACGGGCCTCGAAGATGCGCCGCTCGCGCTCGTTGAGCACGGCAAGAGCGCCTGACAGCATGCCGCGCCGGTTTTCCAGCTCGTCCTGCTCGATCAGCATCTCTTCCTGGCTTTCGTGGTCATCGACCAGCCAGTCCTGCCATTCGCCGGATTCGCCTTCCGTCGCCCGGATCGGCGCGTTGAGCGAAGCGTCGCCCGACAGGCGGCGGTTCATCGACACCACCTCTGCCTCGGTAACGTTCAGCCGCGTCGCGATCTCGGTGATCTGGTCGGGCTTGAGGTCGCCGTCATCCAGCGCCTGGATCTTGCCCTTCACCTTGCGCAGGTTGAAGAACAGACGCTTCTGGTTGGCGGTCGTGCCCATCTTGACCAGGCTCCACGAGCGCAGGATGTACTCCTGGATCGAGGCCTTGATCCACCACATGGCGTAGGTCGCCAGGCGGAAACCGCGCTCGGGTTCGAATTTCTTGACGGCCTGCATCAGGCCGACATTGCCTTCCGAGATCACCTCGCCGATCGGCAGGCCATAGCCGCGATAGCCCATGGCGATCTTGGCGACGAGCCGCAAATGGCTGGTGACGAGCTTGTGCGCGGCGGACGTGTCTTCATGCTCGGCATAACGCTTGGCGAGCATGTACTCTTCCTGCGGCTGAAGCATGGGAAAGCGGCGGATTTCTTCCAGGTAGCGGCTGAGGCCGCCTTCGCCGGAAACAATGCTAGGTAGTGACTGGGCCATGATAGCGCCCCCTCTCTATTGGAGTGATGCCCCCGAAACGCGGCGGGCATGTGACGCGAACACCAAAAGGCTCGCTCGCGACATAAAGGTCTTATACAGGAACAAAACCAGAAACGACAGGCATTTGTTCAACACGAAACAGTGTGTCACGCTGAAGTGAACAATGCCAGTCAAGTTTTTTGATGGTCGATTTCGAGCTTGTTGATGGCGGGTCAGAGATGGCGAAAGCCGCCGACGAGTTCCTCCATGTCCCTCGGTATCGGCGCCTCGAACCTCATCGTCAGATGGGTATCGGGATGGCGAAATGCAAGGAGCCAGGCATGCAAAGCCTGCCGGGAAAATGCCCTGACCTGACTTTTCAGGGGTTCCGGCAGCCGGTTGGCCTTGGTGCGGAAGGCCTGGCCGTAGTCGGGGTCGCCGATGACCGGGTGGCCGATATGGGCCATATGGACACGGATCTGGTGGGTCCGGCCGGTTTCCAGCCGGCATTCGACCAGGCTGGCGGTGGCGAATTCCTGCTGTCTTTCGCCGAAACGCTCCTGAACGGCAAAGTGGGTGACGGCGTGGCGGGCATCGTCGCGGCCTTCCGGCACCACGGCGCGGCGCACCCGGTCGGCGGCGCGGCCAAGCGGCGCATCGACCGTTCCGGTCGGCCGCTGCGGTATGCCCCAGACCAACGCCAGATAGGCGCGTTCGAGATCGCCGGTCCGGCCGTGATCGGCGAAGGCTTCCGACAGCGCCTTATGGGCGCGGTCGGTCTTGGCCACCACCATGACGCCGCTGGTCTCCTTGTCGAGGCGGTGGACGATTCCCGGCCGGCGCACCCCGCCAATGCCCGACAGGCTGTCACCGCAATGATGGATCAACGCGTTGACCAGCGTGCCGGTCCAGTTGCCGGCGCCGGGATGCACGACCAGTCCCGCCGGCTTGTTGATGACGATCAGCGCGTCGTCCTCATAAAGCACGTCGAGCGCGATGGCCTCGCCCTGCGGCGCGGCCGGCTCCGGTTCCGGCACGGCGACCGACACGCGTTCGCCCGCGATCATCCTGCGCTTGGTCTCGTCGGCCGGCTCGCCGTCGACGCTGACGGCGCCTTGCCTGATCAGCATCTGCACGCGGCTGCGCGACATGTCAGGGCCGAGGCTGGCCGCCAGCCACTGGTCGAGGCGCTGGCCGGCCGCATCCGCGCCCACCACCAGCACCGTCGGCTCGGCCGCGATGAATCGATCCTCTATCAATTCGGGGGCCTGTTCGTTATGAGCGCTCATCGAAAACCGTTCCGGAATATTTGCCATGGCCCGGCCCGATGCCGACGAAGATCAGGAAAAGCCGCTCGACCCCGAGGTCGAAAAGATGCGTGGCAAACTCGTCCGCTTCATGGCCATCAATCTCGGCCTGCTGTTGCTGGCTCTTATGGTGGTGATCGCGGCGATTGTCTACAAAGCCCGCAAGGCACCGCCGGCAAACCCGCCGCTGGCCGGTGACATCCAGGTACCGGCCGGCGAACCGCTCAGCGGCGACATCGTGCTGCCGGTCGGGGCGAAAGTGGTCAGCCAGTCGCTGTCCGGCAATCGCGTCTCAATCGACGCCGAGCTTGCCGACGGCGGCCGTGCGATCTTCGTCTATGATATCGCCGAGCGCCGCCTGATCGGGCAGTTCGCAATTCGCAACAAATGACCGGCAGCAACCAATGAATGGACCTCTGGCATGACAGGCTCCGCCGGACATCGTCGCGTCGCGACCGTGGCGCTGATCGTCGCCAATTATGACGAGGCGATCGCCTGGTATGTCGGGCGGCTGGGTTTCCTGCTCCTCGAGGATGTCGATCTCGGCGGCGGCAAGCGCTGGGTTACGGTCGCGCCGGCCAACGGGCAGGGCGCCCGGCTGCTGCTGGCCGAGGCCGCGGATGAGGCGCAAAGGCAAAGCATTGGCAACCAGACAGGCGGCCGGGTCTTCCTGTTCCTCGAAACCGACGACTTTGCGCGCGACCATGCGGCGATGCTGGAAAAGGGTGTCGAATTCCGCGAGGCGCCGCGTTTCGAACCCTATGGCACGGTCGCGGTTTTCGCCGATCTGCACGGCAATCTCTGGGACCTGATCGAGCCGAAACGCTAGGCTTGCGGCCAGCTTTTCTTGGATGTGGTAAAGCAGGCCAAACCCCAGTTGCTTTTTCCCAGCCATCAGCCTATATCGCCGGTTCTTGAGCGCGCCCATCGTCTAGCGGTCAGGACACCGCCCTCTCACGGCGGGAACAGGGGTTCGATTCCCCTTGGGCGTACCAAGAGACTCAATGATTTAGCTGAATATGGATCAAGACCGTCAAGTAACGGTCAAATATGCTGTCTGGTCGATACCGCTCAGGGGTTGCCCAGGTGGGAACTGCGGGTGGCGGCTAGCGGCCGGCGTCCCCTTCGCCGTAACGGCGCGATGGATTTCCTCGGTCAGGCTGTTGTTGACCTCGACGAGCCGGTGCACCTCATCCTGGATTTTCAAGAGCGCTTCGGCATCCTTGTAGGTCTGCGGCGCCTGCTTGTCTGAGGCGGCGACCGAAGCCTTTTGGCCAACCATGATTACCGACAGCAGCACCAGCCGCAAAAATGCCTGCGCGATCCAGGCGATCAGCGTCGCTACTCCGACCTGGATGGCAGCCGGCAAGCTGATGAGGGCGATCCCCGCAAAGACATAGCTCATGCCCGTGAGGTGAGGTCCGACCTTCTCGCGGCTGATACTGGAAACACAAGTCGGCCACGCGCCTAACCTGGCGCTTAAGCCGGCCGACGGTGAAGCGGGCAGATGCCCAATGGACTACCTCTAATAGTACCTGTGGTGATGGTGGTGGTAATAGTGCCTATGGTGATAGTAGTGTCTATGGTGGTAATAGTACCGTTGCGGGTAGTAGTAGTAGCGGTGGTAGTACCTGTGGTGGTATCGGTAGTATGGGCGATATGGCTCGTAGTACGGGTCATCGTAGTACGGACCGCTATAGCGATAGGGGAAAGGGAACCCTCCGAAACCACCATAATAGCCGCCAAAGGGCGAGAAGAGGAACTGCGCCTGGGTCGGAGAAGCGACGGCTGCTGTGGTAGCAAACGCGAGCACGGATACGAGTATCAGCTTCCTCACGGTTACCTCCATCGGTTCGATCGTAAATAACGCGAACGCCGGTCGAATCGTTCCTTTCCTTATGCTCAGTAGGTTCCAGGTGAAATCGCCTCCATCACGTCGCTCACCTTGCGCGAGGAAGGCACAGGGATGATGATGACAGCCCGCAGCGCTTCCCCGGTCGTATCGATCGAACAAGACCTGGGCCGACTTCCAAGGGCCTGTCAAAATAGATTTTGCCTCCATGATCGACACACCCAAGCGTCAGGATCCCGATGAGACCAACGAGCCGGGTTTCCAGGCGACCGAGGCGCGCAGAGTTCCCTTGCCGGTCGGCTACCGACAGGGTGTGATCTCCGCCATCACCGTATTGCTCGGGTTTTCGCTTCTTTTCCTGCGCTATTGGAATTTCGAAGCTGATGGCGGATGGACGACGGCCTCGATCCTGGCGACGCTCCTGCTCGCCCTGGCCATCGTCCTCCAACTCGTCGCATTGTGGCGTTCGCTGCTCCCGCGCGACGACGACGAGCCGGTCTATCAGGTCACGCTGCGCTGGTTCCTCGCCTCGATCATCGCTCTCCTTGCGGGCGTGCTGCTTGCCGGGCTGACCGCTTCGCACGTCTTCAATCCTTGATCGGGGCTCATTCCGGGCTGCTCGACCATCGGCTTTTGCGCCGCAAGGTCGTGCAGGCGAATGCACGGAAAAGCCCCGCCGACCGGGAGTCAAGCGGGGCCCTTGGAGTAGCCGCAAAAGGGGACTGGCTTCGGACTACTCATAGATCCGTAGGATCATTTTTCAATGTAGTCCTCAAGATGAGATGCCGCATCGGCCGAATAGATGAAGGAAACAGCCTTATCCAAATTTCAAGGCGATATCGCCGTCCTGCAACGATGGGACCTGCGGCTTCTGGCGCGGCGGGGCCGATTGCATTAGCATCACGTCATGGATTTCGAGGGCACGGCTCAGGCGGCGCGCAGAACGCCTGGTGCCAGGCAGATCCTGACGACCAATCGATGCCGCGGGGAGAAGGCCAATGCAGAAACTGCAAGCACAAGGCGTCCACCACATCACCCTTGTCGGCGCCGGGCGCCAGACCTCGATCGATTTCTGGGAAGGCGTGCTCGGCATGCCTTTCGTCTTCGAGCAGCCCAACCTCGACAAGGCCAGCGAGAGCCATCTCTATTTCGATCCGGGCGACGGCCGGCTGATCACCATCTTCACCGATGAAAGCCGCGTGCCGCTGAGGCGGCGCACGCCGACCGATCCGGGCTGCGTCCACCACATCGCGTTCGCGGTGTCGCGGGTCACCTTCCTGCAGGCGGTCGCCCGGCTCGACGAGCGCGGCATCAAGCACAGCGGCGTCAAGGATCGCGGCTTCATGGATTCGATCTATTTCGAGGATCCGCTTGGCCTTTTGATCGAACTCGCGTCCTACCGCTTCGAACCGCCGGCGGGTTTCACTCATGCCGATGTGCTGATGCAGGCGCACAGGCTGCGTGTCGGGCGCGGCGACTACAATATCGCCGAGGTGCATCTTGCGGACGCGATCCAGGCGCTTGTCGAGAGCTCCCGCGCGACCTTGTCGGATGACCGGGCGCCGAAGAATCCATACTGACGGCCAACGAAACAAAGGGAGGACAAAAAATGGCAAAGACAGTGACCAAGAGTGCTGGGAAATCGGCTGCCAAGGCAAAGGCAAAAGCGAAGCCGGCGGTGAAGGCAGCCGCAAAGGCTGCGCCGAAGGTGGCCGCGAAAGCCGCGGCAAAACCGGCGGCGCAAAAGTCGGCGGCCAAGACCGCCAAGGCCAAGTTGGCGAAAAAGCCGGCGTTGAAGCTCAGCATGCTGAAGCCGAGCGTCAACAACATGACGGTGCGGGTGTTTGCTCGCGCGGCCGGCTTCGACGCCGCCGAGACCGACGCCTGGGGCCACACGCGTTCGCCCGAATATCTGGCGCGCAATCCGGCGCATCTGACGCCGATGATCGAGGACAAGGGGTTGCCCAGGGGCGTGCTCTGGGAAAGCTGCGCCATCATGCAGTATCTCGCCAACAAGCACGGGCTGGAGAAATTCTATCCCAAGGCGCCGGCCAGACGGGCGATGATCGACAGCGCCATGTTCTATCTGATCGGCACGCTCTACCCCTATGTGGCCCGCGCCACCTATCCGGCGCTGGGTTTCCCGCAATATGCCGGCGAGGTCGGCCACAGCGATGCCCATCCCGACAAGAAGTCGGAAGCGCAGAAGGCCGCGATGGCGGCGATCGCTGAGCCGCTGGAGGTCTTCCACAGCTTCTTCAGGGACGGCAAGCCGTTCATCGGCGGTACGAACCCGTCGATCGCCGACATAAGGCTGGCGGCGACTCTCGAATTCCTGGCGGTCATCGACTACCCGCTGCCCAAATGGGCGCAGGAGTACATGGCGGCCATCGAGAAGAAGCTCGGCAAGGCCTATGCCGAGCCGGCCGGCGACGTGCGCGGCTATATCGCCTATGTGCGGTCGCAGGCGAAGGCTTCAGCTTAAGGATTCGTTAACCAAAGCCCTGTCTACTGGCGGGAATTCACCGCGCGACCACGGATGTACTGGCGCATTATCGGTGGAAGGAAAGGTCGGCTCCGTGCCGGCCTTTTTTGCTTTTTCGGACCCCATGCCGGGACCTCGCGCGGCGATGATAGGGCCGCGCCGGAACGTCAACTTTTCGCGTCGGGATATTGTCATCGCCGACGTTGCCTCTAACATCCCGTTGAGCGGATCCGGCTTGGAATAAGATGAGGGCTTGCGATGAAATGCGTGGCGGCAATGCTGACGATCGCCGGTGGAATGCTGGCTGGGACGCTCCTGCCTGCACAAGCAGCAGTGCTCAACACAATGGATGATGTCGGGGACGCGATCCAGGCATGCTGGACGCCGCCGGCGGACGCGGGTAATTCCACAGTAACCCTGAGTTTCAGCTTCAAGCGCGACGGCTCGCTGATCGGTCCGCCGCGGCCGACCGCCGCCAAGGTGACCGGCGATGACAAGGCGCGAAAAGCGTTCATCGACGCGGCCATCGCCGCCGTCAAGAATTGCACGCCTCTGAGTTTTTCACCGGCTTTGGCGCAAGGCATTGGTGGCAACGTCTTCACGTTGCAACTGGTTTCCCCAAAGAAATAGCGGCTGGCGCGGCCGCAGCCAATTGCTCAGTGGCTCGGGCGCCGTGCCTTGGCGTGCCGCGCCAGATCCGGGGTCTCGAAGACATAGTCGCTCCAGGCCGATTCCGGGATGTGCCCGGCCAGATAGCACTCAAGCAACAGGTTTTCCTCGGGATTGAGCGGTCGTGGCGCGCGCTCGTGGTCCAGCCCGAGAGAATGAAGAAGGTCTCTTGTCAGTTCCGATACCGTGAAGTGGATCGACATCTGCGTTCTCCCTATGCCTTGAACGCGGCAGTCAGGCAAAGGTTCAGCGTCAAGCTTCGGTAACATCGGATTGATCGTTCGCTCGGGCAGCCCACGGCCCGGCAATTCCGATAGTCGCCGGCCCGGGACAGGCGCTGCAGCGCGCCGTCATGATGAAGCCGGCTATGGGGCCCGTCTGGAACGGAGGGGCGCTCACGGCGTTGTGATCGACATCAGCCGGGAGAAAAGCCATGGCCACGTTCAGGGAAATGCGGGTTCTGGAGATCGTCGAAGACGGCTCCCTGACCCATGACGAGAAGGTCGCCGAACTGCGTAAGATCGAATCCGAGGCGCGCGGCCTGCAACGGGCCGCGTCGGAGAGTTCCATGGGTGATGATGACGGCTGGCAGGACGATTTGCGCCAGGTTCGCCTTGCGCTCGACAAGCTTGGCGCGAAGCAACCGAAGAAGGGCGCGGCATCGCTGTAAGGCTGCGGGGAACTCTCCCCGAATTGCGCCTATTCGCAAACCATGCGAACGCGCTCGCCTGGTGCGCTCACGTTCCTGCATGCCAGTTGTTTTTCCGGGCCCGACGGCGGGGGAGGCGGCGGTGAATATCGCGTCTGATGCCGTCTGTGCCCGGCAGGTTTCGAAACCTTGCGTTCGGCAAATTGTCCGGGCGGCTGTGGCGGCACCGGAAAGGCGCCGTTGTCGGCCGGCGGCGTGTAGTCGACATTGGGTGGCGGCCGGTCCCAGAAGCGCCTGGCGTCGAGCGGCCGCGGGATGATGACCGTGCCGTCATAGCTGCGCGCACAGCCACTGCCGAAAAGCAGCGCCACGCCCAGCAAGAAAGGCCCTATCCGTCGATACATTAGCAACACCCCTGCGCGGCTTATAACGCGGCCTCGGGCCGCCCGACAACCGGACGGAATAACGCAGGAAGAGCGTGCCGGTTGCGCCGTTAAGGTTAGCGGATCGTTAATGCTTCTCGGGCACATTCCGCCGACGAACCGCGGAGGGAGGGTTCGGCCTTGATTTTCGGGGTGGGGACAGGATGGCGGAAGCGGACGAAGTCGGCGCGCGCGGCAAGCGTGGGCCCGAAAAGCCGGTGCATCGCGGCGACGCGCCGCCACGCGCGGACATGGATTCGCCCGACGCGCTTCGCCAACTGCTCGATGCAGGCTCGGACTGGGTCTGGGAGACCGATGCCGAACTGCGGTTCTCCTGGCTTTCACCCACCTACCAGGCGGCCACCGGCATCGATCCGGCTGATGTGCTGGGTCGGTTCCGCTTCGATTTCCTCAACCAGGTCCTGAAGGGTAACCACAGCGCGACGGCGCATCTGGAGGACCTGCAGGCGCGCCGGCCGTTCCGCGACTTCGTCTATGAACTGAAGGGAGGCGGCGCCGCCTGCCGCTGGGTGCTGACGTCAGGCTTCCCACGGTTCGACAACGAAGGAAAATTTGCCGGCTACCGCGGCATAGGCCGCAACGTCACCGCATTGGCCGGCGCCTTCGAGACCATGGAGCAAAACCGGTCGTCGGGCAGCGATCCAGACCGGCATCTTGCCGACCTCGAACGGACGATGGACGCCATGCACATGGGCGTCGTGCTGCTCGATGGCAAGCTCGACACGCTGATCGTCAACAAGGCCTATCGCGACCTGTCCAGCATTCCGGACGGGGTTGTAACCGTTGGCGCTCCCTTCAGCCAGTTGATGGAACTCAACCGCCGCAACGGCATCTATGGCGATATCGACGAACAGCAGTGGCAGCGCTACCTCGCCGGCCGTATCGAGGAGATTCGCGCCGGCTCCGTCGCGCCTCGCGAATTTGTCCATGCCGGCGGCAGGACGATGATGTTCTCGGTGACGGCGCTGTCCGGCGGCAAGCGGCTCTTGACCTACTATGAGGTTACCGAACTCAAGCGTCGCGACGCCGAGATCGAAGGCGCCAACGCCAAAATCGCCGAGACCCTCGTCAATCTCCGCACCATGGTCGATGAGATGCCGATCGGTGTTCTCGTGCTGGATGCCGATATGCGCGCCGAAGTCATCAATCGCGCCTTCTACGACTTCTGGAGGATCGATCCAGGCCGCGCCGGGATCGGCTCGGCCTTTCGCGAACTCATGGAAGCCAGCCGCGCCATTGACCCTTACGGCGCCGATGACGCTGCCTGGCAACGTCATACCGCCGAGCGCGAAGCCGAAATCAGGGCCGGCGTCGCCGGCTCCAGACAATTGCCGCACAATGACGGGCGCACGCTTGTCGCGTCGCTGGCACCGCTGCCCGGCGGCAAGCGGCTCATCTCCTATGTCGACGTCACCGACATGAAGGGGCGTGAGACCGAGGCACAGGAGGCGCGCAAGTACCTAGCCAGCGTGCTGGAATCGCTGCCGGCCGGCGTCATCATCTACGACCGCGACGACAAGTTCGTCTTCGCCAACCGCAAACTGCAGGACACGCTGCCGGCGCTGAAGCCCTTCTGGCAGCCTGGCTGCAGCTTCCGCGAGGCGCTGGAATTCGGCCAGTCGGTCGGCTATTTCCGCTCGAGCGGCGATGCCGGGATCGACAGGCTGTACGGGGTCGAACCCGAACGCTGGCTCGACAGCATACTGGCCCGCTACCACCTGCCGAATTCTTCCTACGAGCGCCTCAATGCCGATGGGCGCTGGTACCAGGTCTACGACATGCGCACCGATGACGGGACGTTCATCGGCGTGCGCGTCGACATCACCGACATCAAGAGCCGCGAGGCGGCGCTGCGCGACTCGATGCGCCAGATCGATCTCTTCCGCCACGTGATGGACGAGTTGCCGGTGGCCGCCTTCATCAAGGCGCAGGACCTGAGCATCGAATTCGTCAACAAGGCTTGGTGCGCGCTGACCGGCATCGCCAAGGAAGACGTCATCGGCCGGACCGACCGTGAGCTGTTCGGCACACAAGACGCGGAAGGCTACAGCCATGACGACACCCAGGTCGTCGTAACCGGCCAGGGCCTCGAGGTCGAAGAACCTGTCACCCATAGCGACGGCACGGTGCGGCAGTTGATGACGCGCAAGAGCCGCCTGGTGGCGACAGACGGATCGGTGCATCTGGTCGGCTCCAGCACCGATATCACCGACGTCAAGGCGCGCGAGAAGGCTCTGGAAGAGAGCATGCGCGAGAACGAGGTGTTCCGCAGCCTGATCGACAATGTACCGGTGTCGATCTACGCCAAGCGCTCCGATCTCAGGCAGTTCTATGTCAACAAGGGCTGGTGCGATCTGACCGGTCTCAGCAGGGAAGATGCGATCGGCAAGACCGACATCGAGATTTTCGGGGAGGACGGCGAGGCTTTCGTGGCCGGCGATCTCGGCGTGCTGCGCACCGGCGACACCCAGGAGGTCGAGGAGACGGTGCGGCTTGCCGACGGCAGCGTCAGGCATCAGTTCGCGCGCAAGGGCGCGATGATCGCGTCGGACGGTTCGCTCTACCTGATCGGATCGACCACCGACATCACAGAACTGAAAATGCGCGAGGCGGAGCTCAGCGAGGCGCGCCAGCGTGCCGTGCTCGCCGACCGCGCCAAGTCGGAATTCCTCGCCAATATGAGCCATGAGATCCGCACGCCGATGAACGGTGTGCTGGGCATGGCTGAACTCCTGGCCAAATCCAATCTCGATCCCAAGCAGAAAACGTTCACCGACATCATCGTCAAGTCGGGCAACGCGCTGTTGACGATCATCAACGACATCCTGGATTTCTCCAAGATCGATGCCGGCCAGATGGTGCTCGATCCGGCGCCCTTCAACCTTGCCGAGGCGATCGAGGACGTGGCGACGCTGGTGTCGACACGCGCCAAGGAAAAGGATCTCGAACTCATCGTGCGTGTCGAGCCGAGGCTCGAAAGCCTGTTCATCGGCGATGTCGGCCGCATCCGGCAGATCGTCACCAATCTGGTCGGCAATGCGGTGAAATTCACCGACGAAGGCCATGTGCTGGTCGACGTGACCGGTGAGAGGGTTCCGACCGGAACCAGGCTGACGATCTCGGTCACCGACACCGGGATCGGCATCCCCGAGGAAAAACTGAAGCTGGTGTTCGAAAAATTCAGCCAGGTCGACACCTCCTCGACACGGCGGCACGAGGGCACCGGGCTTGGCCTTGCCATCACCTCACGGCTGGTCGAACTGATGGGCGGCACCATCGGCGTCGAGAGCGCCGAGGGAAAGGGCTCGACCTTCTGGTTCACCGTGACGCTGCCCAGGGCCGGACAGAGCGGGCAGCGCATCATGCCGGTGGATGTGACGGGCGCACGCGTGCTGATCGTCGACGACAATGCCGTCAACCGGGCCATCCTGACCGAGCAGATGACCTCGTGGACGTTCGATTCCTGCGCGGCCGAAAGCGGCGCGGAGGGCCTCAAGGTGCTGATCGCGGCCGCCGCCTATGGCGTGCGTGTGGATTGCGTCGTGCTCGACTACCAGATGCCCGAGATGAGCGGCGCCGAAATGGCGCGTGTCGTGCGCAGCACCGAAGGCCTAGCCGACACGCCCATCATCATGCTGACCTCGGTCGACCAGTCGCTTGCCAACACCAGCTACCGCGATCTCGGCATCGACGCCCAGCTGATCAAGCCGGCGCGCTCCTCGGTGCTTCTGGAGACGCTGGTGGCGACTATCCAGCGTCATCGCCACGCCACGGACAGCCAGGCCGTCCAGCCGCTCGCAGCCGAAAGGCCCAATGCTCCCCAGCCGCCGCCGCTGGCGCTGTCCGAACAACGCGCGCAATTGCAGCCGCCGCCGGTTCGGCCTCGGCTGCCCGTCACTGGCGGTGATGGACACAGGCTGGATATACTGGTGGCCGAGGACAATGAGGTGAACCAGATGGTCTTCACCCAGATCCTTGGCGAGACCGGCCATGGTTTCGAGATCGTCGGCAATGGCCGCAAGGCGCTCGAGGCTTTCGGCAAGCTCAATCCATGCATGATCCTGATGGATGTCTCGATGCCGGAGATGAGCGGGCTCGAAGCGACCGCCGCGATCCGCCGGCTGGAGCAGGAAACCGGCACGCATGTGCCGATCATCGGCGTGACCGCGCATGCGCTCAAGGGCGATCGCGAACGCTGCCTGGAGGCGGGCATGGACGACTATCTGCCCAAGCCGATCAGCCCCAGGGCCCTGCTGGACAAAGTCGAGCGCTGGCTCGGCGCCGGCCGCCAGGTCCAGCGCAACGCGGGATAGCCCGGCGTCGCCCGGTTCCAAGGATCCGAATCAATCGCGGATGATGCTGCTACCCCTGCGTGCAATGCCTATGGTGCGATCGCACCATACCAAAGCCGGCGCCGAGCCGGGACAATGGCAAAATCGAATTCCGCCCTTGCAGTTACGGGCGGGAGCAGCGACCGCCGGCAACAAACAGCGTCAACCTACCCCAACGGACCTGTTTTTGGCGATGGCCCGGCCATGACACGCTCTGGCCTTGAGCAACGCGCTCCCGTCCGGATTTTCTTCATCCGAGAAAGCCCCGTCGAATCCGGCGGCGGCTCCGGCCGGTGGATGGCTCAAGTCCCTGATTCCGGGCGCAAACCCGGATCAGGCCACGGCCATCCGACGCGACCGCCTTTTGCACAGCCGGCGACGCGTTACCGGGCTGACACGAAACTGTCATGCGACTGTAATAATCCAAGGCTATTGGCCTCAGCGGGCGCTGGTTTGGAATGGCGCCGAGAGACCATCTTCCGAACAGGAGCAGGCCACATGAGACATTTCATCCGCTCGGCGGCCGTTGCGATCGCAATGGCTACAGCGTCTACCTTCACCCTTTCCGCAGCCATCGCAGCTGATCTTTCCGGCGCTGGCTCGACCTTCATCTATCCGGTGTTCGCCAAGTGGGCCGACACCTACAAGAAGGACACCGGCATCGGCCTCAACTATCAGTCGATCGGTTCGGGCGGCGGCATCAAGCAGGTCATCGCCAAGACCGTGACCTTCGGCGCCACCGACAAGCCGATGTCCGACGCCGATCTGGAAAAGAACGGCCTCGTGCAGTTCCCGATGGTGATGGGCGGCATCGTGCCGATCATCAACCTGACCGGCGTCAAGCCGGGCGAACTCGTCCTCGACGGCAAGACGCTCGCCCAGATCTATCTCGGCGCCATCACCACCTGGGACGATGCCGCGATCAAGGCGCTGAACCCCGGTCTCACCCTGCCGTCGACCGCGATCGCCGTCGTGCATCGTTCGGACGGCTCGGGCACCACCTTCAACTTCACCAACTATCTGGTGAAGCTCTCGCCCGACTGGAAGGACAAGGTCGGTTCGGACTCCGCCGTCGAATGGCCGACGGGCGTCGGCGCCAAGGGCAGCGAAGGCGTTGCCAACACCGTCAAGCAGACGGACGGCGGCATCGGCTACGTCGAATACGCCTATGCCAAGCAGAACAACCTGTCCTACTCCAAGATGCTGAACGCAGCCGGCAAGGTCGTCGAGCCGTCGCTCGAATCCTTCGGCGCTGCCGCTTCGAATGCCGACTTCAAGGGCGCCAAGAACTTCAACGTCATCATCACCAACGAGCCCGGCGACACCACCTGGCCGATCGCTGCCTCGACCTGGGTCCTGATCCACAAGGCTCCGGATGATGCCGCTGCCACCGGCGAAGCCCTGAAGTTCTTTGCATGGGCCTACAAGGACGGCAAGGAAACCGCCAAGGCGCTCGACTACGTCTCGATCCCCGACAGCGTCGTCGACCTGGTCAAGGCTTCGTGGAAGGCCGACATCCAGGCCGGCGGCAAGCCCGTCTACGTTGGCGAGTAACATCCTTCAAAGGAGCGCCGCGCCCGCGGCGCTCCTTTTCCTTCAACCGAAAGAGCCGAGCTTGACATGAGCGCTGTCCAGGAAGCCTTGCCAGCCGTTAGAAGTTCGCGCGATGCCACCGTTCGACGGTTCGCACTGACCGACGCAATCTTCCACGCGACAACCCGCGCCGCCGCGATATTGGTGCTGGTCCTGCTCGGCGGCGTTGCGATCTCGCTGTTTGCCGGTTCCTGGCAAGCCCTGTCGACCTTCGGCTTTTCCTTCCTGACCAGCGAAAGCTGGAACCCGGTGACGGAGAAGTTCGGCGCCCTGGCACCGATCTACGGCACCATCATCACCTCGGCCATCGCCATCCTGATCGCCGTGCCGCTCGGCATCGGCATTGCCATCTTCCTCACCGAGCTTTGCCCACGCCCGCTGCGGCGTCCGATCGGCATGGCGGTTGAACTGCTGGCGGGCATCCCTTCGATCATCTACGGCATCTGGGGCCTGTTCGTGCTGGCGCCGTTTCTGCAGACGACGGTGCAGCCCTTCATCATCAGCGTGTTCCACGGCATTCCGGGCCTCAACAGCCTGTTCGCAGGCCCTCCTTACGGCATCGGCCTGCTGACCTCGGCGATGATCCTGGCCATCATGATTCTGCCTTTCATCACCTCGATCACCAAGGACGTCTTCGATACGGTGCCGTCGGTGCTGAAGGAATCGGCCTATGGCATCGGCTGCACGACCTGGGAGGTCACGCGCCGGGTCGTCATTCCCTACACCCGCATCGGCATCATGGGCGGCGTCATGCTCGCCCTCGGCCGCGCCCTCGGTGAAACGATGGCGGTGACCTTCGTCATCGGCAACGCGCACCGCATCTCGACGTCGCTGTTTGCGCCGGCAACGACCATCTCGGCGACCATCGCCAACGAATTCACCGAAGCGGTCGGCGACCTCTACACTTCCTCGCTGGTCGCGCTCGGCCTCATCCTGTTCGTTATCACCTTCCTGATCCTTGCCATCGCCCGCTACATGCTGATGCGCATCGACGCCCGCACGGGAGCCTGACCGATGTCGACAGCCGCATCGCTTCACCAGAGCCGCAAGCGCAAGAATGGCGTGATGATGGCGCTGTGCGTCATCGCCGCCGGCATCGGCCTTGCCTGGCTGGCGCTGATCCTTGGCGCCTTGCTCTACAAGGGCCTGGCCGGCGTCTCCCTCTCGGTCTTCACGGAAATGACGCCGCCGCCCGGCGACGCCGGCGGCCTGCTCAACGCCATCTACGGCAGCATCGTGATGACCATCATCGGCATCATCGTCGGCACGCCGATCGGCGTGCTGGCCGGCACCTATATGGCCGAATATGGTCGCTTCTCGAAGCTCACCACGGTGGTGCGCTTCATCAACGACATCCTTCTGTCGGCGCCGTCGATCATCATCGGCCTGTTCGTCTATGAGCTGATGGTGCGGCCGATGGGGCATTTCTCGGCGATCGCCGGTGCCGTGGCACTCGCCATCCTGGTCATCCCCGTCGTCGTGCGCACCACCGAGGACATGCTCAACCTGGTGCCCAACGCCTTGCGCGAAGCCGGCACCGCGATCGGCGCGCCGCGCTGGGTGGTCATCCGCTCGGTTGCCTATCGTGCCGCGCTTTCGGGCATCGTCACCGGCATATTGCTGGCCATCGCCCGCATCTCCGGCGAAACCGCACCGCTTCTTTTCACGGCGCTGAACAACCAGTTCTGGTCGAGCAATCTCAACGCGCCGATGGCCAGCCTGCCTGTCACCATCTTCCAGTTCGCTCTCAGCCCCTATGAGGAATGGCAGCAGCTGGCCTGGACCGGTGCACTCATAATCACATTGACGGTTCTCGCGCTCAGCATCTTTGCGCGCAGCCTGACCGGACGCAGAGAGGACAAATGAGCCAGATGTTGTCTCCAGACATGACGGTCGCCGCCGAGGCGGTGACCAAGGCCAAGATCGAGGTCAAGAACCTCAATTTCTACTACGGCCAGTCGAAGGCGCTGAAGGACATCACGCTGTCGCTGCCCGAGCGCAGCGTCACCGCCTTCATCGGCCCGTCGGGTTGCGGAAAGTCGACGCTGCTGCGCGTCTTCAACCGCATCTACGAGCTTTACCCCAAGCAGACCGCCGAGGGCCAGGTGCTGCTCGACGGCCAGAACGTTCTCGACCGCTCGCAGGACCTCAACCTGCTGCGCACCAAGATCGGCATGGTGTTCCAGAAGCCGACGCCGTTCCCGATGTCGATCTACGAGAACATCGCTTTCGGCGTCAGGCTCTACGAGAAGATCAGCAAGGCCGAGATGGACGGCCGCGTCGAGCAGGCGCTCAAGCGCGCGGCACTGTGGACCGAGGTCAAGGACAAGCTCAATGCCAGCGGCCTCAGCCTGTCGGGCGGCCAGCAGCAGCGGCTGTGCATCGCCCGCACCGTGGCGGTGAAGCCAGAAGTCATCCTGCTCGACGAGCCTGCCTCGGCGCTCGACCCGCTGTCGACCGCCAAGATCGAGGAGCTGATCGACGAACTGCAGGCCGACTACACGATCGTCATCGTCACCCACAACATGCAGCAGGCGGCGCGCGTCTCGAAGCAGACCGCCTTCATGTATCTGGGCGAACTGGTCGAATTCGACCGCACCGAGAAGATCTTCACGTCGCCCCGCGAGAAGCGCACGCAAGACTACATAACCGGCCGCTTCGGCTGATCGCACGCATACGAGGACCAGGATCATGGCCGAACACACAGTCGCAGCCTTCGACGAGGATCTCGGACAGATCAGCAGGCTGATCAGCGACATGGGCGATCTCGCCGGCTCGATGGTCGGCGGCGCCACCAAGGCGCTGCTGAACTCCGACAATGCGCTCGCCCAGCGCGTCGTCTCCGACGACGCCATCATGGATGCGCGCCAGCGCGAACTCGACGACCGCGCCATCACGCTGATTGCCAAGCGCCAGCCGATGGCCGATGATCTGCGCCATGTCGTCGGCTCGATCCGCATGGCCGGCGACCTCGAACGCATTGGCGACCTTGCCAAGAACATCGCCAAGCGCGTCGGCACTGTCGGCCTCAGCGCCACGCCGCGCGACCTCTCGCATTCCATCGACGCCATGGCGCAGCTGGTGCTGATCCAGGTGCAGGGCGTCATCGAGGAGTATGCGGCGCGCGATGCCGCGGCACTGGCGAAGCTGCGCGCCGACGATGAGCGCATCGACGTCAAATACACCTCCGTCTTCCGCGAACTGCTGACCTATATGATGGAAGATCCGCGCAACATCACGGCTTGCACGCATCTGTTGTTCTGCGCCAAGAATCTCGAACGCATCGGCGACCACGTGACCAACATCGCCGAGAATGCGTACTATGTCCTGACCGGCACGCAGCTGCCCGCCAACCGTCCAAAACAGGACGAGACGGCGATGTCGGCGCCGGCGGCCTGAGCGCAGGGGTACCCAATCGATGATCGCACCACGCATCATGGTGGTGGAGGATGAGGAGCCGCTCGGCGTGCTCCTCCGCTACAATCTGGAATCGGAGGGTTACCAGGTCGAGGTGGTGACACGCGGCGACGAAGCCGAAATCCGCCTGCAGGAGAACGTGCCCGACCTGCTCGTGCTCGACTGGATGGTGCCGGCGGTATCCGGCATCGAGCTCTGCCGGCGACTGCGAATGCGGCCAGAGACCGAGCGGCTGCCGATCATCATGCTGACCGCGCGGGGCGAGGAAAGCGACCGTGTACGCGGGCTTTCCACCGGCGCCGACGACTATCTGGTCAAGCCGTTCTCGACGCCGGAATTCATGGCCCGCATCAAGGCGCTGCTGCGCCGCGCCAAGCCGGAAGTGCTGTCCAGCGTGCTCAAGGTCGGCGATATCGTGCTCGACCGTGAATCGCACCGGGTCTACCGCAAGAAGAGCGAGATCCGGCTCGGGCCGACCGAATTCCGCCTACTCGAATTCATGATGCGCCATCCCGGCCGCGTGTTCTCGCGCAGCCAGCTGCTCGACAATGTCTGGGGCGAGACGATCTACATCGACGAGCGTACCGTGGACGTGCATGTCGGCCGGCTGCGCAAGGCGGTCAACAATGGTCGCATGCCGGATGTCATCCGTACCATTCGTGGGGCGGGCTACGCGATCCGGGAAGACTAGAGCTTGCCTCATCCCGATAAAATCGGGATGAGGCTCCAAGATCGAAACTCCAATCAGCAGGTCGTCGCCAATGCCGTGAAGAGGGTGATCAGCGGACTTCGACTTCTCCCAACAGATGTTGCCGCCTCATCTCCTCTTCGACCCATACAGCAACGCGCTGGAGCTTTGAATGTTTGATGTCTCGAATGATCAGCTGCGTAGTGGCCGCGTCGACCTCGCCGATAATAATTTCGCCCCAGCCGTTGGTTCGCAGGAAGCGGTAGACGTCCTCGCCGAAGTTGCGAACACGATGGACGAGGCCGTAAAACTCGGCCTGATCTATGTTGAAGTTGATCACCAACGAACGGGACATCAGCAGATCATACAGGCAGACACATTGCCAATTGATGTCGCAACGGGCCGAACGCGGTCGTTCAGAATGATCGAGTTTCGCCCTGACCGTCAGGCAACGTTCTTTCCGGCACCCGTTCTTGCCTGCACGCCCGGCGCGAAAATCTCCTGGTCGACGAAGGTCAGCGCGCGCATGGCGCAACCTTCGCGAATCAGCGGCAGTTCGTTCGGTTCGGTGTCGAACGAGATCGATTCCGAGTGCTGGCCACCGGCGGTCTGGGCGATCGCCTCGCGCAATGCCGGCTCGATGAGATCGAAGGCGGCGGCGCTGACGCCGACCATGGCAACGGGCGCCGGATCGATCAGCGCGAACAGGCTGCCGAGGCCGTAACCCAGCGCCTCGCCGGCCTTGCGATAGGCTTCGCGCTCGGGTCCGTCCCGTTCCCGTGCCGTCGCGGCCAGCGCCCGCATCTGCGCGTCGCTGACATCGGCCACCGGCTCGGTGTCCTCGCCGAGCTGCCTGGCATTGCGCCAGATGGCGTAATTGCCTGCATAGGCCTCGACACAGCCGCGCCGCCCGCAGCGGCAGAGCGCGCCGCCGGGCCGATGGATCATGTGGCCGAACTCGCCGCCCGAGGAATGGGTGCCGGTGAACAGCTCGCCCTTCAGCACCAGCCCCATGCCGATGCCGTGCGAAAGCAGGATGGCGATGAAGTCGTCGCGGTAGCGCTCGGGGTCGCGCCTGCGCAGCGCCACCGCCATCATGTTGCAGTCGTTTTCCATGGTGGCGGGGATGCCGAACTCGGCTTCGAGTATGTCGGCGAAGGCGATGTCGGTCTGCGGCGTGATCGGCGACCACAGCATCGCCCGGGCCTCGGTATCGGTGATGCCCTGGATCGCCAGCGCGATGCGGGCGACGCTGCGCACGTCAATGTCGGGATCCTCGAGGCGCCGCCTTACGATGGCCACGCATTCGCCGATCAGCGCCTCGCGCGACATGGTCAGCGTGTCCAGCCGGCGCTGTTCTTCCGATATCACCTGGCCGGCATAGTCGATGACTGCGACCGACAGGAAATTCAGCGACAGCACCACGGTCATCACAGCCGCGGCCTCCGGAGTGAGGCCGAGGCCGACCTGCGGCCTGCCGCGTTTCAGCGCGCCGGCCTCGCTCGGCTTGCCCTCGGCCAGGATGCCTTCGCCGATCAGGTCTGAGGAAATCGCCGATATGGTCGAATGGCTGAGGCCGGTGGTCGCGGCGATCTCGGTGCGTGAGGGCCGGCCAGCCTGGCGCACGGCCGCGATCACCATCGCGCGGTTGCGCCGGCGCAGATCGTCGTGGCGGATTCCGACCGACATGTTTTTTCACATCCTCCCGGTCGCCGCGGTTCTTCCGGCCTCCCTCGAACGCTGCCGGCGACACGGTCAAATACTGGCAGAAGCGGCCGGTGCTGTCATTTATTTATTGCGAAGCTCGAAAAAAATTCAGAGGGACATCAAAATCCATCAGAATCGTTGTTGACAGCGTTCCGGTGTTGGATCAGTGTTTTTTCGGGGCTCGAAAAAATAGGGCCTCTGTGCCGGCCTTAGGGCCAGTTTGGTCGCGCCATACGCGGCGCAGGGAGGAATATCATGAAGAGATTCACGGCCGCCATCCTGGCGGGTGTCGCCATGTCGCTGACGCTTGCGTCGGTCGCGCAGGCGAAAGACAAGGTCATCGGCGTTTCGTGGTCCAACTTCCAGGAAGAGCGCTGGAAGACCGACGAGGCCGCCATGAAGAAGGCGATCGAGGCCGCCGGCGACAAGTACATTTCCGCCGACGCGCAGTCCAATCCCGGCAAGCAGCTTACCGATGTCGAGAGCCTGATCTCGCAGGGCGCCAATTCGCTGATCATCCTGGCCCAGGATGCCTCGGCCATCGGCCCGGCCGTGCAGAAGGCGCTGGACGAAGGCATTCCGGTCGTCGGCTATGACCGCCTGATCGAGAACAAGGACGTCTTCTACCTGACCTTCGACAACAAGGAAGTCGGTCGTTTGCAGGCCAGCGCGGTGTTCAAGGCCAAGCCGGAAGGCAACTATGTCTTCATCAAGGGGTCGGGCGCCGATCCGAATGCCGACTTCCTGTTCGCAGGCTCGATGGAAGTGCTCAAGGCCGCCATCGACAGCGGCAAGATCAAGAATGTCGGCGAGGCCTATACCGACGGCTGGCTGCCTGCCAACGCCCAGAAGAACATGGAGCAGTTCCTGACCGCCAACGACAACAAGGTCGACGCGGTCGTCGCGGCCAATGACGGCACCGCCGGCGGCGTCGTCGCGGCGCTGACGGCGCAGGGGCTTGCCGGCACCGTGCCGGTCTCGGGGCAGGACGGCGACCATGCCGCGCTGAACCGTATCGCGCTCGGCACCCAGACCGTGTCGGTGTGGAAGGACGCGCGCGAACTCGGCAAGAACGCCGCCGAGATCGCCTCGCAGCTGGCCGACGGCAAGAAGATGACCGATATCGCCGGTGTGAAGGACTTCACGACGCCTGGCGGCAACACCGTCAAGTCGCTGTTCCTGACCCCGGTCGCCATCACCAAGGACAATCTCAACGTCGTCATCGATGCCGGCTGGATCAAGAAGGACGAAGTCTGCGCGGGCGTTGCCGCCGGCAGCGTCGCCGCCTGCAACTAAACGGCGCAATACCGTTCGATATCGACGCCGCGGCCCAAAAGCCGCGGCGTTTCTCAAGGGGCTTCCCGCTTCAAATGACCGCGGAAAGCAAATAGCATCCATGTTCGGTACCCGCGCCAGACGGTAAACCGGTGGGAGGACAGCATGACCGACACGACCTCTAATCAACCGGTCGGCAGCACGGCAGCGGACAGGGCGCGTGCATCCGAACTCAGCGCCGTCGGACGGTTCCTCAAGGCTACCGAGCTCGATACGCGCATGCTCGGCATGATCGGCGCGCTGCTGGTCATCTGGGTCGGCATCCACATATTGTCGGGCGGGCTTTTCCTGACGCCGCGCAATCTGTGGAACCTGTCGGTGCAGACCTCGTCGGTCGCGATCATGGCGACAGGCATGGTGCTGGTTATCGTCATGCGCAACATCGACCTCTCGGTCGGATCCGTCGAAGGCGTGATCGGCATGATCATGGGCGTGGCGCAGGCCGAATTCCTGATCCGCGTCGTCGGTTTCCAGCTTGGAAACCCCTGGCTCTGGATCATCGCGCTGGCGGCCGGCGTGGCGCTTGGTCTCCTGATCGGCGCGTTCCAGGGCTTCATCATCGCCTATATGGAGGTCCCGGCCTTCATCGTGACGCTGGGCGGCCTGCTGGTCTGGCGCGGCATGGCATGGCTGATCACCAGCGGGCGCACGGTCGCGCCGCTCGACACGACCTTCCAGCTGATGGGCGGCGGACCACGCGGCTCGATCGGCGCCACCGCCAGCTGGATCGTCGGTGTCGTCGCCTGTGTGGCGGTCGCCTTCATGCTGCTCAACGGCAGGTCGCAGCGCAAGCGGTTCCACTTTCCGCTGCGCCCCGTTTGGGCCGAGACCTTGCTTGGCGTGGTTGCCTGCGCCGCTATCCTTGGCGCCGTCTGGATCGCCAATTCCTATCCATGGCCGATCGGCATCGTGCGCCAGTACGCCCAGCAGAACGGCATTACCGTTCCCGAAGGCGGGCTGTACATCGCGCATGGCATTGCCATACCGGTGCTGATGGCGGTGGCCGTGGGCATCATCATGACCTTCATCACCAAGCGCACGCGTTTCGGCCGTTATGTTTTCGCCATTGGCGGCAATCCGGAGGCGGCCGAACTTGCCGGCATCAACACCCGCTGGGTGACCATGAAGGTGTTCATGATCATGGGCGTGCTGGCCGCGGTCAGCGCGGCGATCTCGTCGGCCCGGCTCAACGCGTCGACCAATGCGCTGGGCACGCTGGACGAGCTTCTGGTCATTGCCGCCGCCGTCATCGGCGGCACCTCGCTCGCCGGCGGCTCCGGCACGGTGATGGGCGCCATGCTGGGCGCGCTTCTGATGCAGTCATTGCAGTCGGGCATGGTGCTGCTCGGCATCGACTCACCGCTGCAGAGCATCGTCGTCGGCGCCGTGCTGGTCATCGCGGTGTGGCTCGACACCGTCTATCGCAAGCGGGTTTAGGGGAGAAACGATCATGGCCGACAAAATCGCTCCCACAACTGCCCCCGCTGGCACGCCGCTGATCGACATGCGCAACATCTCGATCGCCTTTGGCGGCATCCGCGCCGTCGACGATGCTTCGATCGATCTTTTCCCCGGCGAGGTCGTGGCGCTGCTCGGCCATAACGGTGCCGGCAAATCGACGCTGATCAAGATCCTGTCGGGCGCTTACAAGCGCGATGCCGGCCAGATCTTCGTCAATGGCGAGGAGGCTTCGATCTCCAACCCGCGAGACGCCAAGAAATACGGCATCGAGACCATCTACCAGACGCTCGCCTTGGCCGACAATGTCGACGCCGCCGCCAATCTGTTCCTCGGCCGCGAGCTGATGACCGGCTGGGGCACGCTCGACGACGTTGCCATGGAGGCCGAGGCGCGCAAGGTGATGGGCCGGCTCAATCCGCGCTTCCAGCGCTTCAAGGAGCCGGTGATCAAGCTGTCGGGCGGCCAGCGCCAGTCGGTGGCAATCGCGCGCGCGATCTTGTTCAACGCCCGCATCCTGATCATGGACGAGCCGACGGCAGCCCTTGGTCCGCAGGAGACGGCGCAGGTCGGCGAACTGGTCAGGCAGCTCAAATCCGATGGTATCGGCATCTTCCTGATCAGCCACGACATCCACGATGTCTTCGAGCTGGCCGACCGGGTCTGCGTGATGAAGAACGGCCAGGTCGTCGGCACCGCGCGTACCACCGATGTCACCCAGGACGAGGTGCTGGGCATGATCATCCTGGGCAAATGTCCTCCGGGCGCCATCCCCGGGCCGGGTGCGCTGAAGATCGCCGCCTGAGGCCTGCCGACGGCCCGAAATGGGCTGATCGGCATGGCCGGTTGCCGCTCACACGATATGCCAGTGATCGCGATGGCTTGGCCTTGCCATTGTGTTGGCCTGATGACTTGCCCATAAAGGTCCGGTATTGCTCATGGACCGCATCATCCGTTGAAGAAACTCTTTCCAATCGTTGCGTTCATCGCCGTAGCGCTGATCAGCATGACCATGGCGGGGTTCGCCTATTTCGCGACACAGGAAGCCTCCCGCATCAAGTTCGAGGCGGCGGCCGACGACGCCCTCAACCGGATCGAGAGCCGTATCGACCTGCATTTGTCGCTGCTGCGGTCGACACAGGCCCTGTTCGACGCCCGCAATGGGGATATTTCTCAGAGCGAGTTCAAGGCGTTTTTCAACGCGCTGGACATCGACAACAATTTCGCCGGCCTGCGTGGCATCGGATTCCTCAGGCTGGTCAAGACAGGTGACGAGGCGGCGGTCGAACGCGACATCCTGCACGATTTTGGCGCCAGCCATCCGGTCTATCCGGACACGACGCAGCCCTGGCGCGCGCCCATCATGCTCTTCGAGCCGCTGGATCCGTCCAACCAGAGCGGCATCGGCTACGACATGTTCAGCGAAGCGGTGCGGCGCGCGGCGATCGAAAAGGCGATGGCCGACGACCGCCAGCACGCGAGCGGGCTGGTGCAACTGGGCCAGGGCACAGGCGCGAAACAGACCTTCCCCGGCTTCCTGGTTTTCGTGCGGCTCAACGTCGAAACCGCGCCGGAGGTCATCAACGCATCGCGATCCTCGACCGCGGGCTTTCTCTATGCGGCTTTCCGGGCCAGCGACCTGTTCCAGATCGCGCTCAGCCGCGCGCCGCTGCTGCCGGTCAACACCGAGATCTATGACGGCGCGGTGAACGGCGACAATCTCTTGTTCCGGTCGGAGACGCCGCCGGCCTCCGCCTTTGGCGACCGGCTGCTGGTCACCCGCAAGATCACGGTAGCCGGCCGCCCGTGGACTGTACTGTTCCGGCCGACCAGCGCCTTCTCGCAGCCTTCGTCGCGCGCCATCCCGATGATGCTGGGGCTGTTCGGCCTGCTCGCGGCGGGCGCCATCGCGCTGGTGGCGCGCTTTCAGGAGCGCGCCTATGAGGCGGCCTCGCGCCTGCACGAGACGACCGAAAAGAGCCTGCTCGAAAAGGATCTGATGCTGCAGGAGATGAAGCATCGCATCAAGAATTCGATCACCCGGGTGCTGGCGATCGCGCGGCAGACGGCGTCGCGGGCGACCGACGTCAACGAGTTTTCGGCGTCTTTTTCGGCCAGGCTGCAGGCGATGGCAGCCTCCCAGGACATGCTGACGCGCTCGCGCTGGCAGAAGGCCGATCTCGCAGACCTCCTGCGCATCGAGCTTGGCCAGGTGTTCGGCAAGGACCTGCCCGAGGGGTTGTTGTCGGGACCGGAGGTGCTGCTCGACGAGACCACGACGCAGGCGCTTGGCCTGACCTTCCATGAGCTGGCGACCAATGCGCTGAAATATGGCGAAGCCGGCAATTCCGCCAATTCGCTCAGGAGCGACTGGGCGCTCAAGGTCGAGTGGTCGGTGGAAGGGCGCGGGCGGGAGCGGACACTGGTGCTGAACTGGCGGGAGGCCGGGAAGAAAAAAGTCGAGGCGCCGGCCGAGACCGGATTCGGCACCAAGCTGATCGACCTCAACGTCACGCGCGAATTGCGCGGCACGATCAGGCGCGATTTTCAGGCCGACGGTCTGAAGGTGGAAATCAAAATTCCGCTGACAGGCTGAGACGAATATTCAGGGCGATGGCAAACGGCACGCCCATACGTGGAAAATCCGGAGGCCGGCGGACCGGCCTCCGGATCGAAGTTTCGACTGTCGCCGAATCAGTTGCAGCGCGCCGTGTAAATCCGGCCGCGATGATCGCGATACTGGCAATAGCCGTTGCGCAGGTTGCGCACCAGCAGGCCGGAACCGGCACCGACAGCCGCACCGATCAGCGCGCCCTTGCCGCCACCGACCAGACCGCCGACGCCGGCGCCAATCAAGCCGCCGCCAACCACGTCCTGCTCGGTGGTGGTGCAGCCGCTGAGAGCGGCCACCGCAACCATGGCAATAATCATCTTCCGCATTGAGTCACTCCTCACTTGTGTCCACACTTTGGTAAGCTCCAGCAGTCATTTAGCATGAAATGACGGCCTTTGCCGCGCGAATTTATTCTTGGCTAAGATAGTCTTTTTCTGGGCGCACCGCATTCGATGCCATGACAAGGCTGGAAATAGCAAGAGAGGCGTCGAGGCTCCCGTCGGGACGCACCTTCCAGACGACCTGGTCGTAGTCATCCTCAAGTGCTGGATCGACAGCGAGACATCTGGCGACGATGTGCTGCGCCTGCCCCTGCACGTCGCCCATGGCAAACGGTCGTTCGGCAGTGCATTCGTCGGCGGTTTCGAAAATGCTCACCGGCACCTGAAGCTCACGACAATCGGTCATCGAGTTGCTGCAGCCGATGACAAGCAACAATGCAGCGATGTGTTCCATGGCGACATGTCCTCTCGCCACAACAACGGCCCATATCGGCCAAAAGTTCCTGAGCGGGCGGCGTGACATGCGAATAGTGCCCGGCGCTGCAAACGGTTAACAGCGCGCACTGTTGCCAGCAGGGGATTCGGTCAGGTCAGCTGGAACATAGCGATGAGGAGAATTGTCGAGGCTGCCGCCAGGACGATGCCCCACAGCAATGTGTGATGCGGCGTAAGCGGCTCCGCGGACGCTTCGGGATCCTGGAATTCGCCCATCGAAACACGGGCAGCCTGTTCCAGTCTGTTCATGTCGGTGACCGTCAAGCATTCCTCCCATACCGTGCCGCAACCCAGCGGATTGCAGCGGCATCTGGGTAAAACAGCATCCGCCCTTATGGTGAACAGTCGGTTAAGGATCGTTGATTGCGCCGGCCGTTCAGTGCGTCTCGAAATTGCTGTGTGGGACGACAAGACGGTATTCAAGGCGGCCGTCCGCGATGTCGAGCCTTGCGGTTCCGCTCAGGGATGCCGGCACCACCCGCTCCAGCGCGATGCTGCCGAATCGCTTTTGACTCCCCCGGCCGCCATTGGTTCCGATGGCTTCGGCCCATGTCAGCGAGAGTGTAACCTCGCCAGGGGTGATGATGTCGAGATTGGCGGTCACTTCGACGAATCCATCCGGCCGGGAGAGAGCGCCGTAGCTGACCGAGTTTACGGCAAGCTCATGCATCGCCAGGCCGATATGCAGCGCGGCATTGGGATTGAGATAGGGGTTGGCACCCCGGAGGCGAAGGCTGTGCGATGTGTTCGTCCCATAGCGCCCGACCTGGCTCGTCACCAGTTCATGAAGGGCCGCGCCTCGCCAGTTGGAGGATGTCACCAGATCCTGGGAGGAGGAGAGCGACTGCAGCCGGCCGCGAAAGCGCGTGAGGAAGTCGCCGATGCCGTCGGAATAGCGACCGGTCTGCGTCGCGATGCTCTGGATGATCGCCAGCAGGTTCTTCGAGCGATGGCTGACCTCGCGCAGCAGCGTCGTCAGCGTCTGTTCACGCCGCTTCTGCTCGGTCGTCTCGACCATGGTGGTGACGACACCTTGCACGTCGCCGACGTCGCCCCGGTCGGCATCGACCCAAACCTGAAACCAGCGTACGCCGTTTTCGACCGGGACACTGATCTCAAGGCGCTCCGGGTTGCCGGTGGCGACCACGTCGCGCTTGGCGGTGCTGATGCGGTCGGCCTGCGCTATCGGCAGGATGCCATTGCCGTCGGAGCTGTCCGAAATCCAGGGCGCGCGCATATTGCGGGCCCAGACGGTTTTCATGTCGCGGTCCTGATAGAGGACGGAAATGCCGGCATTGTGTAGCGCGTGGAGAAGCGCCCGGCCAAGCTGCATGCCACTTTCGGCCGGATGCATGGCGATGACTTCGTCGCTCCGTGCGCCTTCCGTCTTATCTTCACTCCTGGAACGCATCGGCCGATCTGTCCACTCAACTCACGCTGAACGGCTCACTATGAAATGGGTTCCCAAATGAAGTTTCCGAGAAACCATCCCCCTAAAAACGGTCCGCCGGACGGTCTCCTTTGAAGGATACCGCCCGGCGGTGGCTGGAAACCGTTTGAGGGGTGCGGCTTCCAGTGTTCGCTCGGAGAAGCGTTCGCCTCACGCCCGTCTGAACAGGCCGGCCAGGAGCGAAATGACCAAGAAGGCGAGAAAGATGAAGAACAATATCTGCGCTATGCCGGCGGATGTACCGGCGATGCCGCCGAAACCAAGCGCGCCGGCGATAATCGCCACAACGAGAAATACGAGCGCCCAGTAAAGCATGGTTCATCTCCTTCCGAATGCTGCATGGAAAACGTGGGTGGGTGCGGTTTGTTCCACCCTTTGCCGAAAAAGGCGATGCTTGCAAACCGTTAGAGCAATTCCAGGAAAAATGTGAGCGCTTTCCCTTGGGAATTGCGCCAAAACAACAACTTAGAGCAGCTCGCCGTTTCCGTGAAACCGGTGAACCGCTCGAGGCAAAGCGCCGCGAAATTCGCGACGGATGGGTCCGGTTTGCCAAAAAGGCCGCCCGACGCATCGCATCGGGCGGCCTTTGGGTTGGCTTCCCGGCTGGAAGCGACCTATGCGGCGGCCTTCGCCTGACGGTCGAAGAACAGCGCCTGGCTGATCAGTGCCTTGACCATGTCGGGATTGAACGGCTTGGTCACCAGGAAGGCCGGTTCGGGGCGCTCGCCGGTCAGGAGGCGTTCGGGAAAGGCAGTGATGAAGATCACCGGCACAGAGGTTGACGACAGGATCTCGTTGACCGCCTCGATGCCCGAACTGCCGTCGGCGAGCTGGATGTCGGCCAGCACCATTTTCGGCCGCGTCTTGCCGAACATCGTCACCGCTTCGGCGTGCGTGCGCGCGGTTCCAACGACACGATGACCGAGGCTCTCGACCATCTCCTCTATGTCCATGGCGATCAGCGGTTCGTCCTCGATGATGAGCACATCGGTCGCCACCTGGCGGGAAATCTCGTTGCTTGCCTGGGCAAGCAACTCGGAGAATTGCTGGTCGCCGACGTCAAGGATCTCGGCTGCCTCGTCCTCGCTGAAACCCTCAACGGCAACCAGCAGGAAGGCCTGGCGCGGAAGGGGCGCGATGGCGTTGAGATTGGCGGCGGCGCGCTGTTCCCACGCCGATTGGGCCTGCTCCTGCGGCACGCGGATGGCGACGGACGTGAAGAGTTTTGCGAAGACCTTGTAAAGAGCGATACGGTCGCTCGATGCTTCGGGGAAGATGTCGACATCGGCGATGATGGCCTCAAGCATCGCAGCGACCAGCGCGTCGCCGCTCTCTTGCGATCCCGAGACGGCGCGCGAGAAGCGGCGCAGGAACGGCAGGTGCGGTGCGATGGTGGCGGATAAACTCATGATAAGACGTCTCCCTCAGTATGACGCGATTGCCCGAAATGCAGGCCAAGCTGCAAGCCCCACCAGTACAACGCGGGCTTTCTCAAAAAGTTCCGGCCGGTATGGAACGAAAAGCCGGGAACGGCGTTTGGGGTCGGGATGGGCAACCAGACGAGGGTGCCGCTTGTGTTGAGTTTGAGTATGGGCGGCCTAGTGCTGGGAATATAAGGGCGAAATGAAGGATATGACGAAAGATATTTTGGCTGGCGCCGAGGGCAGGCGCCGGAACGGTGTCGGCGACCCGCTCGGGCCCAACTCCGAAATCGGACGCAAACTCAAACAATATTATGACGAGCTGGTCTCCGACGATGTGCCGGATCGCTTTGCCCAGTTGCTCAGCCAGCTGGAACAAGCCGAACCCGCACAGAAGAAGGACTGAGGCATGGCAGCGGTCTCCCAAGGCTTCAAGACCGATCTGCTTGGGGCAATCCCGAGCTTGCGGGCCTTTGCCGTGTCGCTGACGCAGAATGCGGACAAGGCCGACGACCTCGTTCAGGAAACGCTGGTCAAGGCCTGGGACAAGCATGAGAGCTTCCAGCCCGGCACCAACCTCAAGGCATGGCTTTTCACCATCCTGCGCAATGAATTCTATTCGCAGATGCGCAAACGCGGCCGCGAAGTGCAGGACAGCGACGGCATCATGACGGCCAGGCTCGCGGTGCATCCGGCCCAGCACGGCCAACTCGATCTCAAGGATTTTCGCAGCGCTCTGGAGCAGTTGCCGGAGGACCAGCGCGAGGCCATCATTCTCATTGGCGCATCCGGCTTTTCCTATGAGGAGGCCGCTGAAATCTGCGGTTGCGCGGTCGGAACGATCAAGAGCCGGGTCAGCAGGGCGCGCACGCGCCTGCAGGAGATTCTCAAGATTTCCGGCGAGGACGAATACGGTCCCGATGCGATCTCGGCCCAGGTCACGGGGACTGCGGCGCATTGAGGTGGATCCGGGTCGCGGAACCCGGATCTATCTCACCCTGGAGAGCCGCGCCCATAGGCCAGCGCCACCGCTTCGACGAGATCTTCGCCTGAATAGGGCTTGGTGACCAGCTTCACCCCTGGAAAGGATGCCTTGATCTCGTCCGCATCGGAATAGCCGGAGGCAAACACGAAAGGCACGCCTGTTTCACGCAGGCCGGCGGCGAATTCGAGCGTCGATGTGCCGCCCAGCATCAGATCGACGATGGCCGCGTCGAATTGCGTCGCGACCTTTCGGCCATTGAGCTCGGCCAGGTCGCGGGCAACCACCACCTCGCCGGCGCCGTGGTCGCGGCAGAGCTGCTCGACATCCATGGCGATGAGGAATTCATCCTCCAGGACAAGAATTCGCAATCCGTCAAGCAAGTGGGGCACGGGTAATTCGCTCCTTGAAACGCTGGGGAGTCATGATCGCAATTCGGCGCACTGTCATTTAAAAAAGACATGCCCTTTCGCGGAACTCCGATTCAGGCAAAACGTTTAGGCACACCTGCTGACCGGCAGGCTTTCGAAGAGGGTCGAAATGCCAGGCCAGAATGGGCGTAACTTATCCAGTCGGCAGTATCCTTGCGAGAATTGTCCTTTGCGGCCATTGCCGGTTTTCCGCGAGTTCGAAAAGCAGGAACTGGCCTTCATCAGCAGCTTCAAGAAGGGCGAACTGGCGGTCGACAAGGGCGCCACGGTCCTCGTGGAAGGAAGCCACAGCGCCCATCTCTACACGGTGCTGTCCGGCTGGGCGTTCCGCTACAAGCTGTTGCCGGACGGTCGCCGACAGATCCTCAACTATCTCATGCCCGGCGATCTCATCGGCCTGCAAGGCAGCGTCATGGGGGAAATGCAGCATTCCGTCGAGGCCCTGTCGCCGATGCTGCTTTGCGTCTTCGAGCGCGACAGCCTGCATGAACTCTACCGCAACCATCCGGGTCTCGCCTACGACATCACCTGGATCGCGTCGCGCGAAGAACGCATGCTGGACGAGAACCTGCTCAGTGTCGGCCGCCGCAGCGCGATCGAGCGCGCCGCCTATCTGATTGCCTTCATCGGCAGCCGTGCCAAGGTCGTGGGGCTGAACGGCAAGCAATCCATCCAGATTCCGATCACCCAACAACATATCGCCGACACGCTTGGCCTTTCCCTGGTTCATACCAACAAGACGATCCGAAAACTGATGGATCGCAAGCTGATCCTCTGGCGCGATGGCGGTTGCGAGGTGGTCGATGCGGAAGGGCTCAAGCAGCTCGCCGGCTGGGAAGGGCTGGGCGAGGGGCGTCGCCCCCTGATCTGAGACGCTTCTGGCCATGGATCGACGATTGGTGCGTATGCGCGTGTTTTCGGCTAGTTTGCCACGATGCCGGAACCATGAGACGCAAGGCGCGTTTGAAATCGAGCAATCACAAGGAGTTAAGCAATGGCAACCGCCGCAGGGAAGACCGCCAACGAGGCGCGGGCGAATTCGGACCTCGAAGCCGACATCAGGCAGTTGAAGGCCGATATCGACAAGCTCACCAAGCAGTTGGCCAAGACTGGCGAACACGGCTATGGCACTGCCCGCCGCGCGGCCACCGAGGGCGTCGAGCAATTGCGCGCGCAGGGCGAAGCCGCCTTCGACAGCCTGCGCGGCAGTGCCAAGGACATCGAGGCGCAGTTGCTGGCAAATGTCCGCGAAAAGCCGGTGACGTCGCTGGCGATCGCCGCCGGTGTCGGCTTCCTTTTCGCGCTGCTCGCGCGTCGCTAGTTCCCCAAATGGGACTTCTGGCATCCCTGCTCTCGGGTTTCGCCTCGGGCGAAACCGTGGCCGCCGTGCGTCGCGTACGTACGGCGGCCATCGTCTATGCGCTCGCCGCTTTGGCGGCTTTGTGCGGTCTCGGCTTTCTGATCGGGGCAGCCTATATCTGGGCCGCCGCCCGCTATGGATCGTTCGCCGCGGCGCTTGACTTCGGTGTCGGCTTTCTGGTGATCGCCGGTCTCGTTCTCCTGGTCCATCGTTTGACGTCGGGCGCCCGTGCCCGCCGCGAGGCAAGGCGGCGCAGCGCCGACATGAAGGCGATCGGCATCACCGCCGCACTCGCCGTGCTGCCGACCTTGCTCAAGGGAAAAGGCGGCCTCGGGGTCATTCTAGGCCCGGTCGTGGCGCTCGCCGCCTATGCCATCTACCGCGAGAATGTGAAGCCCGACGATCCGGATGCCGGCGAGGGGAAATAGCGCCGGCACCCCGGCCTGAGATCAAAGATCCCTCACTTGGACAGATCTTCCAGCGGCATCGATATTTCGGCGAACACCCCTTCCGGCCGGAATTCATGGGTCACTTCGCTTGAGATGACCTTGGCCAGGCTGCGGCGGATGAGGATCGAGCCGAAGCCGTGGCGCTCCGGCGGGGCGACTTCAGGGCCGCCGCTTTCGCGCCAGGTCAGCACAAGGCGGCGCTTGCCCTTCCTGCCTTGCGTCTTCCAGTCGAGGGCGACCTTGCCCGATGCAATCGACAGCGATCCATGTTGCAGCGCGTTGCTGGCCAGTTCATGCAGGATAAGCCCGAGCCCGACGGCCTGGTCCGGCGATAGCAAGAGATCGGCGCCGGAGATCGCGATGCGCGGCTGGTCGGCGGTGTCAAACGGCCTGATCTCGATCTGGACGAGTTCGCGGATGCCGATGCCGCGCCACTCGCGGTCGGACAAAAGGTTGTGGGCGATGCCCAGCGCCTGAAGCCGGGCGCCGAAGGCTTCGAGGAATTCGCTTGGCTGGCGGGCATGACGCACGGTCTGCGTCGCCAGCGCCTGGACGGTCGCCAGCGTGTTCTTGACGCGGTGGTTGAGCTCGCGCAGCAGAAGCCGCTGCCGCTCGTCGCCGAGCTTGCGTTCGGAGATGTCGTAGTTGACGCCGAAGATCAGCGTCGGCTTGCCGTCGCCGTCGCGTTCGATGACGCGGCCGCGCGTGGCCACCCAGCGCGGCGGATGAAAACCTTTCACCCGGTATTCGCCGAAATAGTCGTCGCTGCCGGACAGGGCATCGCGAAAGCGGGTTTCGGTCTGGTAGACATCGCGCGGATCGATGGCGGTCAGGATGTCGTGCGCCCGCAGCCGGGTGGAGCGCGGCAGGTTGAACAGTTCCGACAGGCGGACATCGCATTCGATCATGTCGGTGCGGATGTCCCATGCCCAGCTGGCGAGCGAAGCGGCATCGAGCGCGATGGCGCGCCGCTTTTCCTCGCGCGCCAGGGCTGCCTCGGCCATGGCGCCGCTGCGGGTGGCGTGCTTCAAGGTGAACAGGCTGGCGGCGAGGCCGGCCAGCGTCTTCAACTGGTCGAGCTTGGCCCCGGAGGGATAGGCATGCGGTTTGCGGTCGAGCACGCACAGCGTGCCGATCCTGGCGCCTGCCACCACCATCGGCGCGCCGGCATAGAAGCGCACATGATGTTTGCCGGTGACCAGCGGGTTGGTTCTGAAACGCGGGTCCGTCGCTGCGTCCGTCACCACCATGGGCTCGTCGCCGGCGGCGATGGCATGGGCGCAGAAGGAGATGCCGGTCGCGCTTTCGGTTTCGTCGAGACCAAAGCACGACTTGAACCATTGCCGCTCGACATCGACGAGCGTGACAAGGGCGGTGGGCGCCCGCATCACGGCCGCGGCAAGGCCGGTGATGCGGTCGAAATCCGGGTCAGCCGCCGTATCGAGCATGTCCAGCCCGTGCAGCACGTCCAGCCGGTCTTCGGAATTGACCGCGAGCGCCACCTCAGCCGGCAGGCTCGCTCGTATTTCTACCTGGTTATCCACCCCAAACCCCAAATGCCCATGCCGGTCTTCGCCGTCCTGCCGACGCACCGGCCCGTGACAAGCTTGCCCCGGAACCATCCTAGCGAGGAACCGTTACCCGACCGTGATTTGCCGAGTGCGCCAACGGGCGCAAAACGAAACAAGGACCGGCCATGCCCAAGATCATTCCCGAGGACAAAGCGCGGCAGGGGCGGTGGGGCTGGCACGGCCTGCGCATCCTGATCGCCGCGTTGCTTCTGGCCTTTGCAGCCTGGGGCATTGCCGAAATCTATGGCGAGGTGGCCAAGACACCGGCGACGCAGCAAGGAAGTGCGCCGAGCGGCTAGATTTTCGGCCGTCACGGTTGGAGATTTCATCAGGCGGCCTTTGCCGCGGCAATGCTGGCCGGCACCAGGACATTCAGCGCGCCGGGCTGGATTTCGATCGTCGTCTCAGGCTCGAGCCTGACCAGTTCGCCATCCATGACGGCGCGGAACTTTCTGCTGCCGGAATGGATTTTCAGGACGGCGCGGTCAGCCTGGTGGATCTCGACATGTTCATTGTCGCGCCATTTTCCGCGCGCCACGTTGAATAGGAATTTCATCAGTTCGGCGCGCTGTTGCGCCACCGTGACGTAGATGCCGAGCACGCCGCCCGAAGGATTGTCCGCATAGGGCAGATGGCCTTCACCGAACAGATTGTTGGTGACGCCGATGCCTGAGATGCGCGCCGTCATCTCGGCCCTGCCGATAGCGAGCGTGACGTTCATCGCCGGCGGGTTCTTGATTGTCGCCCATGCCGCCTTGGCCGAAGCGCCGATCTTGCCCAGGCGCGAGCCGAATTCCATTCCCTGACGCAGTTGCACCATCTTCGCATGCATGCCGATCGAGAATTGATGAACGAAGGGACGGCCATTGGCGGTGGCCATGTCGACGGCGATGATCTCACCGTCGGCGAAGGATTTCAGCGCGGCATCGAGCGACTGCGGAATGCCGAGGCCACGCGCGAACAGGTTCATGGTGCCGGCCGGCAAGATGGCGAGCGCCTTTTTCTTGCCCATCAGCCTCGCGGCCGCCGCTGAAATGGTTCCGTCACCGCCACCCGCCAGCACGACATCGACGGTGCCGCGCGAGGCGGCGCTGTCGAGGCTCTCCACGACGTCCTTGCCGGCAACCACGTCGATGCTCAGCGAATGGCCTGCCGTTTCCAGCGTCTGGCGCATCCGGTCGGAGAAGGCGGCGAGGTCGGTGGCGCGCAAGGTGCCGCCATCCCGGTTCAGCACCGCTGCAAATTTCATGCCCCGCTCCGTTATGTCAAAACGGGCCAGGACGAACCCAGCCACAGGCTGAAACGTGGCGATACCGGAAAGGTTCCGCTGGAAACGGCGCAATTCAGCGCGTGTTCATCAGCGCCCGCGCAACTGCTGCGTGTTTTTCCGGCGCGAAATCCACGCCAGTTTTGTCGGAACAACGGCATGGTCACGACGTTGTGAACCCGTGGAGATGCCGCGCCCGATCTTCCCAGCGACGGTTCAATCGGGCGCGGCGTGCATGAAGTCAGGCACCAGGAGAGACTACCATGATACGCACCCTTTTTACCACGACCGCACTCGCAACGTTGATCGCGACCGGCGCGTTCGCGCAGAGCACGACGACCCCCGCACCTGCCGCACCGTCCGTTCAGGAGCCGGCCGCGGCCGCTCCGGTGGCGCGCGCCGAAGGCAGCATCGTCACCAACATCATTGGAGAATCCGTCTATAACGGCACCAGCGACGACGCCGAGAACATCGGCAAGGTCACCGATGTCGTCTTCGACAAAGACGGCATGGCCAAATCCGTCGTCATCGGCGTCGGCGGCTTTCTGGGCGTCGGGGCGAAGAATGTCGCCTTCGACTATGACAAGCTGCAATGGGCCGAAAAGAACGGCGACCGCTGGCTGGTGGCCCAGACAAGCAAGGACGAACTGAAGGCGCATGCGGAGTTCGACAGCAAGCCCTACGGGCCTGCGCCGGCTCCTGCCACTTCCACCGACGCGGCAGCACCGAAAGCGCCTGCGACGACGGATACCGCACAGGCTCCCGCAGCCGCTCCGGCCGAGCCGGTGAAGCGCGCCGACGGCAACCTAGCCACCAACATCATTGGTGAGACTGTCTACAACGGCACCGGCGACGACGCGCAGAAGATCGGCAGCGTCAACGACATCGTGCTGTCCAAGGAAGGCAAGGCCGAATCGCTGGTGATCGGCGTGGGCGGCTTCCTTGGCCTCGGCGCCAAGAATGTCACCTATGATTTCAACAAGGCCCAGTGGGCGGAGAAGAACGGCGACCGCTGGCTGGTGGCGCAGACCACCAAGGAAGAGCTGCAGGCGCAGCCGGATTTCAACCGCAAGGCCTATGATCCGGCACCGGCAACGACGGCATCGAATGAGCCGGCGCCAACAGCTCCGGCCGCGACCACCGCTCCCGCCGCCGCCCCAGCGGACAAGACGGCCGCAGCACCAGCGGCTACGACCCCTGATGCCACCGCTCCTGACCAGACGCAGACCGCCGCCATCGACAAGTCCAAACTGACCGCGATGCCGGTCGGCGAAATCAAGGCCGACGATCTGAAGGGCACCACGGTCTACGGCGCCAATGACGCCAAGGTCGGCGAGATCGGCGATGTTGTGTTGACGCCCGACAAGAAGACGGATGCGGTGATCGTCAACGTCGGCGGCTTCCTCGGCATCGGCGAGAAAGAGGTGGCGGTCGGCCTGGATAATCTGAAGTTCATGACCGACAAGAACGGCAAGAAGTACCTCTACACGACCTTCACCAAGGAACAGCTCGAGGCGCAGCCTGCCTATGACAAGGGCAGCTATGCCGAGAAGCGCGACGAGCAGCGGTTGATTGTGAAGTAGGCAGTAGGGCAGTAGGCAGTAGGCGCGCCCTATTGCCTACTGCCTATTCCCTTGCTCACATGTCCCACCACGCCATTTTCCGTCAGCTCCGCCAGCGCCAGCGACTGGTCGAGATGTTCGGCGCGCCAGGCGAGAAGCTGCTCGGCGAATTGCAGACGGGTGGACAGATGCGCAGGGCTGGTGGCGAGGTTGGTCAGTTCGCCAGGGTCTGCCTCGACGTTGAAAAGCAAAGGCGGCAAACCGCCGCCAAAATGCACGTATTTGAATTTTTTGGTGCGGATGACCGCCAGGTTGCACTGGCGCGAGGCAATGCCGAAATGCGCTTCGGCGTCGCCGTCTGCGATCGAGCGAAAATCGAACTCCCAATGCGCGGCGTCGCGCCAGGTGGCGGGGCTTCCGCCGCTCAGGAATGGTTTCAGCGAGCATCCGTCGAGATGCGGTTCAGGGGGCTCGCCAAGTAGGTCCATAAGCGTGGGCAAGATGTCTACCGCTTCGGTGAAGCGATCGACCGTGCTGCCGGCCGCCTTGCGATGCCGCGGGTCGCGAATGATCAGCGGGATGTGGTAGCTGCCGTCGAAGTAGCCGCCCTTGCCCAGCATGAAATGGTCACCCATCATCTCGGCATGGTCCGAGGTGAGAACGATGATGGTGTCGTCCCACGCGCCTGAAAGCTTGAGCGCCTGCCATATCAGGCCAAGCTGGGTGTCGACCTCCGAGATCATGCCGTAATAGATCGCCCGGATGCGGCGGAAATCATCCTCGCTCCAGTCGTGCACCTTGCCAGCGGCGCCGGGGCGGAAATTCGCGCGATACCGCCGGCTGAGATCATAGGCGAGATAGGGATGGCCCTGCGCTTCGGCCCGCCAGCTTTCCGCACGGTGGAAGGCCGGGCCGTCGGCCGGATCGTATAGCGTGTTGTAGGGCTCTGGCACGATGAAGGGCGGGTGCGGGCTGATGAAGGACAGATGCGCGAACCAGGGCGTGGCCTGTTCCTGCTCGCCGAGCCAGCGGATGAACTCACCGGCAAGGAAAGCCGCCGGCGTATGGTCCTTCGAATAGATTGGCGGCGCCTCGGTCACGCTGTCATCGTCTTCCTCGCCGGCAGGACGGTGGATGTCGGGAGAACCGGCGCTGGCATCGATGCCCTGCTGCTTCAGCCAGGAGAGCCACTGCTTTTGATGCTCCGGCAGCAGCTGGCGCACAGTGAATCCGGGCAGCACGCCTTCATAGGTTTTCAGCCTCGGATCACCTGAAGCCAGCAGGCGCGGGTCGAGCGACACGTCGGTGTAGCCGAACAGCGTTGGATCGTAGCCGATGCCGCGCGCGTGCTGCGCGATGTTGCCATGACGGGCGTCGAGCGGTGAGCCGTTGCGGCAGACGCGGTTGTTCATCTGGTAGAGGCCGGTGTAGAGGCAGGCACGCGCTGGCGAGCAAGGGGCCGCGCCGCCATAGTGCTGCTTGAACAGCACGCCCTCGGCGGCCAGCGCGTCGGCATTCGGCGTCTTCACCACGGGATGGCCGGCGGCCGACACGCAGTCACCGCGCCATTGGTCGCAAGTGATCAGGAGAACGTTCGGGCGCCTGGCTTTTCCTGTCACTCGCGATACCTTTCGCTGCATGGTCGAATGCCATTCATGGAACCGATTTCCGCCAAGGGCGCAAGACCGCCCGTGTTAGTCGATTGGTGAACAAAATTCTTTCCATCGTTCACTTTTACAGCACAGTCCATTCTGTGTTTGGCGCCTTTGCCGCAAGCGGTCGCGTCCTCATATTGGCGTGGACAGCGGCGAGGGCCGCACAAACAACAAGGGAAGGAGCAAGACAATGCTCGACCAGATCAAGGGTCTCCATCACGTCACCTCGATGGCCAGGGATGCCCGGCAGAACAATGATTTCTTCACCCACAAGCTCGGCCTGCGCCGCGTCAAGAAGACGGTCAATTTCGACGCGCCCGACGTCTACCATCTTTATTATGGCGACGAGGTTGGCACGCCCGGTTCGGTGATGACCTATTTTCCGTTTCCCAACATCGGCAAGGGCCGTCCCGGCGTCGGCGAAGTCGGCACCACGGTCTACTCAGTGCCGGAAGGCACGCTCGCCTATTGGGAAAAGCGCTTCGGCGACGAAGGCGTGAGCGGTGTTTCCCGCGAGGAGAGTTTTGGTGAGAAGCGCCTCAGATTCGCCGGCCCCGATGGCGACGGTTTCGCGCTTGTCGAGGACAAGGCCGATAGCAGAGCGCCGTGGGCCAAAGGCGGCATCGCGACCGACGAGGCGATCCGCGGCTTTCACTCGGTTTCGCTCAGGCTGAAGGATGGCGGCGCCACCGAGGAGCTGTTGAAATTCATGGGCTACGAGGAAGTCGACAAATCGGGCAATGTCAGACGGCTTGCCGTGAAGAACGGCAACGGCGCCGATGTCGTCGATATCGAATCGCTGCCGACCGCGGCCTTCGCCGACCTTGGCGCCGGCTCGGTGCATCACGTCGCCTTCGCCGTCGAGAACCGCGCCAAGCAGCTCGAAGTGCGCAAGGCGTTGATGGATACGGGCTACGGGGTGACGCCGGTGATCGACCGCGACTATTTCTGGGCGATCTACTTCCGCACGCCGGGCGGCGTGCTGTTCGAAGTCGCCACCAACGAGCCGGGTTTCGACAGGGATGAAGACACCGCGCATCTGGGTGAAGCGCTGAAGCTGCCGACGCAGCATCAGCATTTGCGGCCCTATCTCGAACAGCATCTGCAGAAGCTGGAAGGCTGAGCCATGAGCAAGGACACTTACATCCACAAGGTGCTGCCCGGTTCGCCGGGCGGTCCCATGCTTTTCGTCTTCCACGGCACCGGAGGTGACGAGAGCCAGCTTCTGTCGCCGGGGCGCGATCTCGTGCCCCAGGCCACCATCATCTCGCCGCGCGGCGATGTCTCCGAATACGGTGCGGCGCGCTTCTTTCGTCGCACCGGCGAGGGCGTCTACGACATGAGCGACCTTGCGCGGGCAACGGACAAGATGGCGGCCTTCGTGAGGGCGCATGTCGAGGCTGCGAAGCCCACGGCGGTGCTCGGCCTCGGCTATTCCAACGGCGCCAACATACTGGCGTCCGTGGTGTTCGCCGAGCCCGAACTGTTCGACGCCACCGTGCTGATGCATCCGCTGATCCCGTTCGAACCGCGGGTCAAGGGCAGCCTCGCTGGCCGCCACATGCTGCTGACCGCCGGCAAGCGCGATCCGATCTGCCCGCCGAACCTGACGACGCGGCTCGAGGCCTATTTGCGTGCCGACGGTGCCGATGTCACAGTGGAATGGCACGAAGGCGGGCACGAGGTGCGGCCAAATGAAATCGAAGCGGCCCGGCGGCTCTTTGCCGGTGTCGCTCAAGGAGTTTAGACATGCCCGACCAACTGCCTGAAATCGAACTGGAAGACCGCGGCTCCAAAGGGCGCTATGTGCTGCGTGGCCCCGGCGGCGCCGAGGCCGAGATGACCTTCACCAAGATCGGTGAACACCAGATCATCATCGACCACACCGAAGTGCCGGACGCGTTTCGCGGCCAGGGCGCCGGGCTTCGGCTCGTCACCCGCGCCGTCGAGGATGCGCGCGCGGCGGGCAAGAAGATCATCCCGCTGTGCCCGTTCGCCAACGCCCAGTTCCGCCGCCACGCGGAATGGGCCGACGTGCTGAAACAGTAGGGGAGCGCAGCACGTCATCGATAGGCTGCAGCGGGGATAAGGGGCAGTCCCCGCTGCCGGTTGGCTTTGTCATTTGCCGCGACCGGATATCTTGCCTAGATATGATGTCTCGCCGTGCCGACAAACGAACTGAATGATCCCCCGATGACCGAAACCGACCTCGTCCCCGTCTTCGACGGCCACAACGATACGCTGCTCAGGCTGTATCAATCGAAGGACAGGGACGTCGAAAAGCTGTTCGTCGAAGGCAAGTCGGGCGGCCATATCGACCTGCCGCGCGCCAAGGCGGGCGGCTTCGCCGGCGGCATGTTCGCGATCTTTCCGCCGCCGGTCGAGAAAGCCAGGCGCAGCGCCGTACCCTTGGCGCCGAGCGACAGCGAGCCGCTGCCGCCGGAGGTGCCGCGCGCCGATGCGCTCAACTCGACAATCGCGATGGCCTCGATCCTGTTTCGGCTGGAGCGGGCTGGGGCTCTGGCCGTCTGCCGTACAGCCGGCGACATACACAACGCCATGGCCAAGGGCACGATCGCCGCGGTGTTCCATATCGAGGGCGTCGAGGCGATCGATCCCGAACTGACCATGCTCGACGTGTTGCATGCCGCCGGCCTGCGCTCGCTCGGCATCGTCTGGAGCCGGCCGAATGCTTTCGGTCACGGCGTGCCGTTCCGCTTTCCATCCTCGCCGGATACCGGCCCGGGGCTGACCGATGCCGGCAAGGCGCTGGTCAAGGCCTGCAACGAACTGAAGATCATGATCGATCTTTCGCATCTCAACGAGAAAGGTTTTCGCGATGTCGCTGGTCTCAGCGACGCGCCGCTGGTCGCCACCCACTCCAACGTGCATGCTCTCTGCACCCATTCACGCAACCTCACCGACTGGCAGCTCGGCGCCATACGCGAGTCCGGCGGCATGGTCGGGCTGAACTTCGCCACCGGCTTCCTGCGCGAGGACGGCCGCATGAATGCCGACACCAGCCTCGACATAATGGTGCGTCATGTCGATTCCCTGCTGCAGGCGCTGGGTGAGGACGGCGTCGGCCTGGGCTCCGATTTCGACGGCGCCATGATCCCGGCGGTCATCGGCGACGTCGCCGGCCTGCCGAAGCTGATCGACGCCTTGGCCGCGCGTGGTTTTGGCCGTGCCCTGATCGAGAAGATCGCTTACCGCAACTGGCTGAGCATGCTCGAAAGAACCATTGGGTAGCGCGCTGGCGCTACTCGAAACCGATCCTTTTGAGCCAATCCTTGCCGACGCCGCGGTCGCGGATGATCGGCAGCGGATTCTCCTTATCGAGCCGCGCGCAGATGCGGTAGACCTCGAGCGTCTCGGCGCTCATCTCGCCGCGCTTGTAGAAGAACATGGCGGCGGCATAGCGCGTGCGGCCCGACCATTTTTCGCCGAGCGGCGTGTTGACCAGCTCCCACTGCTCGGCGGCCTCCAGCTCCGCTTCGTCGGTCATGGTCAGAAATCCGCCGGCGGAGTGGCGGTGCGGCGGTCGAGCTTGATGAAGGGCCGCGCCACCATCGTGGCCCGTTTCATCAGCTTCTGATACTGCAGCTCGCGCATGGCGTAGATCTCGACCCAAAGGTCTTCCACGACAGTATCACCATAGGGCCGCGCCAGCGAGGCGATGGCGATGTTGCGCTTGGCCATTGGCGACCACATGGCGGCGCTGACCAGTCCGACCTCCTGATGCTTCCTGTGATAGACGATGGCGTGTTCGGCCGGGATGTTGCCCTCGATCTCCAGCCCGACCAGCACATGGCGCAGCCTGCGTTTGGCGCGCGCCTCGAGGATGGCGCGGCGGCCGTTGAAATGGGCTTTCCGCGGATCGATCATGAAGCCGAGACCGATCTCGTCGGGCCTGCGCAAGCGATCGGCGCGGATGGCGTGCTCGGCGGTGGTGAAGTCGGCATTGGCAACGATCAGCCCGGCCTCGAGTCGCGCGCGATTGAGGGCGGTGTAGCCGATGGCGCGGATCCCGCGCAGCTCGCCCGCCGCCATCACCCGGTCCCAGAGGCCCAGCGCCTTGTCGGCCGGCACGAACAGTTCGTAGCCGAGATCGCCGGTGAAGCCGGTGCGCGAGATGGTGACGGATGTGTGGTCGTGCGGGAAATCCGCAAGGTCGAAAACCCTGAGCTTCTCGACACCAGCGAAGCCGGCATCGCGCAGCACGGCGAAGGAGGTTGGCCCCTGCAATGCCAGCCCGGCGACGGCCTCGGTTTCTTCCTCGACGATGACGTCGAAACCAATGGCGCTGTCGAGCAGCCAGGGCAGATGCCGCTCCTGCGAACACAGGCGGAAACGCGTCGGCGACAGGCGAAACAGCGTGCCGTCGTCGAGGACAAACCCCCCGTCGTCACACCATGCCGTGTAATGGACACGGCCGGGCCTGAGCTTGGTGACATCACGCAAGGTGACACGATCGAGGAAGGCTTCGGCATCCGGCCCCTCGATCCGGTATTTGGTCATCGGCGAGATGTCGAACAGCGCCGCCTGGCTGCGGATCGCGAAATATTCGAGTTCCTCGTCCCACAGCGAATGCGGCGCGCGGTAGCCGGCCCAATTGTACCAGTCCTGGGTCTTGGCCAATGCGTCGAGGCGGGGCTGGAACGGCGTGCCGAGGCGCAGCGTGCGGAAATGCGATTGCGCGGCGATGCGGGCGCAGAGAGCCGCATCGGCCGTCTTTGCAACGGACTTCTTCCTGGTTGCCTGGGCCATGACCTATCCCTTCATCGCAATGATGCGCCGCGCGGCGTTGAGGCCTGGGGCCCCGGAGACGCCGCCACCGGGATGCGAGCCGGCGCCGGCCAGGAACAGCCCTTCGAGCGGCGTGTCGTAGCCCGACCCGCCGGAGACGGGCCGCGAGATCAGCATCTGGTCGGCCTGCAGCTCGCCATGGTGCCAGTGACCGCCGGGCAGGCGGTGGCGCATCTCGATATCGGCCGGTGTCAGAAGCTCGGCGTGAACGACGCTCTTGCCGATGCCGGGCGCGTAAGCCTCGAGCTGCGCCATGATCGCCTCGAGGAATTTCGGCTTGCCGGCAACCCAGCCTTCCTTCAACGCGTAGGGCGCGTATTGCACCACTGCCGACAGCACACAGGCGCCGTCGGGCGCGAGCGACGGGTCGGCGAGGCTGGGCAGCGTGATTTCCAGCACCGGCTCAGGCGAGAATTCGCCATACTTGCATGGGTTGAAGGCGCGCTCGACATGATCGGACGAGGGCGCGATGACCAGGCGGCCCTTTTGAGCGGCGGCATCGGCACCGGTGAATTGCGGCGGCCGGTCGAGCGCCAGATGGAGCTTGGCGGCGTCGCCCTTCATGCGGATGTTTTTCATCTTGCGCACGAAACCGGTGTCGATCTCGCGCGGCCCGACAAGGTCGAGGAAGGTCGTTGCCGGATTGATCGCCGAGACAACAGTCCTGGCGCGCAGTTCCTCGCCACTGTCGAGCGCGACGCCGACGGCATGGCCCTTCTCGACGGTGATTCTTGCCACGGCAACCGACGTGCGGATAGCGACGCCGGCCTTCTCCGCCGCGGCGCGAATGGCGGCGACGACGGCGCCCATGCCGCCTTGCGGCAGCACCTGCGCACCGGCCGTTCCGCCGGTCTCGCCGGCCAGGCGATAGTAGAGGCCGAGCAACGAGGTTGGCGAGCGTGGGCCGAGATGGCTGCCGAGGGTGGCGTCGAAGGCGAGCAGGCCTTTCAGCCTGATATCTTCAAGTTGCTCGTCGAGCAGGTCGGCGACGTTCATCAAGAGCACGCGCAAGAAGTCGCGCATGTCTTCCTTGCCGAGTTTTTTCAGCGCCAACGCGGTCTGGCCAAGCCCTGCGGTCTCCATCAACGACATGCCGGCGAGATCGGGCGGCCGGCGGGAGAGGAAGGGCTTGAGGATGCCGGCATAACGCAGCAGTTGCGCGCGCAAGTCCTTCCAGGCGGACTGTTCGGAGGAACTGGCGCCGGTCAGCACCTCGCCATAGGCGCCATGCAGCATCAGCGCCGGACCGTCCATCGCTAGCGCCACAGACGGCAGGAAGTCGGCGCGGGCGAATTGCAGCCCATGCGTCTCCAGTTCCAGCGTCTTCACCACGTCGGGGTGCAGCCGATTCAGCAGGTGAGCGATCGACGAGACGCGAAAGCCCGAGGCGAATTCCTCGGTGCGCGCGGCGCCGCCGACTTCTCTGCCTGCCTCCAGCACCAGCACCTTGCGGCCGGCCTTGGCCAGCGTGGCGGCGGCGACGAGGCCGTTGTGGCCGCCGCCGATGACGATTGCATCAAATGACGTCATGGGCCGGGCTCATATGCGAGGTGGATTTGGCAAGATCGCGCAGGATTTCGGCTGCCGCATTGCGGCCGGGCGCGCCCATGACACCGCCGCCCGGGTGGGTCGAGGAGCCGCATATATAGAGCCCGCCGACCGGCGAGCGGTATTGCGCGTAGCCCGGCACCGGGCGGTTGAACAGAAGCTGGTCGAAAGTCAGTTCGCCCTGGAAGATATTGCCTTCGGTGAGGCCGACCTCGGCCTCGATTTCGCGCGGCGTGCGCACCTCCATATGGACGATGCGGTCGCGGAAGCCGGGCGAGTACTCGGCGATCTGCGCGATCACGCTTTCGGCGAAACCGTCACGGTCGGCATCGGTCCAGTCGCGGCCGTTCACCTTGGGCGGCGCGTATTGCACGAAGCAGCTCATGAAGTGCTTGCCCGGCGGCGCCATGGTCGGGTCGAGCGTCGTCGGGATGACCATGTCGAGGAAGGGATCGGCCGACCAGCGCCCGGCCTTCCAGTCGTCATAGGCGCGCTCCATGCGCTCCATCGAATCGGTGAAATGCATGTCGCCGCGATAGACCGGCGAATCCTTCGGCAGCGCCGGGAATTCCGGCAGCGAATCCAGCGCGATGTTGACCTTGCCGGAGGAGCCGCGGATCTTGAAGTTCTTCACCCGGCGCAGGAAAATGTCGGGCAGTTCCTTTTCCTCGACGAGCTTCAGGAAGGTGCGCTTCACGTCGGCATTGGAGACGACGAGCTTGCCGTAAACCGCCTCGCCGCCGGCCAGCACCACGCCCCTGGCCTTGCCTCGGCTCACCAGCACATGGTCGACCTCGGCGCTGGTGCGGATGGTGCCGCCCGAGGCCTTGAACGATGCGGCCAATGCCTTGGTGACCGCGCCCATGCCGCCGCGCGCATAGCCCCAGGCGCCGACCGAGCCGTCGACCTCGCCCATATAGTGATGCAAGAGCACGTAGGCCGTGCCGGGCGACATCGGTCCGAGCGCGGTGCCGATGATCCCCGACAAAGCGAAGTTCGCCTTGATGACATCGGTCTCGAAATACTCATCGAGGAAGTCCGAGATCGACATCGTCCAGAAGCGCAGCGTGAGCGCCATTTCTTCCGCCGACAGGCCGGCGAATTTCTTGCCGAGATAGAGCAGTTCGCCAAGGTCGCGCGGCTTGAAACTGGTCGGGTCGGGCGCGGTGCGCATCAGCAGCGGCTGGATGAAGCGGCATTGCCGCGTCACGTCGCGAGCGTAGCGGTCATAGGCCTCGGCGTCGCGCCTGGAGAAGCGGGCGAATTCGCGGCGGTGCGCATCATGGTCGCGGTAGTTGGCGAGATAGTCACCATCCCTCGTGAACACCGCGCCGCCCTCATAGGAAATGACCTGCAGGCCGAAGCGCGGCAGTTCGAGGTCGCGCATGATTTCCGGGCGAAACAGCGAGCAGACATAGGAGCAATTGGAATAGAGGAAGCCCGGCGTCACCTCGCGGCTGGTGGCCGCACCCCCGACCCAGCCGTTCTTCTCCACCACCAGCACGTCGAGCCCGGCGCGCTGCAGGTAGCAGGCATTGACCAGGCCATTGTGTCCGCCGCCGATGACGATCGCGTCCCAAGCTTTCATTGTGGCCCGGCCTGTTTGTTTCCAAGCAGTTCCCCAAGGAAAGCGCTACGCGCTTTTCCCGGGAAAACCGCTCGCACCTTTCCTGGAATTGCCCTGTGCGACCCGCTGTTCATTTTTGCGTGATCTGTTCCCGAATACGCGGAATTTGGCATGGTATCGGCCATTCTGTCCAGTCATTCTGAATGAATGTTCAACAAATGATATTGCGTTTTCCCCGGTATGCGCTACGCTTTGCCGGCGTTCGAAACGAGCATTCATCGATTGGGGATCGAGGGCTGATGATCGAAACGGCAGATGCCGAGTATGACGATACCGCCATCCGCTTCCTCGAGGCGCTGTGGGGCGATGGCTACCTGTCGCCGGGTGGACCTGAAGAAGTCGACCGGGTTGTCGAAGGGCTCTCGCTCAAGGGCAAGACGATTCTCGATATTGGCTGCGGCTCCGGCGGCATCACGCTGCATCTGGTCGAGCGCCATGGTGTCGCCCACGCCACCGGCTTTGATGTCGAACAGCCGGTGATCGAGGCGGCCAGGCGGCGAGCCGCCGCGCGTGGCACCGAGCGTGCCAGCTTCATTCAGGCGCCGCCCGGGCCGCTGCCTTTCGCCGATCGCTGTTTCGACGTCGTCTTCTCCAAGGACGCGCTGCTGCATGTGCCTGACAAGGACGGCCTGTTCGCCGAGATCTTCCGCGTGCTGAAACCGGGCGGCGTCTTTGCCGCCTCCAACTGGATGATCGGTCATGACGGCGAACCGTCGCCCCAGATGAAGGCCTATATCGCGGCGGAAGGGCTGTCCTTCGCCATGGCCTCGCCGGTGCGCTATGCGCAAGCGATGCGGCACGCCGGCTTTGCCAATGTCACCGTCAGGGACCGCAATCCCTGGTACCGCGAGGTGGCGCGTGGCGAGCTGGAAAGGCTGAAAGGACCGCTCTATGCGCCGGTCGCCGCCGTGGTCGGCGCTGCCTATGTCGACAAGAACATCAGAACCTGGGAGGCCATGCAGAAGGTCCTTGACAGTGGCGAGCACCGTCCCACTCATCTTCGCGGGTGGAAGCCGGATGCGATTGGATAGCCGGCGATGCTGGAGACGATCACACCCATGAAAACGGCAGACGCCAAGGATGCCCTCCTTGAACCGGCGGGGAAAGCCGAGACCGAGAAGCGGGGACGCAAGGCTTCGAAGGAGGTCCGTCAGCTGCAGCTGATCGAGGCGACGATCGATTCGCTGGCCAAGCGCGGCTATGCCGAGACGACGATGGCCGATGTCGCCGATGGCGCGGGCCTGTCGCGCGGCATCGTCAACTTCCATTTCGAGAGCAAGGAAAAGCTGCTGATCGCGACGCTGCAGCACATGTATGACGAGTATTCGGCGCATTGGCGCGCCGCCCTGCAGAAGGCAGGCGACGATCCGGCGCGGCAGCTGCAACAGCTGGTGTGGGCCGACTTCGACCGCTCGATCTGCAACAAGCGCAAGCTCGCCGCCTGGCTGGCCTTCTGGGGCGAGGCCAAGTCGCGGCCGACCTATCAGGCGCTGAGCAGCTCGCGCGACGCCTATTACCAGCAGGTCTTCGTCGATCTCTGCACGACGCTCAAGCACAGCGGCCCGTATGCCTATGAGCCGCAGGTGATGGCGCTGGCGCTGTCGGCCATGCTGGAGGGGCTGTGGCTGCGGCTGATGATGGGTACCGAGGACACAACGCGCGAAACTGCCTTGCAGGCCGCCAACGCTTTTTTGGCCGCTGCCTTCCCGAAGCATTACGGTTAGCAACAGCCGGCCGCCAAGACCGGCAAGACCAAAAGAGGATGGAACAGCATGAAGAAGCTTAGCCGACGTCTGACATTGACATTGGCGCTGGGTGGCGCGCTTGCGGCTTCGGCGGCAGCGCTTGCCGTTGCCGCCGACAAGGACCTGATCGTGTTCGACTGGTCCGGCTACGAGGATGCGAGCTTCCATCCGAAATATGTCGAGAAGAACGGCGATTCGCCGACCTTCGCCTTCTTCGGCGACGAGGACGAGGCGTTCGAGAAGGTGCGCTCGGGCTTCAAGGCCGATCTCGGCCACCCCTGCTCGCAGAGCGTGACGAAGTGGCGCGAGGCGGGTCTCCTGCAGCCGCTCGACACCTCGAAGATCACGGGCTGGAAGGACCTCAATCCCGGCATCATGGCGATGAAAAATCTCGCCACCACCGATGACGGCAAGGCGTGGTTCATGCCTTGGGATTGGGGCAACACGCAGCTCACCTACAACTCCTCCAAGATCGACGCCAAGGACGTGCAGTCGCTGAAGGCGTTTGCCGATCCGAAGTTCAAGGGCCGGGTGTCGATCGGTGACAACGTCGACGACGCCTATGCGCTGGCGAGCCTCGCCATCGGCCTGAGGGACTGGACCAAGATGACGGACGACCAGTTCAAGCAGGCTTCCGACTTCCTGCGCCAGGTGCACAAGAACGTCCGCTCCTACTGGACCGACACCACCGATATCGTGCAGTTGTTGAGCGGCGGCGAGGTCGACCTTGCCTGGGCCTGGAACGATGCCACGGTGCAGTCCGTCAAGGCAGGCGTGCCGATCAAGTCGATAAAGGATACGAATGAAGGCATCTCGACCTGGGTCTGTGGTTATGTGCTGTTCAAGGGTGCGCCCGGCAACATCGACAAGGCCTATGATTATCTGAACGCCATCAACGATCCGGAGACCGCCAAGGTGCTGGTCAAGGACTGGGGCTATGGCCAGGCCAACGCCAAGGGCATGGCCGGGGTCGACCAGGCGATCCTCAGGGAAAAGGGCTATGACGACGTGCAGAAATTCGTCGACAAGACGCTGTTCCAGTCGCCGCTGCCGTCCGATCTCAAGCTGAAGATGATCGCCGAATTCGAGAAGATCAAGGCCGGGTACTGAGCATGATCCCGAAAAGCGGAGGCCGGTTTTCTCGGACAAACGGGAGCCCGTTTTGTCCAGAGATCGTGCTCAAACAAGGAATGTAAGCTCTCGTCCCGGCTGCCCGCACGCTGCCGGCACGACGGCGGACGGGCCTCGCCAAAGCGGATGATTTCTCCTAACCTCGCAGAAGCTTTTTCGCGATGGGGGAGTTTGCCATGACGCCGATGCTACGCCGCCTGGCGCTTGCCGCCGCCTGCACGATCGGCGCCGGCGCGGCCTATGCCTGGGCGCAAGGCGGCGGCGATCTCGTGGTGTTCGATTGGTCCGGTTACGAGGACCCGCTGCTGCATCCCGCCTATACCGCCAGACACGGCGCCGAGCCGACCTTTGCCTTCTTCGGCGACGAGGACGAAGCCTTCGAGAAGATGCGGGCGGGCTTCAAGACCGATATCGCGCATCCCTGTTCGCAAAGCGTGGCGAAGTGGCGCGACGCGGGCCTGCTGCAGCCGCTCGACACGTCAAGGATCACGGGCTGGAAAGACCTCAATCCCGGCATCATGGCGATGAAGAACCTCGCCACCACGCCCGACGGCAAGGCCTGGTTCATGCCGTTCGACTGGGGCAACACGGCATTGCTCTACCGCACCGACAATGTAACGGCTGACGAGGCGCAGTCGCTGCGGATCCTGGCCGACCCGAAATTCAAGGGCCGCGTCACCATCGGCGACAATGTCGACGATGCCTACGCGCTGGCGAGCCTGGTCATTGGCCTGAAGGACTGGACCAAGATGACCGACGCGCAGTTCAAGGAGGCGTCTGATTTCCTGCGCCAGGTGCACAAGAACGTGCGTCTCTACTGGACCGACTCGAGCGACATCGACCAGGCTTTTTCCGGCAATGAGGTCGACCTTGCCTGGGGTTGGGGCCAGACACTGATCGCGATGAGCGGGCAAGGTGTTCCCATCGCCATGAACCGCGACACCAGAGAAGGCATGTCCACCTGGGTGTGTGGCTACGTGCTGATGAAGGACGCGCCGGGCAAGCTCGACCAGGCCTATGATTTCCTGAACGCGGTCAATGCGCCCGATATTTCGAAATACATGGTCACGACATTCGGCTACGGCCATGGCAACAGTGCCGGCATGGCCGCGATCGACCACAAGGTGCTGGCCGAGCGCGGTTTCGACGACATCGACAAGTTCCTCGACAAGACGCTGTTCCAGCAGCCGGTCGCGCCCGAACTGAAAAAGCGCATGGTCGACGAATTCGAGAAGATCAAGGCCGGCTATTGACTGACGAACTGGAAAGAACCGACGTCGTCATCGTCGGTGCCGGCTTCACCGGCTTGTCGGCCGCACTTGAGCTGAAGCAGGCTGGCATCGATTTCGTGCTGCTCGAGGCGCGCGATCGTGTCGGCGGGCGGGTGGAAGCCGTTCGGAATGGACTTGGCGAGCGCATCGACAGCGGCGGCCAATTCCTGTGCGAGGACATGCCCGAAGTGATGGCGCTGGCGAAGGCGCGCGGCAAGACATTCGTCGAAACCTATGTCGAGGGCGACTTCACCACACATCCGTCGATGCGGCCCAAGGACGCCAAGCAGACCTATCACGGCGCGATGGCGATCCGCGAGCGCATGAACGGCGTCGAGCCGGACGACCCGTCGATCGCCGGCATGAGCGTCGCGACCTGGCTGGAACAGCAGCCTGATCCGATCGATGCCAAGACGGCTTTCCGCTCGATGATCGAAGGCCTTTGGTGCCTGCCAATGGACAAGGTGCCGCTCTGGCACCTGATCGACAATGACCGGCGCATCACCAATGAAGTGCCGGAGCTGCAGTATTCCCTGCGCGAGACCATGCAATCGCTAGCCGAGGATCTGGCTGGCGATCTCGGCGACCGGGTGCGGCTTGGCGAACCGGTCACGCGTGTCGAACACTGGTCGCAAGGCGTTCGTGTCGTCACTGGCAATGGCGTGATCCAAGCGCGCCAGGTGCTGGTCGCCCTGCCGCCGGCGACGGCCGCGAAGCTCGCTTTCGCGCCGGCCTTGCCGGCGACACTCGCGAAGGCACTTGGCGTCTGGGAGAGCGGCGCGGTGATCAAGATCCTGGTGCGCTATCCCAAGCCATTCTGGCGCGAGCAGGGTTTGAGCGGCATGGTGATGTGGCGCGACCTGCCGGGGCTGTTTGCCTGCGACGCCAGCAGGGACGCGGAGCATGCCGCGCTCGTCGTCTTTGTCGGCGGACCGCTAGCGTTTCGATGGCGTGCACTCAGCGATGCGGCGTTGCGCGCGGAAGTGACGGCAAGGCTGGTGGCTGCTCTTGGTCCGGGCGCGGCCGATAGTGAAGATTTCAGCCAGCGCGACTGGATTCATGACCGCTGGAGCGGCGGCGCTTACAGTGACCTCATCGTCGATGCGACGGCCAGGGATGCCGAGCGGACGATTCTCGCGGGTGCACCGCCGGTGCATTTCGCCGCTTCGGAACTGTCGCCGTCATTCCCCGGCTATGTCGAAGGCGCGATCGTCGCCGGGCGCATCGCAGCGAGAAACATAGTCGCCGAGCTTGTTAGCTGAGCATGATCTTTTCCCAAAACCGGTTTCCACTTTTGGGGATCATGCTTCAATCCCCCATCGCCACCAGCGCCTCGGGATCGTAGGCAAGGCGGATCGGCGTGCCGACCGGAATGTCGTCGGCGCCGAAATCGTTGGTCTCGGTCACCGACAGTGGCTTTTCCAGCCCCGGTATCTCGACGATCAGATGGGTGATCTCGCCGAAATAGTGGCGTTCGACCACCTTGCCGGCAACCTCGAATTTAGCCGTCGCATTGTCCCACAGCACGCGCAGACGCTCGGGGCGGATCCCCAGCGTGGCCGCACCGCCATTGCGCACGAAGGCCTTCGGCTTGTCGGTTTTCACACGGCCGAATCCCAGCGTGTCGACGATCAGCGAGGCGCCGTTCTCCTCGACGATCTCGGCCTTGACGAAGTTCATGCCGCCGAGGAAGTCGGCGACTTGGCGGTTGACCGGGCGCTGGTAGATTTCCTTGGGCGAGGCGACCTGCGCGATCCTGCCGCCGAACATCACCGCGATGCGGTCGGACATTGCGAGCGCCTCATACTGGTCGTGGGTGACCAGCACGAAGGTGATGCCGACGGCCTGCTGCAGGCGGCGCAGCTCGACCTGCATCTGCTCGCGCAATTTCTTGTCGAGCGCCGACAGTGGCTCGTCGAGCAGCAGCACCTTCGGCCGCATGACCAGCGCTCGGGCGAGTGCCACGCGCTGGCGCTGGCCGCCGGACAGTTCGGTGGCCAGCCGCTTGCCAAGCCCGGTCAGCGAGACCTGCGCCAGAGCCTCCTCGACGCGGCGTTTCTCCTCTCCGCCCTGCAGCCTCAGCCGCTTCAGCCCATAGGCGACGTTCTGCTCGACATTGAGGTGCGGGAAGATCGCATAGCTCTGGAACACCATATTGGTCGGCCGGCGGTTGGCCGGAATGCCTTCCATCGGCTGGCCGCCGACCGCGATCGAACCGCTGGTCGGGTTGTCGAAGCCGGCGATCATGCGCAAAAGCGTGGTCTTACCGCAGCCGGACGGGCCGAGCAGCGAAAAGAATTCGCCTTCCTTGATGGTCAGGGACGCGTCGTCGAGCGCCTTGAACGACCCATAGCTGCGGGTGACGTTTCGGATCTCGATCATCGACCGATCAGATTGGGCTGGATCGGATTGGGGGCGCTCGATCGGCGGCTGTTCAGGCATAGAGGCCTCCCTCGTTCTGGATGCGTCTGGCCGCGCGGCGACGCAGGATTTCGGCGACGGTCATCAAAACGAAAGAGGCAACCAGAAGCAGTGTGCCCAGCGCCAGTACGCCGGGCAGTTTCGAGGCGAAGCGCAACTGGCCCCAGATGTAGATCGGCAGCGTCGCTTCGGTGCCGGTCAGGAAGAAGGCGATGATGAACTCGTCGAGCGAGATGGTGAAGCAGACGAGCAGGCTGGAGATGATGGCCGGCGCCACCATCGGCAGCGTCACGCGGCGGAAGGTGCCGAAGGCGCTCTCGCCGAGATCGGCGGAGGCTTCCTCCAGGCTGCGGTCGAAGCCCTCGAAGCCGGAGGTCAGCACCGTCATCGAATAGGGAATGCAGATCAGGACATGGCCGAGCACGACGGTGAACAGGGAGAGGCTCAAGCCCAGCTGCAGCATCACCAGCAGCATCGAGATGGCGACGATCACCTCGGGCAGCACCAGCGGCGCCATGATCAGGCCGTTGATGGCGCGGCGGCCGGGATAGCGGTAGCGGGTGATCGAGCGGGCGGCGAGGATGCCGAGCACGGTGGCGAGAACCGACGCGCAGACCCCGACCTTCAGGCTGTTCCAGGCGGCGTCGAGCAGCGCCGGCGTGTGCGGCAGGTCCGCATACCATTGCAGGGTGAAGCCGGTGAGCGGGAATTTCGGCGTCGGCGCCGTGTTGATCGAGAAGATCGGCAGGAAGATGACGGGCAGATAGAGGAAGACGATATAGAGAAACGCATAGACCGACAGCCAGCCGCCCGACAGGAGGCGCCGCGCCCTCATCGTGCCAGCCTCTGCAGTGCGCGGATGATCAGCACCGTGGCGCCGGCCATCAGGGTGACGATCAGCATGGTGGTGACGGAAAGGGCGGCCCCCAGCGGCCAGTTGGCCGCCTTGCCGAACTGCGCCTGAATGGCGTTGGCGATCATCACGCCGTCCTTGCCGCCGACCAGCTTCGGCGTGACATAGTCGCCGACGGTCGGGATCATGACGATCAGCGCCGCCGAGATGACGCCCGGCGCCGACAGCGGCAAGGTCACGCGAAGGAATGAACGCAAGGGACCATCGCCGAGATCGGTGGCTGCCTCGACCAGCGTGCGGTCGACCTTTTCCAGCGAGACGAAGATCGGCAGGATGGCGAAGGCCGCCCAGGCATGGGTGAGGGTAATGATGACGGCGCTCGAATTGTAGAGCAGCGCCGTCGACGGCTCGTCGATGATGCCGAGACCCATCAGGCCGGAATTGAGCACGCCATTATAACCGAGGATGACCTTCCACGACATGACGCGCAAGAGATAGCTGGTCCAGAACGGGATGGTGATGAGGAACAGCCACAGGCTCTTGTGACGGCCGCCATGGAAGGAAATGAAGTAGGCGATCGGGTAGGCGAGGATGACGGTAAACAGGCTCACCGTCAGCGAGATGTAGAGCGAGCGCCACAACAGATCGCGGTAGATCGGCTCGGTCAGCGCCACGCGGTAGTTTTCCAGCGTGAAGGTGCGGTCGATTGTCAGGTAGTGCTGCGTCCAGAAGGAGTGGGCGATGACCACCAGGATCGGCAGGACCAGCAGGACGAGGGCGTAGAGAAAGGTCGGGCTGATCAGGGCAAAGCCCTGGACGGGTTCGGATTGCAGAAGGGCATTTCGTCTGGCCCGCGTCATGCGCAACGGGGGCGACCCTTCCACGGTCGCCGTCATTGCCAGACTCCGGGGGGCAGGGCTCCGGGCGTGATCGCGGTTGCTGGCCTGGACTGTTCCGCCATGCGCATCCCATTGTGCTGATACCGGCTGTTTGTTCCCACTTATCCTTGGAACGCGATCGAAAACAAAACCGGTGACCACTTTTGCTGGTCGCGTTCCTGGCTTGCCGGCTTTCTTTCATCATGCGCGCATCCGTGGATTGAAATCAAGCGCTATTTCTGAGATATTGATTGAACGGACATTCAAAATTAGGTGAAGAAAGCCGCCATTTCCGGCCTTTGCCGCCGAATTTTAAGCTCAAGAAAAAATCGATAGAGATGTGGAGGCGACAATGGCTGCGGTGAGGGACCTGAAGGCGACCGAAATGGCGGCGTCCGGCGGTGACGATGCCATTGAACTGGGCAAGCGCCATCTCATCCAGCCCTGGCCTTATGCCGGTTCCGTCGGTGCCGAAGCCCGCGCGCTGATCGGCGAGGGCGACGGCATCTACATCACCGACAGCACCGGCAAGCGGCTGATCGACGGGCCTGCCGGCATGTGGTGCGTCAATGTCGGCCACCGCCGCGAGGAACTCGCCAGGGTGATGTACGAGCAGGCGATGGCGCTGTCCTACAACACGCCCTGGTACACGATGAACGCGCCGTCGGCCGAACTTGCCATGCGCGTCGCCGGCCATGCGCCGGGTGATCTCAGCCATGTCTTCTACACCACCGGCGGCTCTTCCGCCGTGGAGACGGCGCTGCGCTTCATGCAGTTCTACAACAATGTGCGCGGCCGACCGGAAAAGAAGCTGATCCTGTCGCGCGGCGGCGCCTATCACGGCTCGACCTATCTGTCGGCCTCGCTCAACGGCCGCCCGCGCGATCGCGACTGGATGGACGGCGCCGACGAGCTGGTGATCAAGCTGTCCTCACCCGATCCGTTCCGCCGCCCGCAAGGCATGGGCCTTGCCGCCTTCACAGACTTTCTCGTCGACCAGTTCCGCGACACGGTCGCCCGTGTCGGCGCCGACAAAATCGGTGCTTTCGTCGGCGAGCCGGTGCAGGCATCGGGGGGCGTCGTGATCCCGCCCGACGGCTATCTCAAGCGCATCCGCGAGATCTGCCGCGACAACGACATCCTCTATGTCTCCGACGAGGTGGTGACGGGCTTCGGTCGGCTCGGCCATGTCTTCGCCTCGGGCGACGTGTTCGGCATCGATCCCGACATGATCACCTTCGCCAAGGGCGTCACCTCGGGCTATTTCCCGCTCGGCGGCGTCATCGTCTCGGAACGGCTGCTGCAGGAGTTGCGCCGTTCGAACCATCCCGACGCGATGTTCGGCCATGGCCTGACCTATACCAGCCACCCCATCGGCTGCGCCGTGGCGTTGAAAAACCTCGACCTGCTGGAAGAGGGCGTGCTTGCTCACACGCGCGCGGTCGCGCCCTATTTCCAGGCGCGGCTGAAGACGCTGGAAGAGCTGCCGCTGGTCGGCGAGGTGCGCGGCGCCGGGCTGATGGGCTGCGTCGAATGCGTCGCCGACCGTGAAAGCAAGAACCCGCTGCAGCTCGACAAGGATGTCGGCAAACGCATCGACGCCCACTGCCATGAGCTCGGCCTGCTGGTGCGGCCGCTGATCAACATGTGCGTGATGTCGCCGCCGCTGATCATCACGCGCGAGCAGATCGACGACATGGTCGGCATCCTGCGCGAGGGCATTTCGCGGACCATGGATGATCTGAGGAAAGAGGGAGTGTGGCGGGGGTAAAGTATCTTCCTTCTCCCGTAGGACAGAGAGAAGGAAGCTACGGCCGCGACCTCAGCGCGTCGTTCAAATTCCACATGTCCTTCTCCTCGGGCGCCGTTTCCAGGCCCAGCACCGGCAGCATCTTGCGCAGATGATCGTGGTGGGTGCGCACGCCATATTCGAGGTCGGAGAGATAAAAGCCTTCGAAGGCTTCGGACAGCATGGATTCGTTCGACCACACCGACAGCTGGACATCTTCCGACATGGTGTCGCGGTCGATGCGGAAGGAGAGGTAGCGGGCGGCGGCCTGCTCGCGGCTTTCGTCGCGGTAGCGGTAGATGGCGCCGCGCAGCAGGGTCTCGCCCGTCGACAGCGGAAACTCCTGATAGAACTGCACGGATTCCGGCATCACCGAAATGACCGCGTTGGGGAAGATGCCGTAATAGACCCAGGCCTTTTTCAGATAGTCCGGCAGATGCGCCGGCTCCGGCGCGATCTTGACGTAGTTCTTGACGCTCCAGCGGCGGCCGGCATGCGGATTGTAGGTGGCGAAGGAGCGCGATACGCCATTGATGAAGGGCTCATCGAAATAGGTCGCGCCATAAAGATCCTGCAGGGCAGGATGCGCCATGGCGACGTGATAGCCCTCATTGTCGACATCGCGCACCGACTTCCAGTTGACCGGCGTCTTCTGGGTCCAGATGCCCCAGGACGGCACCATGTCGGCGGCGTTGTAATGCGCGAATTCGGGCTCGATCGGCTTCATCAGCTCGGCGACCGAAGGCTGCGGTCCGCCATTGCGAAAGCGGATGAAGATAAAACCCATCGAGACTTCGAGGTCGAGCTGCATCAGGCCGAACTCGGTCTTGTCGAGATCGGGGAAGGAGCGCGGGCGCGCGGCGCCGCGCAGCGTGCCGTCGAGATTGTAGACCCAGCCATGGAACGGGCACACTAGCGCGTTCTTGCAATTGCCCTGGCTGTCGGCGACGACACGGCTGCCGCGGTGGCGGCACATATTGTTGAAGCCGCGCACGACGCCGTCCTTGCCGCGCACGATCAAGGCGCGTTCGCCGACCACATCCATGGTCAGATAGTCGCCGGCGTTCGGGATGTCGCTGACATGGCCGACGATCTGCCAATGGTTGCGGAAGACTTGCTCCTTCTCGAGTTCGAGAAGGGCATCGGAATGGTAGCTCCAGCCCGGCAGTCCCCGCCGGTCCCAATCGTTGGGGATCGCCACGTCACGGAGGTGCGGGTTCATAAAACGTCTCTTCTTTTTGTTGAATAATCATTCAATAAAATCATATTTTGCATTGAAATGCAATGGTTTGCGAAAATTCGAATGATTTCGACGCGGCGACTGCCCGGGAAAATCGCGGAGAATCCGGATGTTAGCCCCGGTTCCGAAATGCCGTTGCCACGTCGTTTCACAAGCGCGGAAGCAGACGAACAAGACGCCTTGCCGGTTGCAAAAAGCGCTCGCTGCGCCGCGGTCGATCTGCCGTCCGGCAGGCGTTGGGGTGGCGCTGCCTGGCTGAAGGCGACCTGGGATTACCTTGCCTCGGCGAAGTGTGAGCCGGAATGACCGATTCTGCCCGGTTTTGCCCGATACCGCTGTTTCAATTCCGTTACATTGCCAGAGCCACACCAATTTTGTGCTGTTACAAAGTGCGATTAAGTTCGTTTCATCATCAAAAAGAAACGCAGCGAAGGGGAAGGCAATGCATGCGAAAGTCGAGATCGTCACCAGCGAACACCGCCTCCAGGCTCCAGAGCGCGCTGACCGCCGTCCGAAACTGGCGCTGCGCCAACGCGCCAGCGACCACCCCATGGCCATGTTCATGGGGCTGGCTGCTTGCGCCATCATCGGCATGGCGCTCACGCCGACAGTCGGGCCGGCCTTCGCCTCGCTAAATCCGCCGGCCAATGTGGTCGACGGGGCGCCGACGACAGTCAAGACTGCTCGGCTGCCGATGCCGGCGCTCGACTTTGCCTGCAAGGGGCAGGCATGGGGCGCCGAGAGCGTCGATTGCCTGCGCGCCATCGCCGAACAGTCCGGGATGCACAAGGCCCGCGCGATCCGGATGATCGCCAATGCCGCGCCGCTGACCACCACGCCAAACATTTTCTGATTTCCGTCGAAGCGTGATCCCGGAACCGTTCCCTTTCGGGGTCCTGCTCTGACCTCCCCGAGCGCTCCTCCAGCGCTCCATTCAGCTCCCGCCGCACAGTCGGCCGGGAGCTTCTTTTTTAGCAATTCCAGCAAGAGCGCGAGCGGTTTTCCCGGGAAAAGCGCGTAGCGCTTTCCCTTTGGAATTGCGTCAGAACAAAGGGTTAGAGCCGGTTCGCCATTTCCATGAAACGGTGAACCGCTCTAGCCCTTCAACACGGTCTGCTCGGCAATGGTTGAAAGCACGCTGCGCACATCCAGCGTGCTGAACGGCTTTTCCAGGATCTGCGGCCGCTGCTGCGCCGGCAAGGCTTCTATTTCCGCCTTGGCGCCGATCAGATCGCCGGTGACCAGCACGAAACGCCGTGCCAGTTCGGGCCGCTCGGCAAGCAGCTCGCGGTAGATGGCCATGCCCGATGTGCCGGGCATGCGCAGGTCCGAAAAGACGATGTCAGGCGGCATATGGCCGCTCAAGGTGGCGGTGCCCGATTCCCAGACCGGCGCGATGCGCGACTTGATGCCCATCAATTCGAGAATGTCGGACAAGGAGCCCGCGACATCAGGCTCGTCGTCGATGATCAAGGCATGGCGCAGGCCGCTCGAGCGTGGCTGGCTCTCGCCGGCAGCAGCGATGCCCGCCGAAATGGCTGGCAACTGGACAACGAAACGCGCGCCTCGGGGCTGCACTTCCTCGAACCAGACATTGCCATTGTGCCGCTCGATGATCGATTTCGAGATCGACAGGCCGATGCCGGTGCCCACGCCGACCGGCTTGGTGGTGAAGTAGGATTCGAAGATGCGGTTGCGGATCGCTTCGGGAATGCCGGGCCCGTTGTCCTCGACCGAGAAGCCGGGATTGCCGCGATCGCCGCGGAAGGTCCGTACCTTGATCAGCCGGTCGCCGGCAATGCCGGCCAGGGCGTGCTGGCTGTTGATGAGGAAATTGGCCGCCACCTGCGTCACGTGGTCGGCGTCCGCCATGGCCAGCAGCGGACCCGGCGCGAAATCGGTGTCGATGATGATGCCGCTCGAGCGTGCGCCATAGGCGGTCACCTCGAGGGCAGCGCGGATCACCTGGTTGAGATCGGTCTCGGCCTGGGCCGCGGGATGAAGCCGGACCATCGACAGGAAGCTCTTGACGATGCGGCCGCAGCGCTCGGCCGCGGCGCGCACCTTCTCGGCGCGGACCTTGGTCTGCGGGTCGGAGGCGAATTCGTGCAACAGCGTCGATTGCGCGACCACCACCGCCAGCGGATTGTTGAGCTCGTGCGAAACGCCGGCCAGCAGCGAGCCCATCGCCGCCATCTTCTCGTTCTGGTGCAGCTTCTCGCGCTGCCGGTTGATCTCTTCCTCGGCACGCAGCCTGTCGCGCAGGTCGCGGATCGAGCCGAAGATCAGGCGGCGGTCGGCGACCCGCATCTCGGTCGCCGTCAGCTCGATCGGAAACACCTCGCCGGCGGCATTCTGCGTCACGGTCTCGAGTCGCTGGCCGACCATCGGCGCGCCGCGGCCCGACATGTAGTCGGCGCCCGAGGAATAGCCCTTGCGGTAGTATTCCGGCACGACGGTGTCGAGCAGATCCTTGCCGAGGATGTCGCTGCGCTGGAAGCCGAACATCTTTTCGGCGGCAGGATTGAATTCGATGATCGATCCAGCCTCGTCGATGACGATGATGGCGTCGAGCGAAGCCTGCAGCATGGTGCGGCGGATCACTTCGCTGGCATGGGCGTCGGAGGGCGAGTGCTCGATGGCGTCGCCGATGGCGAGCGCGATGATGTGCAGCGTCGCCTCCTCCTCGTCGGTCCACTCGCGCTCGTCGACGCAGTCATTGACGGCGAGCGTGCCCCACAGATGGCCATGGGCGAAGACCGACACCGACAGGAACGACTTGATGTTCTGCTTTTCGAAATCGGTTCTCAGGAATCCTTCGAGATTGCGCGTGTGCCCGGCAAAGATCTTGCCCTGCCGTTCGTCCTCGGCGACGCGCTCCAGCAGAGGGTCCGAATTGACGATCGACTGCATGATCACGGTCGGCGAGGCCAGTTCGCCGCCAAAGTCGGGGTCGATCCAGTAGGCGGCAACCGACTGGGCAAAACCCTGGCCCGGCAGTTCGCGCAAGCGGAACAGGATGCCACGCTGGCATTCGATGGCCCGGCAAAGGGTTTCCAGTATGCCGTCCATCTCGCGCTGCCAGTCGCCGGCCTCGCGCAGCCGGCGAACGACGCGCACGGCCGCCATCGCAGCACCTTGCCTGAAACCCTGCATATCCCTGCTTGTTGCTTCGCCCGTCATTTTCAGCCGTTATTCCAAAGTATGCCAATCCGGTCGGCCATTCGATCGGCGAGCAACGGCTGTGAACCCGAGACCCTGTGGGCCTGGCGCTCAGTTGCTGTCGCCGGTCGGCAGCGAGAAGATATAGCCTTCGCCGCGCACCGTGCGCAGGAATTTCGGGTTGGCCGGATCCGCCTCGATCTTCTTGCGCAGGCGCATGATGCGGATGTCGACGGCGCGCGATGATTCCGGATCCTCGGTGAAGCCGATCGCCTCCGAGATCGCGGCGCGGGTCAGCAACCGGTTGGCGCGGGTCAGGAAAACCTCCAGCACATCGAATTCGCTCTTGGCCATGTCGATCACGGTACCGTTGGCGCCGGTGACCAGCCTGCCGTCAAGATCGGCCTGGAACGGGCCGAAGGCGACGGAACGGCGGTCCGTCCTGGTCTTCCTGTCGAGCAGCCCCGTCGGCTGCGGAACACGGCGCAGCACGCTGCGCACCCTCGCCAGCACTTCGCGCAGTTCGTATGGCTTGACGATATAGTCGTCGGCGCCGAGCTCCAGCCCGACGATGCGGTCGAGCGCCGTGCCGGCGGCGGTCGCGTAGATGATGCCGATCGGCATTCTCGAGCGCAGCCAGCGGCCCAACGACAGCCCGTCCTCGCCGGGCATGGCGATGTCGAGAATGGCCAGATGAAAGGCTTGGGTCTCGATCAGGCTGCGCGCGGCGGCGGCGGTTTCAGCGGTCGCCACATCATAGCCGGCGGCGCCGAGATACTCGGCAACCGCGTCCCTCAGGTCGGGCTCGTCCTCGACGATCACTATTCTTGCCCGCACGATGCTCTCGCTCCCACTTTCAGTGGAAAGTAGATTGGGTATAAACATCATGTCCAGCACTCATATCCGGTTGCAAGGGAACGGTTGGAAAACATGGCTGCACGAGCCGTCATTGCGCTTGTTTCCGTCGCCGACGTGGTCGCGACCGAACTTGCCGACCATCTCGAGCGACGTGGCCATGATGTGCGCCAGGCGCGACAGCCCTGGGAGGCGGAATCGCTGCTGGCGGGCGGAGGCATCGATGTCGTTGTCGTCGGTGACAGTCTCAGCCAGGCGGAAGGGCGGGATCTGCTCAGGCGTCATGGCGGCCAAGGCGATGGCGGCCGGGACGGGCCCGATTTCATCCTGATCTGCCGGCCGGCCGATCTCGTCGACAAGGTGCTGGCGCTCGAACTGGGTGCGGCCGACGTCGTCGAAAGCCCGCTCAATGTCAGGGAGCTTGCCGCCAGGGTCGGCGGCCTGCTGTCGCGTCGTGGCAGGGGCACGCAGGAACTGATCGTGCTGGAGAACGCGACCGTCGATTTGAGATCCGCCATCGTCATGCACCGGTCCGGTACGGAGGAACAGCTTTCGCCCGGCCAGGTGGCGCTGCTCAGGCTGTTCCTGGCGAGCCCCCGCAAGGTGCTGACGCGTGACGACATCATCGCCGCGGCACCGGCCGAGAACGCCGACGCGTTCGATCGTTCGATCGATTCGCGCATCGTGCGGCTGCGCCGCAAGCTCGACACAGAGACCATCACCACCATACGCGGCGCGGGCTACCGGTTCGATCCGCCGCAGCAATTCACCGACTGACGGCGGCGTATCCGGGCTATCTTGCTGGCTGAGCATCGGATTTTCCTCCTGCCGATGCTCCCGCGGTTCAGCGCACCACCAGCAGCGACGGACCCGATGGCATGTCGCTGCTCACGACGAGTCCGTTTGCGTGGGCACGCTCCTTGAGGAGCACTGTGGCCAGGGCGGCAAAGCCAAGCAGGCCCTGCGCATAGAGCAGTGCGGAAAGCACAGAGGCGGCGAATTTCGTCTTCATCGTTGCAACTCCCCAGAAATGCCAATTCTTCAAAATGAGTATGTCGCGGGTCGCTTCAGGAAACTCCCGAAGTGCCCGCGCCGCTCACGGAGCCCCCCGCTGCGGCGCGGGCCTTCGGTCCTCTCGGCAGCAAGTTGCCGGAGGGGCCGCGCAATGCCAGCAACCGAAGGCCAACCCGCCAGAGGGCCTTGAGCCGGATGATGCGCAGGCTGGAAACAATCCAGACCGAGGCGGAAAACAGGGCGACGTGCAGGGTAGAGATCTCGCTCGAACTCATCGCCGCCAGCCTTGCCACGGGGCCGCCGGCAACCGTGCCGACACCGCCTATGACTGCTGCCGCGATGCTGATCCTGAAGAGCCAGGACCGCGTGTTCGTTTTCGTTCCCATGGTCGTTGCCGTCTGCTTTCGTTGCGTCAACCTTGCGTTCGGCCCGTATCCGGATCATGCCGCCCGAAGCCGCGCTTTGTTGCAGGTTGGTTTCGAGTTTGCCTATGGATCTTTCATATAGAGGCAATTCGAACTTTCGTTTTGCGAGGAATACCTATGTGCTGCACATCGCCGCCATCGTCGGGGTGCGATCGTCGTCGCTGTGGCCGCTTGGCCTGTTAACCAGAGGAAACAGATTCGAAACACAAACGAGGATTTCGCGAAATCGCCCCGAAACATGCCGCAACGATAAGCCGCTCATCGAATTTGGAGCCGGCCTGACCGGCAGAGAGAGGGGACATCATGCACACCACCATTTCCGCCAAGCTCATCAACATCACCGCCGCCGCGCTCACGGGTGCAGCACTTCTGTTCGGCGCCAATGCAGCCCATGCCGCCAACAAGATCGTGGCGCGGGTCTCGCTTTCGCAGCAGATCATGGAAGTTTCGGTCGATGGCCGGCCGACCTTCGCCTGGAAGGTTTCCACCGGTGACAGAGCGCATGTGACGCCGACCGGTTCGTTCAAGCCGACGCGCATGCATGAGATGTGGTACTCGAAAAAGTACGACAATGCGCCGATGCCGCACTCGGTGTTCTTCAGCGGCGGTTTCGCGGTGCACGCCACCTATGCCATCAAGCGCCTCGGCCAGCCGGCTTCGCATGGCTGCGTGCGGCTGCATCCGGACAATGCGGCCGATTTCTATCAGCTGGTCGAGACCTTTGGGCCGGCCAACACCAGCATCGTCATCGTCAAGTAGCAGGCTGTGAGCAGGCCGACGGATCGCCGCGCCTGTTCAGGACTCCTGCCGGAACATTCCGGCGGTATCGAGCGCAGCCAAAAAAAGAGGCCGGATTTTTCCGGCCTCTTTTTTGTTCTTCGGCTTCCATCAGTCCGGCAATGCCGGCATCAGCCTCGGATCCGGCTTTTCCGCGAGATGCGGCAGGTCCTTGCTGGCGATGAAGGTGTAGAACATGGGCACGACGAAGAGCGTGAACATGGTGCCGACCAGGATGCCTGTGAAGATGACCAGGCCCATCGAATAGCGGGCAGCAGCACCGGCGCCGCTCGACGTGATCAGCGGTACGACGCCTAGCGCCATAGCCGCCGTCGTCATCAGGATCGGCCGCAGGCGTACCTTGGCCGAGGCGATGATGGCGTCGCGCCGCCGCAGGCCATGCGCCTCGCGCTGCTGGTTGGCGAATTCGACCAGCAGGATGCCGTGCTTGGTGATCAGGCCGATCAGCGTGATCAGACCCACCTGCGTGTAGATGTTGAGCGTGCCGAGGCCGAGATTGAGCGGCACGATCGCGCCGAAGATCGACAGCGGCACCGCCATCATGATGATCAGCGGGTCGCGGAAGCTTTCAAACTGCGCCGCCAGCACCAGATAGATGACGATGACAGCCGCTGCGAAAGCGATCAGGATGGTGTTGCCCTGTTCCTTCTCCTGCCGGGACTGGCCGGAATAGTCGATGAAGAAGGTGTCGGGCAGGCTCTCCCTGGCAATATCCTCGAGGACCTTCAACCCGTCGCCCGTGGTGACGCCGGGCAGCGGCAGTGCCGAGATGGTCGACGAATTCAGCTGGTTGAACTGTTCGATCGCCGCCGGCGAGGCATTGTTCGAAATCTTCACCACGGCCGACAGCGGCACCATCTCGCCCGTCACGCTGCGCACGAAATACTCGCCGAGCTTTTCGGGGTTGTCGCGGAATTGCTGCGGCACCTGGGGGATGATGTCATAGCTGTTGGAGTCGCGGTCGAACTGCGCCACTTCGGCGCCGCCGACCAGCAGCGTCAACGTCCGGCCGATATCGGCGATCGGCAAGTTCAGCGCGGCGGCTCGGTCGCGGTCGATGGTGACCGTCACCTGCGGCGAATCGTAGGACATCGAGTTCTGCACGACGATGAAACGGCCGGAGGCCTGTGCCTTGTTCTTGATCTGCTCGGCGGCCTTGTACACTTCCGCGGTATCGCCGGTCGAGCGCACGACCAGGGCGATCGGCAGGCCGCCACCGGAGCCCGGCAGCGTCGGCGGGGCGAAGACGAAGGCCTGCACGCCCGCCACCTTGGCGATACGAGCCGTGATGTCGGCCTGCAGTTCCTTCGAATTGCGCTTGCGCTCCGCCCAATCCTTGAAGGCAAAGCCGACGAAGGCGCTGTTTGTCGTGCCGCCGAAGGCGACCGCCGAGAACTGCGCCCGCGTTTCCGGAATATCCCTCACCAGGCCGAGCATCTGGTTCACATAGGTTTCGGTGTAATCCGATGTCGCATAGGTCGGTCCGGTCACGAGCGAGAGCAGGAAGCCCTGATCCTCTTCCGGCGCCAACTCGCTCGAGGTCTTGGTGAACATGAAGCCGGTCACGCCGACGAGCGCGAGCACGATGATCAGCGTCAAAGGACGATAGTTCAGCGAACCGGTGACGGCACGCTCATAGACGTGCTCGACCCGCGCGAAAATGCCGTCGACAATGCGCTGGAAACGGCCTGGTGTGCCGGCCTTCAGGAGGCGCGCCGACATCATCGGGGTGATGGTCACGGCGATGACGCCCGACAGCACCACCGAGCCGGCGAGCGTCACCGCAAATTCGCGGAACAGCGCGCCGGTCAGGCCGCCGGTGAAGGCCAGCGGCGCGAACACGGCGGCCAGCGTCATGGTCATGGCGACGATGGCCGAGGCGATCTCGCGCATGCCGCTGAACGCGGCCTGCATCGGCGTCATGTGGTCCTCTTCCATGTGGCGGTGGATGTTCTCCACCACCACGATGGCGTCATCGACCACAAGACCGATCGCCAGCACCATGGCCAGCAGCGACAGAAGGTTGATCGAATAGCCCACCGCAAACAACAGGAAGCAGACGCCGATCAGCGACAACGGAATGGTGATGATCGGCATCATCACCGAACGGAATGAGCCGAGGAACAGAAGGATGACCAGGACGACGATGGCAACAGCCTCGCCGATGGTCTTGAACACCTCCTCGATCGAGGCGCTGATCTGCCCGGTCGCGTCGTAGACGACCTCGATGGTCATGCCTTTCGGCAGCGTTTCCTGGATCTGCGGCACGAGCTTGGTGAGCGCTGCCGCGGTGGTCAGCGGGTTGGCCGCGGGGGTCGGGAAGATGGCGAGGAAGGTGCCGGGCTTGCCGTTGAAGGAGACCCTGGTGTCGGTATTTTCCGCGCCGAGTTCGACGCGGGCGACGTCGCGCAGCCGCACCACATTGCCGTCGGTCGAGCGCAAGGGCAGTTCGGCGAAGGCTTCCGGCGTCTGCAGCGTCGAGCGCACGGTGATCGACGAGACGACATATTCGTTCTGGGTGTTGCCGGGCGCCGACAGGAAGTTGGAATTGTTGATCGCCGTCAGCACTTCCGCCGCCGTCACACCGCGTGCGGCAAGCCGGACGGGGTCGATCCAGACGCGCATCGAGTATTGCTGGGCGCCGAAGATCTGGACGTCGGCGACGCCTTCGACCGTCGACATGCGGGGCCGGATGACGCGCTCGATATACTCCGTCAGCTGCTCCTTCGTCATGTTCGGATTCTGCATCGAGATGTACATCATCGCGAACTGCTGGCCGGTGCCCTTGACGATGACAGGGTCCTTGGATGCATCCGGCAAGGTGCCGCGCACGCCCTGGACCTTGGACAGCACTTCGGTCAGCGCCACATCGGGGTTGGAGCCGAGCTTCATCTGCACCGTCACGGTGCTGGAGGACGGACGGCTGGACGAAGTGACGTAGTCGATGTTCTCGGTCGAGGCGACGGCGCGCGCGATCGGGGCGGAAATGAAGCCCTGGATCAGGTCGGCGCTGGCGCCCGGATAGGCCGTCGTGATCGTGATCGCGGTTTCGTCAACCTTCGGATACTGGCGGATCGACAGGTTGAAGATGCCCTGGAAACCCAGGAGCAGGATCATGCAGGCAAGGACCGTCGACAGGACGGGCCGGCGAATGAAGAGATCGGAAAAGCTCATTGCTGGTCGGCCTGCTTGTTCGCCGATTTGGTCGGGTCGATGGTGTTGTCGACATTGACGGACATGCCGTTGAAGAGGCGGTTCTGACCTGCGGTGACGACCTCGTCGCCGGCCTTCAGCCCTTCGACGATCTCGACCATGCCCTGATTGCGGCGGCCGGGCTTGACAAAGACCTGCGACAGCACCAGCGCGGGCTTGTCGCCCTCCGCCGCCGGCTTGGCCGGGTCGGTGGCCGGTTTGGTGGCATCGGAAGCGGTCTTGTCCGCCGGCTTTGTGGCATCGGCGGCAGGCTTCATGGCATCGGCTGGCTTGGCATCCGCCGGCTTGTCGGTAGCCGCCGCGGCTGGCTTTTCTTCCGGCTTGGCGGGCTGCGCCGGGGCCGTGCCGGCGGGCTTGGCCGGCTGCACCACGAAGATGTAGTCGCCATAAAGGCTGGTGGTCAGCGCCGTCTGCGGCAGCGTCAGCACGTTCTGCTCCTCGGGCAGTTCGACACGCACCTGGACGAACTGGCCAGGGGTCAGCTTGCCGTCGGGATTGGCGACTTCCGCCCGGATGTTCACCAGCCGGCTGGACGGGTCGATCTTGGGGTCGATGCCCCGGATCTCGCCGGCAAACGGCATGTCCGCGCCGCTCAAGCCCAGCCGAACCGTCTGGCCGATCTTGAGCAGCGGCAGCTGCTGTTCGGGGATCGAGAAATCGACCCGCATCGTGTCAAGATCCTGCAGTGTCACCACGGCGGTGCCGGGCGCCATATACTGCCCGACATCGATCTTCGGAATGCCGACCGTGCCGCCGAAAGGCGCCGTCAGCTGCTTCTGGTCGAGCACGGCCTGCAGCTTGGTGACCTGGGACGCCGAAGCCGAGGCCGCCGCACGTGCCGTGTCCAGCGTCGAGTCGGAACCGACGCCACGCCTGGTCAGTTCGATCGCGCGAGCCAGCGATGTCTGATCGAGCGCGGCCTGCGCCTTCTGTGCGTCGAGATCGGCGCGCTCGACGGCATCGTCGAGCTGCAGCAGCACCGCATTGGCCGCCACTTTCTGGTTGGCATGGAAAAGGATGTCCTTGACGATGCCGGTGGTCTCGACCGTCAGGTCGACGCCGCGCACGGCTCGCACCGTACCGATCGCCTCGACGCCCGGCGTCCAGCTCGACGGCTTGGCGATGGTCGTTGAAACGGTCGCCGCCGGCGGCTTCATCGTGGCGAAAAACTGCTTGATGCCGTTGTCGCGCAGGAAGTTGAACCCGACGATGCCGCCGACCACAACGACCAGAACGGCCAGAACGAGAATGATGACGAAGAAACGGAGTATGCGCTTGAACAAGGAAGTCCCCTCAGTCGAAATCCGGCGCGAAGCGCGGACACCGGGACACATATCGACTGCGGGTCCCGATTTCAAATGGTGGCGGCTTTACTGTACCGTCTGGACGGTCTTGTCAATTGGGCCTAAGCTTGCGAAGGGAGGCGCCATGAGAGCCCAACGACGGAACTCGCGCGAGAAGATACTCGCGGCGGCGGCTGATGTTGCCCGGGAATCCGGGCCCGGCAGCCTGTCGCTGGATGCCGTCGCCAGCCGCGCCGGCGTGTCCAAGGGTGGGTTGCTCTACAATTTCCCAACCAAGGCCAAATTGATGCAGGGGCTGGTCGAAGGCTATCTGCGTGATTTCGAGCAGGCGCTGGAGACCGCCAACAGCAACGACGATGGTAAAAATCCGCTCGCCGTCTACATCAGGCTGTCGGCCGATGATTGCGAGGAAAAGCGACCCTCGGCCTCATGGATCTTTTCGGCGATCGCCGAGGATCCCGATTTCATGACGCCGATAAAGACATTCAAGCGGCAGCTTTTCGAACGGCTGAAGGGCGAAACATCAGATCTCAAATCGCTGCTGGTCTGTTACCTCGCCATCGAGGGGCTGCGCAGCATGAACCTTTTCGATTCCGATGTGCTGTCGAAGGACGAACGGGAACTGCTGGTGGCGTCGCTGCTGGAGATCGCCAGTTCGCCAGATGCCCACCAAGCTTCCGGGACGCAATCTTGACGGCTTTCCGCCGGCAGGCACCGGGTTTTCCGGGGCAGACTCAAAAGGCCTTGCCGGTGTCAGGGTCGAAGAGCCGCAGCGCGTCCTCGCTGAAGGCGAAGCTTGCCGCCTGACCTTTCGCGACGCGGCACGCCGGCGGCAGGCAGGCCGTCAGCCGCTGTGTGCCGATCCGTGCGGTGGTGACCAGTTCGGGACCGGTCAACTCGACGACTTCTATTTCCACCGGCAGTGACGGCGCGGTCGCATCCGCGGCGACCCGCAATGCTTCGGGCCTGATGCCGACCACAACCCGCGCTCCGTCCAACACCGTGTCGCGGAAATGGGCGGGCAAGGGCAGGCTCGCCTTGGCGCCATCGATGGCCAGCATGGTCCCTTGAACCGTCGCCTGCAGCATGTTCATCGACGGCGCGCCGACAAAGCCGGCGACATAGAGCGTTGCCGGCTCGTTGTAGATCTCCTCGGGCGTGCCGAGTTGCTCGATCCTGCCGTCGCGCATCACCGCGATGCGGCTCGCCAGCGTCATTGCCTCGATCTGGTCGTGGGTGACGTAGACGACGGTTGTCTGCAGCATCTGGTGCAGGCGCTTCAGCTCGGTGCGCATCTCCAGGCGCAGCTTGGCGTCGAGATTGGACAAAGGCTCGTCGAAGAGGAAGACCTGCGGCTTGCGCACCAGTGCCCTGCCGATGGCGACGCGCTGGCGCTGGCCGCCGGAAAGCTGGCTCGGCTTGCGGTCGAGCAGGGCTTCGATCTGCAGCAGTCTTGCCGCCTCGGCCACCGCCTTTTCGCGCTCATCGGCGGCGACGCCGCGCATTTCCAGACCAAAGCCGATATTACGGCGCACGGTCAGGTTCGGATACAGCGCGTAGGACTGGAAGACCATGGCGATGTCGCGGTTCTTGGGGTGAACGCCAAGGATCGAGCGGCCGCCGATCAGCACGTCGCCGCTCGTCGCTTCGGCGAGGCCGGCGATGATGTTGAGAAGCGTTGACTTTCCGCAACCCGACGAGCCGAGCAGCACCAGGAATTCGCCGCTCTGCAGCGCGATGTCGATGCCTTTGAGCGTTTCGACGCTGCCGTAATTCTTGCGGACGTTGCGGATTTCAAGCGCGCTCATGCGTGGCTTCCCTTGGATGCACCGGTTCGCCGTAGTTACGGGGCAAGGTTGATATGGCGCGCGACGCCACCTGCGTCGCGGCTGCAAGCGAGGCGGTCAGCGTCTGGTCCTGCGCCAGTGCGGCCAGGAGGGCCGCATTGAAAACATCGCCGGCGCCGATCGTGTCGATGACCTTGACGTCCGGCGCGGTCGCCGTGACCAGCGCTCCGCCGGGCCCGATGGCGACCGCCCCTTCGGGGCCGCGCTTGGCGACGGCGGTCGCGCCCTTCTTCATGCTGGACTGGATTTGCCGCGCGGCCTCGACCGGATCGGGCAGGCCGGCCAGGGTCACGGTCTCCACCTCATTGAACAAAGCAAGGTCGCAACGCGCGAGCCAGGTGCGGGCCGCCTTGCAGTTCGCCGGGGTCCAGCCCTCAATCGGCCAGCCGGTGTCCAGCGCCACAGCTATGTCGTGCCCGCTCGCCCAGTCGAAGAACGCTTCGTAGTCGCGGGTCAGATCATCGGTGAGGAAGGAGCCGCACAGCAACGCATAGCCGCCGGTGAGGCGCTTGCCGTCGAGCACCGAAAATACGTCGGCAAGGCTGAAGCGAGGCAGGTGGCCACGCGTGGTGAAAAACGTCCTTTCGCCGTCAGGATGGGTCATGCCGACCGAAAGCGTCGTGCTCTCCGGGCGCACCGGCCATTTGTCGGCGCGGGCGCCGAACGCCTCACGCAGCCAGCGGCCGAACTGGTCGTCGCCGACATTGGCGGCGATCTCGAAATCAATGCCCAGCGCCTGCCAGGCGAGCCCGGTGTTGCCGGCCTGTCCACCAACGCGCAGATCGTCGTGATCGACGACGGTTTCCGTGCCTGCCTTCGGCCATGGCGCGACCGGGCCGACAATCAGGTCGACATTGACATTGCCGATCACCGCGAGCGGACGCATCACTCGCTCCTGGTGATCTTGGTCGAGCGCACGGGCGTGCCGGCATTGTCGACGCGGCTGTCGGCGAAGGCGATCATCAGGCGCTGTGCCACCGGCAGCATGGCGAAGATCGCGGCGAGACCCGAAGCCGGCTTGAACGAGAGCGTGACAGCGCCCGCGACCGGCGATTGTCCGGAGGCGTCGAAGATGATCAGCGGCGCGCCGGCGTCGGCCACGGAAAGGGCCATCGCCGTCACCAGTTCCGCCGTCGGATCGTTGCCGCGAAACAGGATGACGCCGATTTTTTGGCCGAGCATCTCCATCGGTCCGTGCCGCAACTGGCCGCCTTCGAGCGAGAAGCAGGGCAGCCGGGACAGTTCGGTGAGGCCGAGCGCCAGCGCCTCGGCCACGCCTTGCAGGCGGCGGCCGGAGGTGACGATGGTCGTCACCTCCTCCAGCGCTGCGAGCGCTTGCGCGATGCCATTGTCCTGCTTCTGATCCAGTGCGCCAAGAGCGGCACTTGGGTCCTCACCCAACGCGGCCAGGATGGCCAGATGCAAGGCGAAGGTCACGGTCAGGCTGCGGGTGGCGGCGAAGGCCAGTTCGGTGCCGCCGGCGCCGACCAGGCAAGGCGCGGTGCGGGCGAGAAAGGAGCCGCCCTCGAGCGTCAGACCGAAAATATCAGCAGTGCTTCCAGCTTCCGCAAACCACCTGACGACCTCCGCGCTCTCGCCGGACTGCGAGGTGACGAGCACCGTCCTGTCGTCCAGCGGCACCGGCTGGCCGAGCTGTTCCGAGAGCGGCAGTGCCAGCGCATCGATGCCGAGCGCGCGATAAAGCGGTTCGACGGCGCGCCCGACGGCATGCGAGCCGCCCATGCCGAGCAGCAGCAGCCGGCCGGTCTTCCCGATCGAGGCTGCGACCTGAGCCGCCATCGCAGCGTTGTTCTCGAACGAAGCACGCGCATCCGCATGCTGGCGCGCCATTTCGCGGTCGATGGCGACCAGTCCGGCCGGTCGAATTCTTGTTGCAGTCATCGTCATCCTTTCACACCGCCGCTGGTCAGGCCCGAGATCAGCGCCCGCTGCATGACGAGGCCGATCAGCACCGGCGGCAAAGCGGCCAGCACGCCGGCGGTGGCAATCAGCCCGTAGTCGGAAACACGGCCGCCGGCCAAATCGGCGATGGCGACAGTCAAGGTCTTGGCGCGCTGGTCGGAGGTGAACAGCAGCGCATAGAAGAATTCGTCCCAGGCGAGCAGCACGGCAAACAGCGCCGATGTCGCCATCACTGGTGCCGCCAGCGGCAGCGTGATGATGCGTAGCGTCTGGAACAGGCCGGCGCCGTCGATCATCGCCGCCGCCTCGATCTCGCGCGGGATGGAGTCAAAGCCGGATTTCATCAGCCAGGTGGTGAAGGGCGCCAATATGGTCAAATAGACCAGCGCCAGTCCGAAGACATTGTTGAGCAGGCCGAGATGCGACAGGCCCATATAGAGCGGCACGGCGAGCGCCACCGGCGGCAGCATGTAGGTGGCGATGACCATCGACAGCGACCAGCCGATCGCCGGCGTGCGCGAGACCGCCCAGCCGGCGGGGATGGCCAAGGCGAGCGCGGCCAGCGTCGCCATGCCGGCGATCTCCAGGCTGTTGCGCAGCGACGAGGTGAAGGCGGCGCCGGCGCTGTTTTCGGCGGTCGACAGCAATGTCTGGTAGCGCGAGAAGTCGGCAGCCTGCGGCCACCAGCGCAGCGGCTTGGCGGCGAGATCGGCGGCCGGCGAAATGCTCATGATGAACAGCCAGGCGATCGGCGCCAGGATGATGGCGGCGAGCAGCAGCGCGCAGGCATAGATGAAAAGGGTGAAGGCGGGGCTTCTGCGTTCCATCAGACGGCACTCCCGGCGGTCTTCTTCACCAATGCCGCATAGGCGACGGCGAGCACGGTGACGAGCAAGGTGACGATCAGCGCCAGCGACGCGCCGGAGCCGGCGCGCTGGAAAGAGAAGGCTTCCTGGTAAACGAGGATCGACAGCGTGCGCGTGCTGTTTGCCGGGCCGCCGCGGGTCATCACCCAGATGATGTCGAAGACCTTGAAGGCCTCGATGGTGCGCAGCACCAGCGCCACCATCAGCGGGCCGGCGAGATAGGGCAGGATGACGAAGCGGAAGCGGTTGAACGGTCCCGCGCCATCGACAAGCGAGGCGGCGGTGATGTCGCGCGGCACCGCCTGCAAAGCGGCGAGCGCGATCAGCGCCACCAGCGGAAAGTTCTTCCAGCAGTCGGCGACGATCAGCGCCGTCAGCGCCGTTCCCGGCTCACCCAGCCAGGAGCGGTAGGCGTCGATGAGATTGAGTTGCGTCAGCGCGGCGTTCAGCGCGCCATATTCGGGATTGTAAATCAGCCGCCACAGCGTGGCGTTGACCACGGTCGGCAATGCCCAGGGCAGGATCATCACGGCGCGCAGGACGGCGCGGCCGTGGAACTGCTGATTGAGCAGCAAGGCGGCGAGAACGCCGATCACCATTTCGGCGGCCACCGAAATGACGGCGAACAGCGTCGTGGTGACCAGCGTGCGCGAGAAATTCGAGCTCGACAGCATGTTGGCGTAATTGTCGAAGCCGACGTAATTGCCGCCGGTGCCGACCAGCTTGGCGTCGGTGAAGGAAAGACCGACCGTATCGACCAGCGGCCAGCCGATGACGGCGACCATGACCACGAGCAGCGGCAGCATCAGCAACCAGGCACGGGTCGTCATCCAGGTGCTCGACATCAGAGCAGCCTCTCTTCATTCATGGTGATTTCAGACATAGCACGGGCGGCACTCGCGCATGACCCCGGAAGTCGGAACCGACTTCCGGAAAGGATCATGCGCAAGATCAGAAGCGCTACAGCGTCCTTTGCGCGTCCAAGGGACGGGCGGCCCTGTAGTGCCGCCCGCAACTGGAGAACAATGCCTCAGAGGCCACTGTTTTGCGCGGCGGTCTTCAGGGCGTCTTCCGGCGACGATTGGCCAAGCAGCGATTCCTGGATGGCCTGCTGCAGCGCGGTCGACAGTTCCTGGTATTTCGGCGTGGTCGGACGCGGATACATGGCGGCGAGGCCGAGCTTGGCGGCGGCGATCAGCTCTTCCTGGCCCTTGGTGACGGCCGGGTCGTCATAGGACGAGGCCCAGATCGGCAGCGACAGCTTGGCGTACTGGTTCTGCGTCGCCTGCGAGGTCATGTATTCGATGTATTTCCAGGCTTCGTCCGGATGCTTCGAGACCGCGGTGACGCCGAGGCCCATCGACCCGTTGACGGCCGACACCTCGCTGATGCCGGTGACACCCGGCGCCGGCACCACGCCGACCTTGCCCGCGACCTTCGAGTCCTTCGGATCGTTGGCCATGTTGTACATGTAGGTCCAGTTGAGCGCGAAGGCGGCGTCGCCGTTTTCGAAGACCTTGCGCACGTCCTCTTCCAGGAATTCCTTGGAATTCGGGTTGGTGAGGCCGGACTTGTAGCTGTCGACCATGTATTTCAGCGCCGAGAGGCCGCCGCCATTCTGGAAGTCCGGCTTGCCGTCCTTGAGGAAGTCGCCGCCATAGGCGCTGACCAGCGTGGTGTAGTCGCAGATCGCGGCCTCGGCCTGCGACCAGCTCCAGGCGATCGGCGTCTTCAGCAGGCCCTTGTCCTGGATGATCTTGGCCTGCGCGCCAAGCTCTTCCCAGGTCTTCGGCGGCGTCTTGATGCCGGCCTTTTCCAGGATGTCCTTGTTGTAGAACAGGTATTTGGTGTCGAGAATCCACGGCATGCCATAGTATTTGCCGTCGTACTGGACCGTGGTCCAGGCGCCGGGCAGCACGCCCTTCTTCATGTCGTCGGTGATCTTCGACGAAACGTCGACCAGCACCTTGTTGGTGGCGTATTCGGCCGGCCAGATGACGTCGAACAGCACGACGTCGTAGCCGCCGCCCGAACCCTGGGCCAGCACGGTCTTGTCGTGCAGGCCTTCGTAGGGAACGAATTCGAGATTGACCTTGACGTCAGGATTGGCCTTGGTGAAGGCGTCCGTCATGGCGCGCACATCGGCCTCGCTGTAGGCGGCCTGCGCCATGAACAGCGCATTGAGCGTCGTATCGGCGAAAGCGTGAGGGACGAGCAGTCCTCCGGCGAAGACCGCGCCGACCAGTGTCTTGGTGATTGTCTTAAGCATCTTCTTCTCCCATTTCCGGCGTTGACGGGCCGGCGATGCGGGCGTTTCGCTTCGCCTTCCCGGATCCATGTCGCGTGACCTGATGCTTACCCGGCTGACCGGTGGCGACAGGCGGAAGCCCTTGGCCATCTTGTTCTGGGACATTCAGTTTGCATTAAGTCAACTCGCTTGACTTAATTAGTCGATCAATATTCTAATGGAGTCAAGAGGGGAAAAGCCGGTGGATGACATCAGCGCGATCCGCGCCAAAAGCGGCACCAACCAGGAAGGCACCAGCGCACACAACCGCCGGGTCATGATCGAGGCGCTGCGTCTCAATGGCGCCCTGTCGCGGGCCGACCTGGCGCGGGCGACGCAGCTCACCAAGCAGGCGGTCTCCAACATCATCGAAGATCTCGAAAGCGACGGCCTGGTCGTCGCGCTCGACGCGGTGCGCAAGGGCAGGGGGCAGCCGTCGACGCCCTACAGGCTGGTGCCTGAAGGCGCCTTCGCCATCGGCTTGCATATAGACCGCCATCTGACGCGCGCCGTGGCCGTCGACCTGATGGGCAGCGTGCTGGCGCGGGCCGAGGCGAACCTGCCTTTCGATGAGCCGTCGAAGGGTGTCGAGATCATCCTGAAGCTGATCGTCGGTGTGCGCCGTGACCTGGCCAGCATTTCGGTCCAGTCGGAAAAACGGCTGGTCGGTCTCGGTGTTGCCATGCCCGGTCCTTTCGGACTGAAGGATTCGGACGACAAATGGATGATGCCGGCCTGGCAGAAGTTTCCGCTGCTGGAGGCGCTGGCCAAAGGCACGGGGCTGAATGTCGGCCTGCAGAACGATGCCGCCGCCTGCGCCACTGCCGAACGTATCGTCGGCGCGGCACATGGCGTCGACCACGCGGTCTGTCTCTATGTCGGCTACGGCATCGGCGCCGGGCTGATCCTCAATGGCGAACTCTACAGCGGCGGCCATGGCAATGCCGGCGAAATCGGCATGGCGCTGCTGGCGCCCGCCGGACCGGGCTCGACGCCGCTCGAGCACCGCGCCTCGCTGGCCTCGCTCTACCAGCATCTAGGCCTCAATCCGGCGGACAGTGATATCTACGAACAGATGAACGCCCTGGTGCTGGCCGAGGATGCCAAGATGATGGCCTGGATCGACGGGGCAGCGCATGATCTGCGCTGGAGCGTGCATCTCATCGAGACGATCTTCGATCCGCAGACCGTGATCCTGACCAGTGGCGCGCCGGAAGCGCTGGCGCGCCGGCTTGTCGAGGCAATGCACCCGCTGCTGCCGTCGATCGCCGACCGGCCCGCAAGAATGTTGCCTCGCCTGCAACTCGGCACCACCGACCCCTGGTCGATCGCGCTCGGTGCGGCCGCGGCGCCGATCAGCCGCGCCTTCGATCCGCTGTTCTCGGCGATCCTGAAGACGCGTTCCGCTCCGGCATAGGAGCTCCCAAGGCGGAAACCCTTATTTCGGCGTCACACAGGGTTCATCGTGCGGACATAGCGTCTTTCCCAGTTCTTTGCTGCAATGCAATAGGAGTGGGACATGGTGGACATAGTGTCTAGTGAGGCGGGCATTCCGAGACCGGATCATCCGCTGGACAGTTCGGGCGGCGCGAAGTGGTTCCTGCCGGCCTTCGGCGTGCTGGTTCTGGTCGGCGTGGTCTATGTCGGCTACGCGCTGAGCCAGGACCTGGCGGTGGCCAAGACCGTGCCGTGGATCCTGCTCGGCATCGCCTTGCTGATCGCGCTCGGCTTCGAATTCGTCAACGGCTTCCACGATACCGCCAATGCGGTGGCGACCGTCATCTACACGCGCTCCCTGCCGGCCGAATTCGCCGTCATGTGGTCGGGCGTCTTCAACTTCCTCGGCGTTCTCACCTCCAGCGGCGCGGTGGCCTTCGGCATCCTGTCGCTGCTGCCGGTCGAGCTGATCCTGCAGGTCGGCTCCTCCTCCGGCTTTGCCATGGTGTTCGCGCTGCTCGTCGCCGCGATCCTGTGGAACCTCGGCACCTGGTTCCTCGGCCTGCCGGCATCGAGCTCGCACACGATGGTCGGCTCGATCATCGGCGTAGGCCTCGCCAACCAGTTCATGGCGCCGTCCGGCAGCGCCACCAGCGGCGTCGACTGGTCACAGGCGACCAATGTCGGCGTGACCTTGCTGGTGTCGCCGATCATCGGTTTCTTCGCCGCCGCGATCCTGCTCTATGCGATGAAGCTTCTGGTTCGCAATCCGGCCCTCTACGAAGCCCCGAAAGGCAATGCTCCGCCGCCTTGGTGGATCCGCGGCCTGCTGATCTTCACCTGCACCGGCGTCAGCTTCGCGCATGGCTCCAATGACGGGCAGAAGGGCATGGGCCTGATCATGCTGATCCTGATCGGCGTGGTGCCGACGGCCTATGCGCTGAACCGCACGCCCGACATCAACTATCTCGAAGCCTACAAGTCGGCTTCAGCCAATGTCGAAACGGCGCTGGGCAAATATGCGAAGCCCGGCGTCACCGTCACGGATGCCAAGGATGCCAAGGCAGCCGTTCAGGATGCCGTGCGCACCCGCAGCTGGAGCGACAAGACAACGGTCGCGCTGCAGACCTACATCCACAACACGACGGCGGGACTGCAGCCCTACGCGTCGGTCGACAACGTGCCGACCGATCTGGTCAGCAACGCCCGCAACGACATCTATCTGATCGGCGAGGCGCTCAAGCTGATCGACAAGAAGCAGCTGTTGCCGATGCAGGGCGCCGATCTCAAGGCGGTGACCGACTACCACAAGGCCGTCGACAATGCGACGAAGTTCATCCCTCTCTGGGTGAAGATCGCGGTGGCGCTGGCGCTGGGTCTCGGCACCATGGTCGGCTGGAAACGCATCGTCGTCACGGTCGGCGAGAAGATCGGCAAGAGCCACCTGACCTATGGCCAGGGCGCGGCGGCCGAACTCATCGCCATGGTGACCATCGGCATGGCCGACCGGCTCGGCCTGCCGGTTTCGACCACCCATGTGCTGTCGTCGGGCGTCGCCGGAACGATGGCCGCCAATGGCTCAGGCCTGCAATGGTCGACGGTGCGCAACCTGCTGCTGGCCTGGGTGTTGACCCTGCCGTGCTCGATCGCGCTTGCCTTCGTGCTGTTCATCGTCTTCCGCCAGGTGTTCTGAGCGTCAGACCCTCAAGAGAACGGCGCCACCTGCGGCGCCGTTCTCTTTCTCGGCCTATCCTGCGAAGACCAATGAAGAGTCAGAGCGTGCGTCTTCCCAAGCGGGCGCGCCGCTTCGAACGGTTCAGCTTTCGATGGAATGGTTGGCCGGCTCCAGCCGAGGCTCACCGCCGCACAACGTCCGCCCTGTTACGGCGGCGCAGCTGGCGTAGCGACAACATGTGCAGCAGGATCGAGCTTGGCACCACGAATGCAGGGGTCAGCACACCCGGATAATCGCCTGCGCCGATGCTCTGCACATCAGGGACAATCAACTGCCATGGGCCGGGCGAGGTGATCATGCCCATGGTGATCGCGACAGCGAAGTCGGCAAGCCCGAGGATGTTCCAGAGAGTTGCCGCCCTCCGGCCTTTGTCTGTGCCGGTCGCCACTGCGATCGCAGCCGGCAACGCGAACAATCCGGTCAGCATGTCGCCGATGCCTGCCGGCGCTGCGAAAACGCCAGGCAGCGTGCCACGCAGCCAGGCCGCGATAGCCCAGGTGCCGAACACGCGGTAGAGCTGAAGCATCACGAGCCAGCGCGCTGGCATCGCATCGAGCACCAGCCCGATCCGCTTCGAGAGCAGCAGGAGCGGCGCCCCGATGATCACCGGCAGGAAGATCGCCGATGGCAATACCGGAAAAGACGCGGTGTCCGCGTGGAAGAAGCCGTTGATCGCGGCGCTCCAGGCGAAGGCGAGCCACAGCGTGTCCGGGATCATGATCGCCAGCCAGGTCGTGCGGCGTTGAGCTGGCGTCAGGCTCGTGTGTTCGAGGCCGAGCCACAATCCCAGCGCGATGAGCCCGTGGGCCGCGAGCTGGTGGGCCGTGGTCGGAATGCCGGTGGCCGGGATCGCCGGCCATCTGTAGATCACCAGGAGCCAAAGCAAAGTGAGCGGCGCAAACCAGAGCAGGCCGCGCCAGGCGTCACGTGATGAAACGATAGCGGGGGAAACAGCTTCGACGGTCATCGGCGGCACTCCATTAAGCCCAGGGCAATTCCAGGAAAAGTGTGAGCGGTTTTCCGTCTGGAATTGCGTCAAAACAAAGAGTTAGAGCGGTTCGCCGTTTCCATGAAACGGTGAAACGCGCTAGCGCATTTGCCTGCTCAAATGTACGCCCGCTTTCAGCGAGCCAATATCCGCGACAATCTTGATAGGCTGTGAAGAAGAACTTCACAGTCTGGCTGGGCTTGCTCGAAGGCGTGCCTACGCGGTCGCACCGTAGTTTCGCCGACCTGCCGCGGAACTCATGGTGACGGCCAGGCGGATCGCATCCTTGTCCCGCATGCCTGGCAGCGCTCCTGATAGGCACGATACGCCGCGCCGGTTGATCAACCGGCGAAGGATTCCGTAAGATTGCTCCGCTTGTCCTGGACGCAAATGTCAGGTCGGGTCTTCGCGGTGCAGATCGTGGATGGTGACGCCGTCGGCATTGGTCGGCAGTGTCAGCCATTTGCGATGGCGCAAGGTGCGTTGCGTGTCTTCCAGGCCCGTGTCCCAATGCTCGCGCATCGAGGTGCCGGAGAACTCGTAGTCCTTAGCGTGACCTTCATAGCCCTTGTGCTGGTAGATCAGGTGCACGATGTTGACCAGGCCGGCATCCGAATAGTCCGCGATCAGCGCTTCTTCCGCCGGCGTCAGCTGCTCCTTGGGCACGCGCTTCAGCGCCTCGAGCAGGCGCATCTTCAGGCCATGGATGCGCTTGAAATTGTCGGTGTTCTGGCGCGTGCGGCTGGAATACATGATGTCCTTGTGGCGCGACAGCACGTCCGGCATGCTGCGCGGCAGCACGCCGCGCGCGCTGAACAGGTCGACCTGGAACACCAGCGACGAACGGTCCTCTTCCTGGTCGAGCAGATATTGCAGCGGCGTGTTGGAGACGATGCCGCCGTCCCAATAGTACTCGCCTTCGATGCGGACCGACGGAAAGGCCGGCGGCAGCGCGCCGCTGGCCATGATGTGCTCGGGCCCGATGCGGACCTTGTCGGTATCGAAATAGACGAAGTTGCCGGTCCGCACATTGACCGCGCCGACGCTCAGCCGTTTCTTGCCGTCGTTGAGGATGTCGAAATCGATCAGGCTCTCCAGCGTGTCCTTCAGCTCGGCGGTGTCGTAGAAGCTGGTGGCGCCCTCGGCGCCGGGATGCTCGAACCAGGGGTTGGGATTGCGCGGCTTGAAGAAGCCGGGCTGGCCCATGGTCATGGTCATCCCGACGAGGTACGGTTGCGGATGTCGCGGTAGATGTCGCCTTCCGGCGTATAGGCCCAGATCTTGCGGCCCGAGATGGTCTGCCAGAACTGTTCGAGCCGCTGCAGGCGGCGGCTGGACTCGTTGCCGGCGATGATCGAGGCGTTGATGGCGCCGATCGACACGCCCGACAGCCAGCTCGGCTCGCAGCCGGCATCGGCCAGCGCCTGATAGACGCCGGCCTGGTAGGCGCCGAGCGCGCCGCCGCCCTGGAACACCAAAGCGATGCGGTCATATTGCGCCGAGATCTCCGCGATCGTGGCGGCGGCTTCCTTGTTTCGGTGGCGTTCAAGCACGAATTTTCTCCGGCTGGGTTGTGCTGGTTGCGAGCCGGCTGTGATCGGCAAGATAGTCGTGGACGACCTCGCCCAACCCAAGCGTCAAATCGGCCTTGAAGTGGACGGCGGAGACGATGTCGAGCACCGGCAGCTTCGCCACGTCGGCCATGACGTGGGGCCTGAGATCAAGCGCCGCCGGCGCCGTCCAGGCTTCCTTCAGCGTGATGTCGGTGAGGTAATAGCGCACCAGCTCGCAGATACGCGGGCCGCCGTCGACATGCGGGATGATCTTGATCAGGAAATTGGGCGCGGCGAGCGCGGCGAGCACGGAATCATGGTCGGCTTCCCGGTGTTTGTAGCCCATCGTGCCGGTGGCGCACAGAACGCTGCCATAATGCAGCGTGCCGACGATCACCTCGCCTTCATGGATGATCTTGGGATTGGCCAGTTTCTTCGGAAAGCCCCACAGCTCGCGGCCGCCGGCGATCGGCGCGTCGTCGTCGAGATACATCGAGTGGACGTAGCCGCCATGCTGGCCCTTGTACTTCACCGGAATGACCTGGCCGGTCTCGGTATAGTCGCCGAAGCCGGTGGAGTCGGGCATGCGGATGAATTCATACTTGACCAGCGGTTCGTCGATCTCCAGGGGCGCCGGCACGACGGCCTCCAGCGCCTCGCGTGTCGTGCGATAGGTGATGATGATGTATTCGCGGTCGAAGAACCGGTAGGGACCTGGCGGGAAGGACGGGTTGGTCAGCGGCATCGCATAGCCGCGCTTCACGACATCGGCGATTTCCAAGCTGCACCCCAAGGTTCTGTCGGATGAATTTCGTTCAGGAATGACCGCGCGAATGCGCAACCGATTATGTTGCACGGCACCATGACAGTGCCGTGTCAGCCAAACGACCGTGGTTTCGCGGCGGGGCGAGGCCATGCCGGTGCTGTCGTCTGGCTGTAATCGCACCGACACATGGCTCTGTCATTGTCATGTTGCGACGCACAATTATATGCTGTCATTCCCCTCCCACCTCTCGCGAGATCACCATGGGTTCCCTGTCTTCGAAGAATGCCCTCGTCACCGGCTCGACCAGCGGTATCGGCCTGGCCATTGCCCGCGCCTTCGCCGCCGAGGGCGCCAACGTCACAATCAATGGTCTTGGCGACCCCGCGGCCATCGAGCAGGAGCGCTCGGGCATCGAGAGGGATTTCGGCGTCAAGTGCCGCTACTCCGACGCCAACATGATGGATGGGGGGGCGGTAAGCGCCATGGTGCATGATGCCGAGGCGGCGTTCGGCAGTCTCGACATCCTAGTCAACAATGCCGGCATCCAGCATGTCGCGCCGATCGAGGAGTTTCCCGACGACAAATGGGAAGCCATCATCCGCATCAATCTTCTGGCGGCCTTCTATGCCATCAAGGCTGCGGTGCCGGGCATGAAGGCGCGCAAATGGGGCCGCATCATCAACACGGCTTCGGCGCACGCGCTGGTCGCCTCGCCGTTCAAATCGGCCTATGTGTCGGCCAAGCATGGCATTGCAGGGCTGACCAAGACGGTGGCGCTGGAAGTCGCGCAGGACGGCATCACAGTCAACGCCATCGCGCCCGGCTATGTCTGGACGCCACTGGTCGAAAAGCAGATCCCCGACACGATGAAGGCGCGCGGCATGACCGAGGAACAGGTCAAGCATGACGTGCTGCTCGCCGCACAGCCGACGAAAGAATTCGTCACCGTCGAGGAACTTGCCGCGCTGACGCTGTTCCTGTGCTCGGATGCCGCCAGGCAGATCACCGGCACGACCTTGCCAATGGACGGCGGCTGGACGGCACAGTAGAGGGGCAATCGAGCGTTGCGTGTTCTGGCCGGCGCCACGCGGCACCGGCGGGAAGGGTACGGACAGTTCCATGAAAATCATCCAGCTCTCCGACCCGCATCTGATGACGCCGGGTGGGCTGCTCTACGGTTCCGATCCGCTCGCAAGGCTGGAGGCCTGCCTGGCCGACATCGGCAAGAACCATGGCGATGCCGAACTGGTGGTGATCTCGGGCGACCTGACCAATGACGGCGAGCGTGCGGCCTATGCGGCGTTGCGGGACGGGCTGGCGCAATTTTCGCCGCCCTGCCGGCTGATGCTCGGCAACCATGACGACCGGACGCTCTTCCTCGAAATGTTCCCCGATGCCGCCGCCGAGCAGGGGTTTGTGCAGAGCGTGTTCGATGGCACAGAGGGCCGGCTGATCCTGCTCGACACGCTGGACAGCGGCCATATCGAGGGCAGGCTCTGCCCGGCGCGCCTCGACTGGCTCGACGAACGGCTGCAAGAGGCGGGCAACCGGCCGGTCTTCCTGTTCATGCATCACCCGCCGTTCCGGATACACATGCCGGTGCTCGATGAGGTCAGGCTTGCGGACGCCGATGCCTTCCATGACGTGCTGTCGCGCCACGGCAATGTCCGCCATATCTTCGCCGGCCATGTCCACCGGCAGATCGCCGGCAGCTGGCGAGGAATACCGGTCAGCACGCTGCGCAGCACCAACCACCAGACCGCGCTCGATTTTTCGCAGAGCTGGAGCCTGGGGCACGAGCCGCCCGCCTATGCCGTGATCTTGATCGATGCGGAGGGGGCGATCGTGCATTTTCACGATTTTCCCGTCGGCGCTGCTGACCGGGCTCTGTAAGGCCGTCCATCCCTGGATAGCGGTCCTGACGACACAGTCGCCATGGCCGGTGGACAAGTCCTGTGCCGCCGTCACGGCTGCGGGCTTTTACCCTTGTTCGCAGTCTGCGCAGCGACGTCAAAAAGCATTCGAATTTGGACATTAGTCTTGACAGAAATACAGATGTTCAATACCCGTCAAGCGAATGAACAAGCCTGCAATGTGGGAGGAATGAGCGGTATGGCTTCCAATATTTCGTTGACGGGCCTTGCCCGCGATCTCGATGAGCGCGGCAAATCGGGCAAGCCCATCCGCATCGGCCTGATCGGCTCCGGCGAGATGGGAACCGACATCGTCACCCGCGTCGCCCATATGTCCGGCATCGAGATCGGCGCGATCTCGGAACTGAACCTGCCGGCCGCCAGCAAGGCGGTGGACATCGCCTTCCAGGAAACCGGCCATGCGCGTGAAGTGTCGAACGCTTCGGCGATGACGGCTGCCATGGAGGCCGGCAAGGTGGCGGTCACCAATGACGCCAGCCTGGTCATCAACAATGATCTGATCGACGTGGTGATCGACGCGACCGGCGTTCCCGCCGTCGGCGCCGAGATCGGCCTGCGCGCCATGGAGCATGGCAAGCATCTGGTGATGATGAATGTCGAGGCCGACGTCACCATCGGCGCCTATCTGAAGAGCGAGGCCGACCGGCTGGGCGTCACCTATTCGCTGGGCGCCGGCGACGAGCCGTCCTCCTGCATGGAGCTGATCGAATTCGTCTCGGCCATGGGCCATCCCATCGTCGCGGCCGGCAAGGGCAAGAACAATCCGCTCAACATCGACGCCACGCCGCCCGCCTATGAGGAAGAGGCCAGGCGCCGGCACATGAATGTGCGCATGCTGGTCGAATTCGTCGACGGCTCGAAGACCATGGTCGAGATGGCGGCGATCGCCAATGCCACCGGGCTGGTGCCCGACAAGGCCGGCATGCACGGCCCCGCCGCGACACTCGGCGAGCTCTCGAAAGTACTGGTGCCTGAAAAGGATGGCGGCGTGCTGTCCAGGGTCGGCGTCGTCGACTACTCGATCGGCAAGGGCGTGGCGCCCGGCGTCTTCGTCGTCGCCGACATGTCGCATCCGCGCATTTCGGAGCGCATGGAAGACCTGAAGATGGGCAAGGGCCCGTATTTCACCTTCCACCGCCCCTATCACCTGACCTCGCTCGAAGTGCCGCTGACCTGCGCCCGCGTCGTGCTTTACGGCAAAGCCGACATGGTGCCGCTGGCCAGGCCCGTGGCCGAAGTCGCCGCCGTGGCCAAGAAAGACATGCAGCCCGGCGAGAAGCTCGATGCGATCGGCGAATATTGCTACCGCGCCTGGATCATGACGGCGCCGGAAGCGCATGCCGCCAGGGCCATTCCCTGCGGGCTGCTGCAGGGCGGCTCGGTCACCGCGCCGATCAAGAAGGGCGAGCTTATCACCTATGCCAATGCCGCCCCGGCCCCGGGCTCCAAGATCGCCGAACTGCGCGCCCGCCAGGACAAGCTCGTCTACGGAACCGTGGGAGCCTGATCATGGCCGGAGCCAGCAAAGCCGTCGCGGACAGTCGCGCCAACCTGCCTTTCGTCTATCGCCAGTACAGCGCCGAGCAGCTCAAGCAGGTGCTCTACAAGATGTACCTCATCCGCCGCTTCGAAGAGGGCGCGGAGGAGAGCTACATGCGCGGCCTGATCCACGGCACCATGCACCTGTCGATCGGCCAGGAAGCCAGCGCCATGGGCATCTGCATGCCGCTTGGCGAGGATGACCAGATCACCTCGACGCATCGCGGCCATGGCCACTGCATCGCCAAGGGCGCCGAGGTCAAGCGCATGTTCGCCGAGTTCTTCGGCAAGACCACCGGCTACTGCAAGGGCCGCGGCGGTTCGATGCACATCGCCGATGTCGCCAAGGGCAATCTCGGCGCCAACGGCATCGTCGGCGGCGGCATTCCGATCGCCGTCGGGGCGGCACTCTCCTCCAAGATGATGAAGACCGGCAAGGTCGTCGTCTCCTTCTTCGGCGACGGCGCCAACAATGAAGGCGCCTTCCACGAGGCGCTCAACATGGCGGCGGTCTGGAAGCTGCCGGTCATCTTCGTCTGCGAAAACAATGGCTACGGCATGTCGACTTCGACCGCCCGTTCCACCGCGGTCAAGAACATCGCCGACCGCGCCGCCGCCTATTCGATGCCCGGCGTCATCGTCAACGGCAACATTTTCTCGGAGGTCGCCGAGGCCTCGTATAAGGCCGTCGAGCGCGCCCGCGCCGGCGAGGGGCCGACGCTGATCGAGTCCAAGACCTACCGCCATCGCGGCCATTCCAAGAGCGACCGCAACCGCTACCGCACCAAGGAAGAGATCGAGGACTGGATGTCGAACCGCGACCCGATCACGCTGTTCGAGAACGAACTGCGCGACTTCGGCTTTATCGACGACAAGGGCATCGAAGCCATTCGCAGTGAGGTGGCGCAGGAGATCGCGGACGGCATCGAGTTCGCCAAGGCGAGCCCGTCGCCTGACGTCAGCGAGACCGGAAATTACGTGTATACGGAGCAGGCGTGATGGACGCGATGGTGCGTGAACTGAGCTACGCCCAGGCGATCCAGGAAGCCATGGCGATCGCCATGGACATGGACGAGCGCGTCTTCCTGATGGGCGAGGATATCGGCGTCTATGGCGGCGCCTTCCAAGTGACCGGCGATCTGGTCGAGCGCTATGGCACCGAGCGGGTGATCGACACGCCGATCTCGGAACTGGGCGGCGCGGGCGTTGCGGTGGGTGCGGCGCTCACCGGCATGCGGCCGATCTTCGAGTTCCAGTTTTCCGATTTCGCCACGCTCGCCATGGAGCAGATCGTCAACCAGGCGGCCAAGATGCGCTTCATGCTGGGCGGCGAGGTTTCGGTTCCCGTGGTGATGCGCTTTCCCGCGGGCTCGGGCACAGGGGCGGCCGCTCAGCACAGCCAGAGCCTGGAAGCCTGGCTCGGCCATGTGCCAGGGCTGAAGGTCATCCAGCCGGCGACGCCCTATGATGCCAAGGGCATGCTCCTGGCCGCCGTCGCCGATCCCGATCCGGTGATGATCTTCGAGCACAAGCTGCTCTACAAGATGAAGGGCCCGGTTCCCGAGGGCTATTACACGGTGCCGATCGGCAAGGCCGACATCCGCCGCGAAGGCCGCGACCTCACCATCGTCGCCACCTCGATCATGGTGCAGAAGGCGCTCGACGCCGCCGCCACGCTGGAAGCCGAAGGCATCGACGTCGAAGTCGTCGACCTCCGCACCATCCGGCCGATGGACAAGCAGACCGTCATCGACAGCGTCAAGAAGACGTCGCGGCTGATGTGCGTCTACGAAGCGGTCAAGACGCTGGGCATCGGCGCCGAGGTCAGCGCGATGATCGCCGAGAGCGAGGCGTTCGACTATCTCGATGCGCCGATCGGGCGGCTGGGTGGCGCCGAGACGCCGATCCCCTACAATCCGGAGCTCGAAAAAGCCACGGTGCCACAGGTTCCCGACATCATCAGCGCCGCGCGCGACCTCGTCAAAGGGGTTCGCTGAGACATGCCGACCGAAGTCATTCTTCCCAAGGTCGACATGGACATGGCGACCGGACAGATCTCGCGCTGGTTCGCCGAGGAAGGCGCGCGCGTCAAGAAGGGCGATGTGCTGTTCGAGATCGAGACCGACAAGGCGGCGATGGAGATCGATGCGCCGGCCAGCGGCGTGCTGCGCGACGTCACCGGCAAGGAAGGCGTCGACATTCCGGTCGGCGCGCCGGTTGCGTGGATTTATGCCGACGACGAGGCTTATGGGGCTGATGTCACTGCGGCAAAGCAGGACAAAGGGCCAATCTCCCTACCCGTGGAGGAGATGTCGGCGAAGCCGACAGAAGGGGCCCCGCCAACGTCGCATTCGGTCACGCCCCCCTCTGCCCTGCCGGGCATTTCCCCCACAAGGGGGAAGATTGGCCAATCGCCGTCGGGCGCACGCGCGACACCGCTTGCCCGACGTCTGGCTCGTGAGGCAGGACTTGCTCTTGCCAGCATCATCGGCAGCGGCCCATACGGCCGCGTGGTCAAGGCGGACATTGACGCGGCGATTGCCAAGGGTGGCTTTAAGGAGGCTTCGGCGGTGATTCCTGAGGCTCCCGCCGCTGCTACCGCAGCAGTCCCGTCAGCAAAGCCGATGTCGGACGACCAGGTGCTGAAGTTGTTCGAGCAAGGCTCCTACGAACTCGTCCCGCACGACAACATGCGCAAGACCATTGCGCGTCGCCTGGTCGAGGCCAAGTCCACCATCCCGCATTTTTATCTCACGCTCGACTGCGAACTCGATGCGTTGCTGGCATTGCGCACGCAGATCAATGCCGCGGCCCCGATGAAGAAGACGGAGAAGGGCGAGGTGCCCGCCTACAAGCTGTCGGTCAACGACATGGTCATCAAGGCGATGGCGATGGCGCTGAAGGCGGTGCCGGATGCCAATGCCTCATGGACCGAAAGCGCCATGGTCAAGCACAAGCATGCCGATGTCGGCGTTGCCGTGTCGATCCCCGGCGGCCTGATCACGCCGATCATTCGGCATGCGGATGAAAAGACGCTGTCCACCATCTCCAACGAGATGAAGGACCTGGCCAGCCGCGCCCGCAGCCGCAAGCTGAAGCCGGAAGAGTATCAGGGCGGCACGACGGCCGTCTCCAATCTCGGCATGTTCGGCATCAAGGATTTTGCCGCCGTCATCAACCCGCCGCATGCGACGATCCTGGCGGTCGGTGCCGGCGAGGAGCGGGCGGTGGTCAAGAATGGCGAGATCAAAATCGCCACCGTGATGTCGGTGACCTTGTCGACCGACCATCGCGCGGTTGACGGGGCGCTCGGCGCGGAACTGCTCGTCGCCTTCAAGCGGCTGATCGAGAACCCGATGGGCATGCTGGTCTAGAAGCCTGTCAAAGCAGCCCTGAGGCTCGTGGGACGCCGGTTCCGCGGGCCCGTATCGTCATGCCGTGAGAGCATTCAGCGCCAGGCTGTTGCCTGATCTGTTTGCGCATGCGTAGTGTCATCCACCAGTCATATGCGCCGTGCAGGGAGGAAGAGACGGGGAGCCGGCCAGGGGCCGGACCGGTCATGCACAGACAAGACAGGAGGTCTCATGAAGACGCTACTCATCAAGCTGCTGGCCAGCCAGCTGGCGCTCGCGGCAACTTTGTTTGCCGGCGTGGCAAACGCCGAAACACTGACGCTCTACACATCGCAGCCGGAAGCCGACGCGGCCAAGACCGTGGACGCCTTCAAGAAGGCGCAGCCCGGCATCGACGTGACCATCTATCGTTCCGGGACCAGCGACATCCTCACCAAGATGGCGGCCGAGTTCGCCGCCGGCAACCCGCAGCCCGACGTGCTTTTGATCGCCGACGCGGTCTCGATGGAGCTGTTGAAGAAGGACGACCGGCTGCTGCCTTATCCCGAAGCCAAGCTCGATGGCATCGAAGCCGATGCCTATGACGCCGACAAGACCTATTTCGGCAGCAAGCTGATCACCACCGGCATCGTCTACAACACTGCGGCTGCCGAAAAGCCGCAGCATTGGGCCGATCTCGCCAAACCCGCCTATGCCGATGGCCTGGTCATGCCGAGCCCGCTCTATTCGGGTGCGGCCGCCTATCTGCTTTCCGGCTTTGCCGGCGATAGCAACTATGGCTGGGACTTCTTCCAGAAGCTTAAGACCAACAACACCGTCAGTGTGCGCGGCAACGGTGCCGTGCTGAAGTCGGTGGCATCAGGCGAGAAGCCCTATGGCATCCTCGTCGACTTCATGGCGATGAACGCCAAGAAGAAGGGCTCGCCGGTCGAGTTCGTGTTCCCGAGCGAAGGCGTGCCGGCGGTGACCGAACCGGTCGCCATCATGAAGACCGCGAGGAATGTCGACGGCGCCAAGAAGTTCGTCGATTTCATTCTGTCGGATGAAGGCCAGAAGCTGGCGCTGTCCATGGGCTATCTGCCGGCGCGTGCCTCGGTCGGCCGTCCCGAATGGCTGCCGGACGGCGTCAAGGTCAAGGTGATGCCGTTCGACACCAAGGCGATCGTCGCCAAGACCGACGCCGACAAGGCGAAGTTCCAGGAACTGTTCGGCGGCTGAGCCGGCAATCGGGGCGGGATGTCGTTTCGGCGGCATCCCGGATCTCAGGAAACACAACCATGCCAACACGCATCAGGGAAAGCCGGGGCCAGGAAATGGCCCTGACGGCGGCGGTAGCCGTCGTCATCGTGCTGCTTTCGCTGCTGCCCATGCTGCGCCTGGTCAGGGAGATCGTGGCACCTGGCGGCACGCTGTCGACCGTGGCCATTGCGGCCGGGCTGAGAAGCCCGGCGACCTGGATCGCGACATGGCATACGCTGGTCGTCGGCATCGGCGGCACCTTGCTTGCGGTGCTGTCGGGAACGCTGGTGGCGGTGCTGGTCTCGTTGACCGACATACGCGGCCGCAGCGCACTGGTGCTGTGCTACGTCATGCCGCTGATGATCGCGCCGCAGGTGACGGCGCTGGCCTGGCTGCAGCTGTTCGGCCCGGCAAGCCCATTCCTCAAGCTGTTCGGAGCCGCGCCGCCGCTCGGCACGAAAAACCCGCTTTACTCGACGTCAGGCATCATCCTGCTGTTGGGCGTCCAATATGGCCCGCTGGTGTTCCTGCTGGTGCGTGCCGGCCTGCGCAAGCTGCCGCGCGAACTGGTGGAGGCGGCACGCGCCGGTGGCGCCGACTGGTTCACGGTGCTGGTCACCATCGTGCTGCCGCTGATGACGCCGTCGATCATGGCGGCGGCGGCATTGGCCTTCGTGTCCTGCGTCGGCAATTTCGGCATTCCGGCTTTCCTCGGCATTCCCGCCAACTACCTGGTGCTGCCGACCCTTATCTATCAGAAGCTGGCCGGCGGTGGTCCGGGCATGCTCGGCGAGACCGCGTTCCTATCGGTGCTGATCGGCGTCATCGCCATGGCCGGGATTCTCGCCCAGGAGCTGATGAGCCGCCGCCGCGACTACCGCATCTCTTCGACATCGCTGCCGGCCGAACCCTCCGAACTCGGCCGCTGGCGGGCTATTGTCCAGGCCGGCCTGTGGCTGCTGATCGTGCTGGTGCTGTTCCTGCCGTTGTTCGGGCTGGTGCTGACCTCGCTGGTGCCGGGCTATGGCATCGCGCTCACGGCCAAGACGGCGACGCTCGACAATTACCGTTTCGTGCTGTTCGAGCATGATGCGGCCAACCGCGCCTTCTTCAACAGTTTCTGGCTGTCTGTTGCCGCCGCCTTCTTCGCGGTCATCGTCGCCGTGCCGGTCGCCTATCTCATCGCCTGGGGCAAGCAGCGCTGGGTGCGGCTGCTCAATCTGGCGGTCGAACTGCCCTATGCCTTGCCCGGCGTGGTGCTGGCGATCGCCTCGCTGCTGCTCTTCCTCAGGCCGATCCCACTGACCGGCATCCAACTCTACAACACGGTCTGGATCATCCTCTACGCCTACCTCGCCCGCTTCCTGGTGCTGGCGCTGCGGCCGACCATCAGCGGCTATCACCAGATCGACCGGGCGCTGGAGGAGGCCGCGCAGGTGGCGGGCGCCGGCCTGTTCACGCGCATGCGCACCATCATCTTTCCACTGGTCGCGCCGGCGGCGATCGCCGGTGGTCTGCTGATCTTCATGACGGCGCTCAGCGAACTCACCGTCTCGGCGCTGCTGTGGTCGTCAGGCTCGGAGACGATCGGCGTGGTGATGTTTTCCTTCGAACAGGGCGGCGATTCCAACTATGCGGCGGCGATGTCGGTCATCACGGTCGCGGTCACCTTCGTGCTGATGCTGGTGACCAATCTGCTTGCCCCTTACCTTCCCAGCGGAGTGTTGCCATGGCGCGACTGAGCCTGGACCATGTGACCAAGAGCTTCGCCAACTTCGACGCCGTGAAGGACGTCTCGATCGACGTTGCCGACGGCGAGTTCCTCGCCGTGCTCGGACCTTCCGGCTGCGGCAAGACGACGTTGCTCAGGCTCGTCGCCGGATTCGAGAAAGTGAGCTCGGGCGAAATCCGCATCGGCAGCGATGTCGTGTCGAGCAGCGTCGGCAGCGTCGCGCCGGAAAAGCGGCGCGTCGGCATCGTCTTCCAGAACTATGCGCTGTGGCCGCACATGACGGTGGCCGAGAATATCGGCTATTCGCTGAAGGTGGCGAAGCTCGACAAGACCGTCGCGCGCCAGAAGGTCGAGGACGCGCTGGCTCTGGTCAATTTGCAGGGACTGGGCGAGCGCAGGCCGGCCAATCTTTCCGGCGGTCAGCGCCAGCGCGTGGCGCTGGCGCGCTGTCTTGTCGCCGCACCGTCGCTGGTGCTGTTCGACGAGCCGCTCGCCAATCTCGACGTGCATCTGAGAGCCTCGATGGAAGACGAGTTCGCCGCTTTTCACAAGCGCACAGGCACGACCATCGTCTACATCACCCACGATCAGGCCGAGGCGATGGCGCTGGCCGATCGCATCGCCGTGATGGATCATGGCCGCCTGGCACAGCTGGCGACGCCGCGCGAGCTCTATCATGAGCCGGCAAATGAGATGGTGGCGTCTTTCATCTCGCAAGGCATCCTGCTGCCGGCGGATGTCCTGACGGGCGAAGACGGCGGCCATTGCAAGGTCAGGGTCCTGGGAACCGAGCTGGTGGTCCGCTGCCGCCCCGGCGAACGGCCGCGTGCGGGAGCCAAGATCTGCTGCCGGTCGGCCGATCTCGACGTCTCGCCGGATGGGCCAGGCTTTGATGGTTTCGTCAAACGGGTGATCTACCAGGGTGGCGGTGCGCGCATCGAATTCGCGCCCGCCGCGGGGCCTGACCTCACCTTGCATTTCGAGCAGCCAGACCCGGTTGCGCTCGGGAGCGGAGCCCAGGCAAGGCTGCGCATAAGATCCGGCTGGCTGATCCCGGCGGGGACCGGTTCGTGATGATGCTGGACCTGCTTGGCGGCTTCGGGGAAAAGGGCCGCACCAGCCTTGCCGTCGGCAGCGGCGGCGACCGCATCCTGCTCGATATAGGCATCAAGGTCGGCGCCTCCGGCGCGGAATATTATCCGGCGCTCGACGGTCCGGTCGACGACATAGACGCTCTTCGTCTCGCACGCCCACGAGGATCATGTCGGTGCGCTGAGCTGGCTGTTGTCGCGCGTGAAGAATCCTGAGTTCACCGACGGCGACGACCCATGGCTTGGCGCGCGGATCGCGTCATTGTGGCAATCGCGCGCCAACTGGGCGACAGAAGGCCATTGGTTGAGCGTGAACCTGCCGACCGCGCTGCCGGCGGAAATCCGGCAGCCGCGCATCGGCCGTGACAAGATCGGCCGCACGGCCGAGATCGTGGAAAGCGAAGGCGATCGTACCGTCATCACGGTGCCGCGCGGGCGCGCTCACGCCAGTGAGCCGGGCGACGAGAACGAGGCGATCGATACCGGCTTCGTCAGCGTCAACAGGCTGAACTGGTTTGGCGAAACGCGGCTGGACGAACGGTTTGTGGGCGGGATTCTGGACTGATCTTCGTATGTCCGACCGTCCCGATCACCAAGCTGTCAGCGGCTAAACCGCGCCAATCCGATGCCTGTGCTTGAAGCCGCCGCTATTTCATTCCACATCGGGCGCAATGAACGGCAAGATACGAGAGTGGTTTCGCAATTGGCGATGGGCCATGGCCGCATCGCTGATCCTGCATGCCTTGATCGCAGCGTTCTTGTTCTTTGGCGTGCCGAGATCCGAGCAGCAGCCGGAACAGCAGGAACAGCCCGTCAATGTCGCGATTGTGCCGCCGCCCGAGAAGCCTAAGCCGAAACCTGCTCCAAAGCCACCGGAGCCGAAACCCGAAAACAAGGCTGAAAAGCCGCCTGAACAAAAGCCGCCTCCGGAGCCCCCGAAACCGCCAGACGACCATGTTCTGAAGCGCGTTTTCCAGTACGGCCAGAAAGATACGGGGCCGGAGAAATCGCTCGACGGAAGCAGCGCCAAACCCAACACGCCGTCACCGGACAAGGATGAGGCGGCGAAGCCGCCTATAACACCGACACCCGCGCCGACCCAGCCCGCCCCGGCTGCAACGCCGCAGCAGAAGGCAGAGCCTGGCGAGAAGCCGGCTACCGCCGCGCCGGACGAAAAGCCCGCGCAAGGCGAGGAAAAGCAGGAGGCCGCCTCGCCGGACGCCAATCCCGCGCAAAACGAGGAGAAGCAGGCGACCGAGGACGCTGACAAACAGCAGCCGGACAAACATGGCGTCGCACCGCAGCCCGCCGAAAAGCAAGCGGTTGTGACACCAAAGCCATTGGCGGCCGAGACTGGTAGCAAGCCAGCGCCTCCAGCCTCAACCGGAAAGGCAAAGCCCAAACCGGCCAAGACGTTGACGTTCAAACCCGCAAGGGCCTTCAAAGCGCCGATCGGGAATGCTGGAAGGTCAAATCCCGCCAACGACGATGTTGCAGGATCGCCAATCTATTCCGGCCTTCCGGGTGTCAGAAAGCTTTACTCGCAGGGAGCAACCGGCAATGCCTTCGCCACAAGCTCCATGGAGAATGTGCCGCGCGGTCAGCGCGTGGCCACCCTTTGCGGCAATGTTCTGAGCCAGGAACTGCAAAGCGCCGACTATTCGGTCAAATGGGTGCCAACCATTACGCTGGACAAAGGCAATGTTCTCAACCCTAGCCAAGCGGCCTTCAGCACCAGAAACACCTGGTACAATCTAAATTTCCGATGTGAAGTCGATCCCGATGCGACGAGGGTCCTATCCTTCAACTTTCGTGTGGGGTCATTGGTCCCGCCTGGCGAATGGGCTAGCCGTGGATTCACCAAGTATCCGCTGAATTAGGCCGGCACGCCGAGCCCGGACAATTGCCGGCTAATTCTTGCCAGTCCGCGCAGACGAAATCGGCACCGGCCGCCGTCAGCCGCGCGGTGTGCCCGGCACAGGTGTGCCCGCCGCCGGTATAGCCGATCGCCGTCATGCCGGCGGCGGCGCATTGAGCCGCCCGGGCGCCTTGGCCGGGCCGCCCTGGGTGTGGTGATGCAAATCGACAAGCTGTCGTGGCCATATGCGCAAATCCGGTGCTTATGCTTGAAGCCGCCGCTATTTCATTCCACATCGGTCAGGATGAAGGACGAGGCACGAGAACGGCGCCGGTATCTGTTGTGGGGCATTCCCGCATCGCTGATCCTGCACGTGCTTGCTGCGGCGCTCCTTGTGTATGGCCTGCCCGTGCCTCTCCAACCGCCGCGCGAGGAGCAGCCAGTCAATGTCGCGATCGTGCCTCCGCCCGATCAGCCAAAGCCGAAACCTGTTCCGCCTGCGCCAAAGCCACCGGAACCGAAGGTTGAAAAGCCGCCTGAGCAGAAAATTGAAAAACAACTTCCGTCCGAGAAGCCGCCGCCAGGCGAGGTCCTGAGGCCTGTCTTTCAGTTCGGCGACAAGGATACCGGCCCGAGGAAATCGCTGGACGGGACCAGCGCCCAAGACAGCTCGCCGTCGCCGGCCAAGGATGACGATCCGAAGCCGCCTGTCGGGCCGAAGCCTGCAGACAGCCAACCTGTCACGCCGGCAGACGCCGAGCGGCAGGCAGCTTCAAGCGCGGAGATGGATAAACAACAGGCAGCTAAACAGGAGCCGGACAAGCAGGCGGCGCTCGACGACGCCAAGCAACAGGGCGGGGCACCAGCGCCTTTGGCTGCCGATAGCGGCGGCGAGATCGAGCTTCCCACATCAGCCGAAGCACCAAAGCCCAAACCCGCAAATGCGCCCAAGCCCAGCCCCTCAAGCGTCTCGAAGTCTGCATCTCGCAACGATTCGGGCCTTCCGGGTGTTCGCAGGCTCTACTCGCAGGGCGCCACCGGCGATGCGCTGGCCACGACCTCGATGGGCGGGGTGCCTCGCGGTCAGCGTGTGGCCAAACTCTGCGCCAGCGCGTTGCAGCAGGAGTTGCTGGATGCTTCCTATTTTCCCAAATGGGTACCATCTCTTCCGCTGAAGGTGGGCAATATTCTAGACGCCCCGGATGTCGCTTTCAGCACGACAACCACATGGTACCATCTGGGCTTTCGGTGCGAGGTCGACACCGATGCGACGAGGGTCCTGTCCTTCAACTTCCGCGTGGGGGTACCAATCCCGCCCAGCGACTGGGGCGGTCTTAGATTACCCAGCCCCTACTAGATCAGGCCGGCACGCCGAGCCCGGACAATTGCCGGCTAATTTCTTGCCAGTCCGCGCAGACGAAATCGGCACCGGCCGCCTTCAAGCGTGCGGCGTGCTCGGCATAGGTGTGGCCGCCGCCGGTGTAGCCGATCGCCGTCATGCCGGCGGCAACCGCGCCCTGGATGCCGAAGGGCGAATCCTCGATGACGATGCAGTCGGCCGGATCTGCGCCCATCCTGGCGGCGCCGAACAGGAAGATGTCGGGCGCCGGCTTGCCGTTCTTGACCATTGAGGAGCTGTAGATCGCCTCGCCGAAGAACGGCGCCAGCCCGGTGACGGCGAGGCTGTGGTTGATGCGCTCGACGGAGGACGACGAGGCAACGCAGCGTTCGCCCTCGAGCGTCTCCAGAAACGCCGCGATCCCCGGGGTCGGCTTCAATTCCTCGGTGAACAGGATCTTGGTCTCCGCCCAGATGTCGCCGTCGGCGGCAGCGGGAAACTGATGGCCGGTCAATTCCCTGATCCTGGCGATGATGTCGGACTGCTTCATGCCGACGCATTGGGCGATGATGCCGCCATGGACGCCCGGCATGCCGTGCTTTTCATAGACGCGTTCGTAGGCCCTGGCGGCCAGCGGCTCGCTGTCGACGAGAACACCGTCGCAATCGAAGATGATAGGCCTTGGTCGCGCCACGCGCTTGTCTCCTCACGTCAAATTTCGCACATCGCTATCGGCAAAAAGTCAAATGTTCAATAGTGCGATGTCTTCAGCGCGTTTTGGGGCTGCAACGGCGGGCAGTCAAAGCTGGCGCAGCGCATCGCTTGCGCGGCCGGATCCGAGCGCCCGTTGCATGGCTTGCCGGGATTGTGCGCGGTCGGGCGTGATCCAGTTCGGCTCCGCACCGAGGAAGCGGTCGAGGAACGCCACCGCATAGGCCGGCATCTCGGTCACATTCTCGCGATAGGACCACCAGGTGCGCAGATCGTCGGCGCATTTGTCGATGCTGGGCGCGTTGCCGAACTCCTGCTCATAGATCGCCGAAATCACGGAGACGCAGTAGTTGGTGTAGAGGAAGCCTTCCGGCCAGAAGCGGATGATGTCCAGCGTGCCGGCATTCTGATCCGTTTCAATGAGTTGCGCGAGGCCGGAGATCTCCCTGGCCGGCGCCTGTTTGATCAGCTCGCGCAGCACGAGGCCGGCGGCAAAGACGATGAAATCGGCGCGGTCGATCGCGGCGAAGCGCTTCTGCGCTTCCATGATCTCGACCCAGTCGAGAAAGGCCCGCGTCAGCTTCGCCTCGTCGATCTCGAAACGCACGCCGAACGTCTCCGAGACCACCTTGGCGCTGCCGCGGAAAGTGGCGCGAAACCAGCGCAGCTGCCGCAGCCGGTGGCGCAGGTCGGGCATAAGGGCCAGTTCATCCCTGAAGGGCAGTTCCATTTGATGCATCCCGTTTGACGACAGGCTAGCACAGCCATGCCGCCGCCGAAATCGGCAGACGGCTCTGTGGATGGCGTAGCGGAGACTAATATCTTACATATTGACATTCGCGGAAACAAATGTTCTCACTTTGATGTTGTCGCGTGCCGGTCCAAGGTGCGGTTCAACGGAGGCTTCGGGAGGAGAACCGAATGGCGATTTGGCAGTGGGGACTGCTTCTGCTGGTTATTGTGTGGGCGCTGCAGTCGCTCGGCGTCTGGCTGCAGATGCGGCACTATTCGGATGTCTTCCGGGGCGTCACCGACCAGTACAAGGACGGCTTCGTCGGAGCCGGCAATTTTCGCGGCCGGCTGGCCAAGGGCACCATCGCGCTCGTCGTGGTGACGCCCGACCTGATCGTGCGCCGCCTGATGGTGATGAGCGGCCGGTCCGTCTTCACCAAGTTCAAAAGACATGAAGAATTCGAGGGTGTTCCCCTCGATCGACTCCGGTCCAACCCTGCGATCATGGGGGAGGGGGAACCCGGTGTGGCCGAGGCCGTGAAACGGGCGATCGAACAGATCGACAAAACACGGTCGGAGCCGGGGAAGAAGCCGGGCCTGGCCGGCTTGAACGTAGCAAGGGCTTAGAGGACGCCGCGCACCGACTGGGATAACCGGCGGGCGGCATAAGGAGGAGAAATGTCTGTATTTTCGTTGTTGGCGCAGCATGCCGACATGGCCGTGCACAATCTGCATGTCGCAGGTACCATGGTCTCGCATGCCGCATTGCATGGCAAGCTCGCCGTCGAGCATGCTTCCGACCATCTCGTTGTCCTGGCACAAGCGGACAGCGGACCCATAACCGTCGATCAGTTCAAGGAAAAACTGAAGGAAGTCCAGCAGGAAGAGCAGCTCGGCTGGCTGACCGCCATCGGCAAGTACTTCATCGGCATCTTCCAGAAGGGCGGCGAAGTGTTCGCCGGCTTCGTCACCGGCATCATTCCGACGTTGGTGGTGCTGATGACCGCCTTCTACGCCGTCACCGAACTGGTCGGCGAAGAGCGCGTGCATGGCCTGGCGCGCGGCGCCGGCAGGATTGCCTTGACCCGCTATACGCTGCTGCCGCTGCTGGCGGTGTTCTTCCTCACCAACCCGATGGCCTACACGTTCGGATCGTTCCTGGAGGAAAAGCACAAGCCGGCCTTCTATGACGCGGCCGTGTCCTACGTGCATCCGCCGCTTGGCCTGTTCCCGCACATCAATCCGGGCGAATATTTCGTCTGGGGCGGCATTCTCGTGGCTCTGCTCGAGCTTGAGAAGAAGGGCGTTGTCGTCGCCGGTTACCACGTCAAGGTGGCGATCTGGTACGCCATTGTCGGCCTCGTCGTCATCCTGCTCAAGGGCATGCTCACCGAGCGCATCACCACCATCATGGCACGCCGCCAGGGCGTCGAGCTGTAAGGGCGGGGAGGACATCATGGACAGGACATTCAAAGCCGTAAAGATCTCCCGGGGCAACACAGGCTGGGGCGGCCCGCTCGTCATCGAGCCGACCGCGCAGCGCGACAAGGTCGTCTCCGTCACCGGCGGCGGCATCCATCCCGTCGCCCAACTCATCGCCGACATGACCGGCGCCACGGCGGTCGACGGCTTCAAGGCGCCGCCGATCGAAGGTGAGATGGCAGTGGTCGTCGTCGATTGCGGCGGCACCGCACGCTGCGGCGTCTATCCGCGCAAGCGCATCCCGACCGTCAATCTGACGCCGGTCGGCCAGGCTGGGCCGCTCGCCCAGTTCATCACCGAGGACATCTACGTTTCGGGCGTGAAGCCGGCCAACGTCACAATGGCGGACGGATCCGAGGCGGTCACCACTGCGGGGGGAGCAGCATCGATGAGTTCAGGCAATAACACAGCAGCGGCGGCGCCACAGCCGCTGCCGAGCGAAGGCGGTCTGATCGGCCTGATCAGCTCGATCGGACGCGTCATGGGCCGGGTGGTCGGCATCTTCTTCAATGCCGGCCGCCGCACGATCGACCAGGTGGTGCGCAACGTGCTGCCGTTCATGGCCTTCGTGACCATGCTCATCGGCCTGATCCTCTACACCGGCATCGGTGACGTGCTCGCCCAGCCGATGGGACCGCTGGCCAACAACATCGTCGGCCTGCTGATCATCTCGGCCATTTGCGGCCTGCCGTTCCTGTCTCCCATCCTCGGGCCGGGCGCCGTCATCGCGCAGGTCATCGGCGTGGCCATCATCGGCCCGCAGATCGCCAACGGCACGATTTCGCCGGCGATGGCTCTGCCGGCGCTGTTTGCCTACAATACCCAGGTGGGCTGCGACTTCGTCCCCGTCGGGCTGGCGCTCGGTGAAGCCAAGCCGAAGACGATTGAAATCGGTGTGCCTGCGGTGCTCATCAGCCGCCAGATCATGGGTCCCGTATCCGTGCTGATCGCATGGGTCGTCAGCCTGATCGTATTCTAAAGACATAAGAGAATGAGGTTCGCCACATGACGGTTCTGCTGAGAACACGGGTCACTTCCATCGGGCCCGAAGTGGCGGATCTTGCCGAAGGGGGCGTGGTCATCCTGTTTGCGGATGGCTCGCCGCCGGAGCTTGCCGAGGTTTCGGTGCTCCACAAGACGGAGGTCGGACCGAGCGACGGTGCGCCGCAAAAGGGCGCTTCGATCACCCTTGGTCCGGTTTCCGCGGTCATAACCGCCGTCGGCTCCAGCGCGTGGAGCAAGGTGCTCGAGATGGGCCACGTCGTCATCTCGTTCAACGGCGCCACCGAGGCCGAGAGGCCGGGCGAGATCTGCGCATCGCAGGTCGATGCCCAGGCGCTCGTGTCCGCACTGAAAACGGACGCGATCATCACCATCGCCGCCTGAAGCATTCGCGCCGCGACCCATCTGGTTTTGGCGCTTAAAAAAGCAGAGTATTTGCCATGGAACGCTCGACCATCGTCAGAGTGCATGAAGGTTTGCACGCCCGTCCCGCCACGCGGTTCGTCAAGCTCGCCAAGGGCTTCGAATCCGATGTCGAGCTGGTCAAGGACGGCAAGGCGGTCAGCGCCAAGAGCTCCGTCAAGCTGATGCTGCTGGCGGTCAAGGAAAACCAGGAAGTTACCGTGCGGGCGAACGGCGCCGACGCCATCGAGGCGATCGAAGCGCTGATCGGCTATCTCGAGAATCCCAAGGCGGGTCTCGACGACGAAGCCGAGCCGCAGCGCCCGGCCAATGATGCCGGCCAGGCGGCATCCTTGTCAGCACCCCAATCCGTGCCGGCTGCAACAGGCCAAGCGAACGGCCTGCGCGGGGTCGCGGCAAGCGAGGGCGTCGCCATCGGGCCGGCCTTCGCGCATTTCCCGCCCGAGATCGCCGGACAGGGCCGCATGCTGCAGGCGGAAGAGATCGCCGGCGAGATTGACAGGTTCCGTGCCGCCGTCGCCGCCGTCCAGGCGCGCATGGACCGGACCTTGGCGAACGACAGCCTGTCTGCCGCAGACCGCGGCATCGTCGCGGCACTCAGGGATATCGCCGCCGACGACAGCCTGACCGGCGAGGCCGAAAAGGCGATCAGGGGCGGCAACGACGCGGTGTCTGCCGTCATCACCGCAGCCTCCACGATCGCCGCCGATTTCAGCGCGGTCGACGATCACTACCTCAATGCGCGGGCCGACGATGTCCACGCCGTCGGACGGCAGATCTGCCTGGTGTTGCTGGGCCAGGACGACGTCAGCCTCGAACGCATTCCCGAAGGCGCCATTCTGATCGCCGACGACATCGGCGCCTGGGATCTGGCGCGGGCGCCGCTGAAGCGCATTGGCGGGGTTATTTGCGGCCATGGCGGCGCCACCTCGCACATCGCCATCATCGCGCGCTCGCACGGCATTCCGGCGGTGCTGGGCCTTGGCGACCAGGTCAATGCCTTGCGCACCGCGCGCGACGTGGCGCTCGACGGCAACACCGGCCACGTGATCATCGACCCGGACGCGGCGACGCGCGCAGACTATGCCGGCCGCGTCGAAGCGGCGGCGAAGGAACGCGCCGGCCTGACCGCCTTCAAGACAGTGACGCCGAAACGCCCCGACGGCAAGGTGATCGAGGTTGCGGCCAATATCGGCTCGCTCGAGGAGATCGAGGCGGCGCAGGAGGCGGGCGCCATGGGCGTCGGCCTGTTCCGCACCGAACTCCTGTTCATGCGTCATATGCATCTTCCGTCGGAGGACATGCAGGCCGAGACCTATGCAGCGCTGGCCAAGGCCTTCGCGCCCTATCCGGTCATCGTGCGCACGCTCGACATCGGCGGCGACAAGCCGATCGCCGGCATCGAGTTTCCCGACGAGGAGAACCCCTTTCTCGGCTGGCGCGGCATCCGCATGTGTCTTGACCGGCCCGATATCTTCAAGCGCCAGCTTAGGGCGCTGCTGCGGGCCGCCGTGCACGGCAACATCAAGGTGATGCTGCCGATGGTGTCCGATATTTCCGAAGTCACGCGCACCCGCGCACTGGTCGATGAATGCGCCGCCGAACTCAAGGCCGAAGGCGTGCCTTATGCGACATTCGATCTCGGCGTGATGATCGAAACCCCGGCGGCCGTGCTGATCGCGCCGGCGCTGGCCAGGGAAGTGGCCTTCTTCTCGATCGGCACCAATGACCTGACCCAATACATCATGGCCGCCGACCGGCTCAACCCGACGGTCGCCAGGCTCAACGACGTCACCAATCCGGCGGTCATGTCGGCGATCGAGCTGACGGCCAAAGCCGGCGTCGCCGCCGGCATCATGGTGGGCATGTGTGGTGAGGCGGCCGGACGCCCGGATCTGATCGCGGCCTTCATCGAAATGGGTCTGACCGAGCTTTCGATGAGCCCGGCCTCCATCCAGCGCGCCAAGAAGACGATCACGGCCATGGCGGCCGGGGATTAGCCATTCCAGGAAAAGTGTGAGCGGTTTTCCCGGGAAAGCGCGTAGCGCTTTCCCTTGGGAATTGCGTCAAAACAAAGAGTTAGAGCGGTTCGCCGTTTCCATGAAACAGTGAGACGCTCTGGATTTCCGGAACCGCTGCTGGAGCTTACGGCAAATGCGCAAGCAAGGTGGCGAAGACTGGCGTCAGTTCATCGACCGGGCTTGCCTTGGCGCAGGCCTGTACGATGCGATCGTGACGGATATCGGCAGCCAGGATCGCGATCTCCAGCATGTCGGGTTCAGGCGCGCCGTCACGGCCGGTTGTCGCCAAGCCGCAGGCCAGAACCACAGGCGCCAGGCAGCTTATGTCGAGCGCGCGCTCCCCGGCGATTCCCGGCGCGGCTTCGCCAAAGTGCACCGGACGCTGGCTGAGCAACTCGACCAGCAACGCCGCACAAGTGGCCGCGATTGCCTGCAGCCCGGAGCCCGGCGCGGTCAACGCGGACAGGAAATCACCATGGCGCTTGCGCATCGTGGCATGCGCGGCGGCGAAATCGGCTTCGTGGATGCGGGCGTTGTCGATCTTCAACTCGGCGAGCACCGCCTTCGTCAAATAGTACATGTCGCGCCGGAACAGGCGCTCGGCGCTCAACTGCCGCTCTTCGTTTCCGGCCGGAAAATAGGTGCCGAGGCCTTTCACGGTCGTGCCGTCCACCTTGATCGGGCGCTCGTGCGGGACAAAGGATTCGGCGATCGACAGCGCCTCGTCGACGGCGCTTGCGGCATGGCTGAGCAGGCCTTCGATGCCTTTGCCCGGAAACGGCGGCAGATGGCTGGTCGCTTCGTGCAGCACGCTGGCGTCACCGGTGCCGTCATGGCGGCTTTGCCGGATGATGTCGCGGACCTCCCGCAACCGGTCCTTCAAATTGACGCGGACGTCTTCGGAGATTTGTCGGAGCATCGCGGTCTGCCTCGAAAGTGCCTTGCAGGACGGCCGGCCAGGGCCAGCCACCGACTCTACATTGTTCCTATCGATTGGTAGATCAATAGGCGATACTAGACCAGCATGCAGAATCGGCGACGGCGCGCTCGTCCGTCGCCGCGGGGGAGGGATGATTGGCCAGGCGACGACAAATCGAAGAAGGGCGGGCCGAAGAAGGGCGGACAGGAGCGGAGACGACCGAGCAGGTCGCTGGTGAAAGCCGGACGGACCGCCTCAGGATTCGCGCCGCCTGGATGTATTTCGTCGAGCAGATGACGCAGAACGAAATCGCCGACGTGCTTGGCGTCGGCCGCGTCACCATCGTGCGCATGCTGGCCGAGGCGCGCTCGCGCAACGAAGTGAAGATCACCATCGAGAGCGAATTGTCGGAGATCGTACGGCTGGAGCGCGCTCTGGAGCGGACCTTCGGCCTGCAGCAGGCGCTGGTCGCCCCGCTCACCGCGCCCAATGCCGATCCGATCCCCGCAATCAGCGCCAAGACCGGGGCTTTCCTGTCCGACACGATGAAATCCGGCATGCGCGTCGGCGTCGGCTGGGGCCGGACGCTGTTCTCCAGCCTGCCCTTCATCAGCGCCAAGTCGCTCTCCGATTTCAAGGTCATTTCGCTGCTGGGCGGTGTCGGCGTCGTGCGACGCTACAACCCGGCCGAGTTCGCCTGGCGCTTCGCCCAGATCTTCCAGGGCGACGGCTATCTGATCCCGACGCCGGCCGTTGTCGACAGCGTCGAGACCAAGATCGCGCTGGTCGAGCGCTGCGGCCTGCAGGAGGTCTTTGAGATGGCCAACGTGCTCGATGCGGTTCTGCTGAGCGTCGGCGGCATCGCCTCGGCCACCACCTTCTCTCGCGGCGGTTTTCTCAGGGAAGCGGACCGCGAGGCCCTGCTCGAGCGTGGCGCTGTCGGCGACCTTCTGTTCCATTTCTTCGACCGCAACGGCGATCTGGTCGACCATCCCGTCAACAGCCATGTGATGTCGGTGGAAGTCGACCGTCTGCGCGCGGCGCCAATCCGCATCCTCACCTCCGGCGGCGAGGAGAAGACCGAGGCGCTGCTCGGCGCGATGAACCTGATTGCGCCGACGATCCTGATCACCGACGAGGAAAGCGCCAAGCGCATGCTCGAGGCGGTCAGCGCAAGCTGAAGGATGCCGTGATGTAGTCGGGCCAGGCCTGTTGCTCGTCGAAAACGGCGGCAAGGTCCGGCGTGTCCGCCAAAATGCCGCCGAGCACCAGCGCCGTGGCGACGCCGGCGCCATTGCCGCCAGCTATGTCATGCTCGACGCTGTCGCCGATGCAGACCACGCTGCCGCGGTCAGGTTCGCTGGCCAGCGCCAGGGCCGCGTCGAAGATCGCCGGATAGGGCTTGCCGATGCGGGTGACGCTGCCGCCCAGGCTTTCGTAGAGGTCGGCGATCTCGCCGGCGCCGAAGCGCGGTCCGACCGCCGTCAGCATGATCCTGTCGGGGTTGGTGCAGAAGCACGGCACCTGTCGCGCCGCCGCCGGGGCGAGCAGCCGGCGATAATGGTCGAGGTCGTGGCGGTCGCCCTCGCTGGCCGAAATCAGTACCAGTTCGGCGTCCTCGCCGGCCTCGGTCAGCACAAAGGGCAGGCCCTCGACCGCCGTGCGGTCGTTGTCGCGGCTGATTAGCAGGCATTTTGTCCCCCGACGCAGCTTTCCCGATGCCGCCATCTCGTTGAAGGATCGCCACGCCACCTCGCCGGAGGAGACAAAATGGTCCCAACTGCCGGCGGCGAAGCCGAGTTTCAGCAAGCGGTCCTCATTGGGCCTGGCGCGTTTGCCGGAATTGGAGATCAGCACCACCGTCTTGCCGCCGCGCTTCAGCGCCGACAATGCCTCTACCGCGCCTGGATAAGGAGCCTGGCCGTCATGCAGCACGCCGAACTGGTCGAGCAGGAACACCTGGTAGCGCTCGGCCAGCGGCCCGATACCGTCGAGGCGTTCGATTGCTTTCGCGCTCATGCCAGTCCTGCCTTGCTTGCAGCCTTTAGCGCCAGCCGCGCCGTGCCGGCGGCCGCCTCGTCGGAAAGTGCGGGCAGGAAATCGACGCCGAGCTTGCGTCGCCGAATCGCGGTCCAGGCCGGATTTGCGGCGCCGCCGCCGACGCTCCTGACCGAGGTCAGCGCCGGCGCGCCGAGCTCGGCCAGCCTGCGGTAGCCGAGCGCCTCGATCGCCGCCATGCCCTCGAACATCGCCTTGAGATAGTCGGTGTCGCTTTCCGGTCGCGGCGAAAGACGCGGCGGCAAAGTGGGATCGGCGATCGGAAATCGTTCACCCGTCGTACTAAGCGGATAATAGTCGAGACCGGTTTGCGTCGTAGGATCGATTGCCGCGCTGAGTTCGATGATCCGCGCCAGCGGAAAATGCTGGGCCAGCACCTTGCCGCCCGAATTCGACGCGCCGCCGGCCAGCCAGGTGTCGCCAAGGCGATGGCTGTAGATGCCGAAGCGCGGTGCCGAGATCGGCCGGCTGGACAGGATCTTGATGGTGAGCGAGGATCCCAGCGCCGTGACGCCGTCGCCGGCCGTCGTGGCGCCCGTCGCCAGGAACGAGGCACAGCCATCCGTCGTGCCGGCGACCACGACCACATCGCGCGGCAGGCCGAACAGTTCCGCGGCGCCCACGGTGAACGTGCCGGTGACATCGCCCGGCTCGACCACATGAGGCAGCAAGTCCATGCGCATGCCGGTGGACGCGATCCAGTCCGGCCAGCGGCGCGCCTCGACATCAAAGCCCGTCTTCAGCGCATTGTTCTCGTCACTGACGTCGTAGCGGCCGGAGAAGTTTGCGGCGATCCAGTCGGCCTGGTGCAGCACGGCCGCGATGCCGGGCAGATGCTGGAACCGTAACGCCTTGGCCAGGCCTGAAGTCGCGCCGTGCGCGGCGCTCGCCTCAGGCGCCTCGCGGGCGATGGCTGCCAGGATGCCGGCGTCGTCGACCTTGTCGTTGTACATCAGCGGCTCGGCCAGCGGTTGCCCGGCGGCGTCGACGGGCAGCAGCGTGCCCGACGTGCCGTCGACGGCGATGGCGCGGACAGCAGTGCGGTCGATGCCCGAAAGCAGTTCTGTCAGAGCCGCCCGGACCGCTTGCCACCATGCCGCGGGGGAGCGGGGATTTTGGCCGAATTTGTCGAGCCGGACCGCCGACTGGCCGGCAATGGAAAAATCCGGACGCATGGCGACGGCGCGCGCGCCCGATGTGCCGATGTCGATGCCGATGACAAGAGGCATCATGTCTTCAGTCCTTTGCTAGCCGCCTGTGGCATTGAGCTTCTGGCGATACTGCTCGGCGTCCCAATTGACCAGTTCGTCGTTCTCGGCAGCGGTGAGATAATTCAACCGCGCCGCGACGTCGACGCGAGCCGTCACGTCGGCGAGGCAGCGCTGCATGGCGTCGGCGCCAGCACTGGCGTCGCCGCGCATCAGCACGCCGGCGCCGGGAAACAGGATCGCCACAGGGGCCGTGCCGAGGCGCGCGGCGACGCTAGCCGCGTTCTCGCCTGGCTTGGCCACCACCGAACCTTGGCCGAGGAAGATGACATGGTCGGGATAGAGGCTGCCGGCCTCCGCCATGCGGCGGCTTTGCGCATCGAGCGCAACTGCGTGGGCTTCCAGATCCACCGGCAGCCGGTAGGCGCTATCGGCGGCAAGCGCTGTCAGGGCCGCGATGTCGGGCGCGGCGGTCGCGCGCGCCGGCCGTGCCAACAGCGAGCGGACGCGATGGAGCAGCCGCTCCGCCTCGGCCACGGTTTGCGCGGCGACGACCAACCCATGATTGCCAAGGATCAGCACATCGACACCAGGCCGCGGTTTCTCGGCAATGCCGCGGGCGAGCGGCAGACCCGGCCGGCAATAGGGCACATAGGCACATTCGACGCCGCGGAGCCGCCTGGCGACCTCGGCCTCGCCGTCGGCCTGCACGGCAAGCGAAATCGTGTCGACGCAGTGGACATGCAGAACCACGCGTTGCGGCATCAAGGCATGCACCGTGGTTTCGATCGAGGGGCGCAGGCCGCGCGGATTGAGTTCGTCGATGGCGAAGGCCTGCGGCTTGTCGGCGGCGGGATCGCGCTCTTCGACCGCCTTGAGCAGCGGCGCCATCGCCACCGGAACCATGATGTCGTCGCTGAGCGCATCCTTCAGCCAGGTGCCGGAGGCCTTGATCCACAGCGTGTCGCCGGCCTTGAGCGACGTGTTGCCGCCCGCCGCCTGGGTCATATGCGGGTTGAGCCCGATACGGGCTGAAAGCGTCCGCAAGGCCGCCAGTTCCTGCGCGTCAGCTTGGGTTGCCATGGCGCCTTTCCTTCAACGCTTGCCCGGGATCCGCCGCCGGGACCGGGTGTTGGCGCTGATATCGCAGATGCGAGCGACTTACGTCAACAGTGATCTACTATCATCAAAACCAGCTTGCAATCTGACTAATGTTGAGTAAGTTGCACCAATTGCCGTGGAAAATGGCATTGGGAGGAAAAGAGTTGAGCGACTCCGGCCGCCAGCGTCAGATCGTCGAACTGCTGCGGGACCGCCCGTTCGCCTCGGTGCGCGAGCTGCAGGAGCGGCTTGGCGTTTCGGCGGCGACGGTCAGGCGCGACATCGACCGGATCGACGAGGCCGGCGAGGCGCGCAAGGTCTATGGCGGGATTTCCGCGCTCGACGGCGCATCGCATGCGGGTGTTGCCTATGCCCGGCCCTATGACGAGAACCGTGACCTCGCAGTCGAGGCCAAGCGGCAGATCGCGGCCATCGCGGCGACCATGGTGCGCGACGGCGACGCGGTCATCGTCCATGGCGGCTCGACCTGCTTCCATCTCGGCGTCAAGCTCGCCGAGCGCAACATCCGCCTCTACACCAATTCGATGCCGCTCGCGGCCTATCTGAGCGACCATGGCCATTGCAGCCTGACCGTTGCCGGCGGCGAGCTGCATCGCGAACCCGGCATCATCCATTCGTCGGTCCAGGCGACGCCCTTCTACGCGTCGAAATTCTTTCTCGGCGCGCAAGGCCTCAACCAGGAAGGCGTGCTGGAATCGCATCCGCTGCTGGTGCGCTCCATTGTCGATCTCAGCCTGTGCGCGGACCAGATCGTGGTGCTGGCCGACAGCCGAAAACTGTCGATCCACGCGCGCAATGTCGCTCTGCCGCTGTCGCGCATCGGCACGCTGATCACCGACGACGGTCTTTCGGATGCCGATGCGCGCATGCTGGAGGATGCCGGCGTCATGGTGCGGATCGCGTCCACCACGGGAGCCGTCCCGTGAAAGTGGCGGTGCTCGATTTTGGCAAGACCAATTCGAAGCTGTTCGTCTTCGGCCAGGATGGACGCATCCTCGACGAGCGCCGGACCCAACCGAAATGGATGCGCCAGGACGGCTTCAGCGTGCTCGACGAGGCCGCCCTCCATGACTGGGCGCTCGCTGCCGTCACGGAGGCGGTCGAAAACCATGGCGTGGAAGGGGTGATGGTGTCGGGCCATGGCTGCACCTTCGCCCTCGTGGACGACGCGGCGCTGACGCATCCGATCCTCGACTACGAACAGGAGCCGCCGGCCGAAATCGCTGCCCGGATCGATCGCCGCATTCCGGATTTTGCCGAGACGTTCTCGCCCCGCCTGCCGCTCGGCTTCAACTATGGCCGTCACATGCTGTGGCTGCAGGACGTCGATGCCGATGCGTTCGCGGCGGCGAAATCGATCCTCGGCTACCCCCAGTTCTGGAGCTGGCGCCTCGGTGGCAGGCCGGTCTCGGAGGTATCCTATCTCGGTTGTCATTCGCATTTGTGGGCGCCGCGCAAACGGGACTTTTCCTCATTGGTCGATGCCGAGGGCTGGCGCCGCCAGATGCCGGCCTTCGCGCGCGCCGGCGCGGTCATCGGCGAGCGGCGTCTTGGCCGAGCGGCACGGCCAATCGCCATCCACAATGGCGTCCACGACTCGAATGCGGCGCTCCATGCCTATCGCCGCCAGGAGCTTGGCCCGCTGACCGTGGTGTCGACCGGCACCTGGGTCGTCGTGCTCAATCCCGACTGCCCGCTGGACGTTCTCGACCGTGACCGCGACATGCTGGTCAATGTCGATGTCGACGGCGACCCGGTGCCGACCATCCGCTTCATGGGCGGGCGCGAATTCGCCGCCATCAGCGGCGACTGGCAAGGCGCGATCCCGCATGGCTCGATCCAGCAAGCGATCGATGCCGGCATCATGGCGCTGCCGAGCTTCGCGCCGGGGGGGCCGATGCCGGACCATCCCGGCCGCCTGGTCGGGCGCACGCCCGATGCCGCAGAACGCGCCGCGGCGGCGCTGCTCTATGTGGCGCTGATGGTCGATCTCTGCCTTGACCTCATCCATTCTCAAGACACCGTCATCGTCGATGGCGGGCTGAACGCTGGCGGCCTGCTTGCCGGAGTGTTGGCTGAGCTGCGTCCCGGCCAGGCCTTCCTGCAGGGCGCCACGCTGGAGGGCAGCGCCACGGGCGCGGCAGCACTTGCCTTCGAGGGCGTCGGACGCGACTTCGCCGCCGAGGCGCCGGAGCCGGTGCATGCGGCACGCGTCGCCGGCCTTGCCGGCTATCGCGACGCCTGGCGCGATCGCGTTGGCGGGCAGGGCGACGCCATCAAGGCGGCGGGTGGTGCACGATGAGCGCGGCGGCACAAAAGCGGGCAAGCGGCCATCCGGTGCTGGAGATGCGGCACATCTCCAAGACCTTCGGCGCGATCCGCGCCTTGCAGGATGTTTCGCTCACCGTCCATGCCGGCGAGCTGCATGCCCTGATGGGTGAGAACGGCGCCGGCAAGTCGACGCTGATGAAGGTGCTGTCGGGCGCCTATCGGCCGGATGCCGGCGGCGAGATCCTGATCGATGGCGTGCCCGCCGCGACCGGCGATCCGATCAAGGCTCGCGCCGCTGGCATCGCGGTGATCTATCAGGAGCTGTCTCTGGCGCCCAATCTGACGGTGGCGCAGAACATCTTCCTCGGCAACGAGCCGCGGCGCTTCGGCATTGTCGACCGCGACCAGTGCAACCGGCGGGCGAACGAAATCATCGCGCGGCTCGGCGTCTCCTTCTCGGCGCGTGCGCTGGTCTCCAGCCTGTCGCTCGGCGAGCGCCAGCTGGTCGAGATCGCCCGCGCGCTGTCGACCAATGCGCGCATCATCGTCATGGACGAGCCGACGACGTCGCTGACGTCGCGCGAGACCGACAGCCTGTTCGAGGTGATCGCGACGCTGAAGGCGCATGGCATCGCCATCATCTACATCAGCCATCGCATGGAAGAGGTCTACCAGCTCGCCGACCGTGTCAGCGTGCTGCGCGACAGCGGCTATGTCGGCACACTGGAGCGCGCCGACCTCAACGCCTCGCGGCTGGTGTCGATGATGGTCGGCCGCGATCTCTCCGCCTTTTACAAGAAGGATCATCGTCCGCCGGACGCGAAGCGCGCCATCGCACTCTCGGTGCGCGGCATGTCCGACGGACGTCTGCTGAAGAACTGCTCGTTCGACCTGCACAAGGGCGAGGTGCTGGCTCTGGCAGGTCTTGTCGGCTCCGGCCGCACCGAGCTCGCCCGGCTGATCTTCGGCGCCGACAGGCGCAGCGCCGGCACGCTGGAACTCGACGGCAAACCGATCTCAATCGGCTCGCCGCGCGAAGCGCTCGACGCCGGCATCGCCTACCTGACCGAGGACCGCAAGGAACTCGGCTTGTTCCTCGACATGTCGATTTCCGACAACATCAGCATGGGCGTGCTGGCCAGGGACGCGCGGACCGGCGGATTGCGCGACTTCGGCGCCGCCGACAGGCGCGCGGCTAAAGCCATCGCGGACCTGTCGATCCGCACCCGCTCGGCGCAGGCCAATGCCGGCTCGCTGTCGGGCGGCAACCAGCAGAAAGTGCTGCTCGCCCGGCTGCTTGAGACCGAGCCGAAGGTCGTCATCCTCGATGAGCCGACGCGCGGCGTCGATGTCGGCGCCAAGTCGGAAATCTACCGGCTGATCGACAACCTCGCCAACCGGGGCATCGCCATCCTGATGATCTCCAGCGAATTGCCCGAGGTGATCGGCGTCGCCGACCGCGTGCTGGTGATGCGCGACGGCGCCATAGCAGGCGAGGTGACGGCATCCGGAGGCGAGCCGCTGCGCCAGGAGGCGATCATGGAACTTGCGACGGGAGCGGCCCAGGAATGACCGACAGAACGACGACGAGCGTGGATCAGGCGGCGGTCAGGAGCCGGCGGCTGCGCACAACCTTCGCGGCGCTCGGCATGCTGCCGGTGCTGGTGCTGCTGGCGGCCGGCTTCCAGTTCATCAATCCCCGCTTCCTCACCGAGACCAATCTGCTCATCGTCACGCAGCAATCGTCGATCAACATCGTGCTTGCCGCCGGCATGACCTTCGTCATCCTGACCGGCGGCATCGACCTGTCGGTCGGCTCCATCCTCGCCGCGTCGGCGATGGTGGCGGTGCTGGTGTCGTTGGTGCCCGACTGGGGTCTGCTCGGCGTGCCGGCGGCCATCCTCGTCGGCCTCGGCTTCGGGCTCGTGAACGGGCTGCTCGTCGCCTATATCAGGCTGCCGCCGTTCATCGTCACGCTGGGTTCGCTGACGGCCGTGCGCGGCATCGCCCGCCTGCTCGGGCAGGACACGACGGTGTTCAACTCGGACCTGCCTTTCGACTTCATCGGCAATGGCTCGCTGTTCGGCATTCCCTGGCTGGTCGTCATCGCGCTGTCGGTCGTCGTGCTGTCCTGGCTGGTGCTCAAGCGCACCGTGCTCGGCACCTGGATCTATGCCGTCGGCGGCAATGCCGAGGCGGCGCGGCTGACCGGCATCAAGGTGCCGCTGGTGCTGCTCTTCGTCTATGGCGTGTCCGGCCTGCTCGCCGGGCTCGGTGGCGCCATGTCGGCGGCAAGGCTTTACGCCGCCAACGGCCTGCAGCTCGGCCAGTCCTACGAGCTCGACGCCATCGCCGCCGTCATCCTTGGCGGCACCAGCTTCGTCGGCGGCGTCGGCTCGATCTGGGGCACGCTGATCGGCGGCCTGATCATCGCGGTGCTCTCCAACGGGCTCATCTTGGCCGGTGTCTCGGACATCTGGCAGTACATCATCAAGGGATTGGTCATCATCGTGGCGGTCGCCCTCGACCGCTACCGGCTCCAGGCAGGGGCGAGAACGTGAGTGACCTGGTCGCCGGCATCAAAGACCGGCTTGTGTAACGCACCGTGAGAGGCTCGGTGCATCAGGAGGAAGTAAGCGTAATGAAGACCATCGCCAAACTGCTCTGCGGCGCCGCGTTCGCGGCCGTCGCCATCGCGCCGGCATCGGCCAAGGACCTCAACAAGGTCGGCATCTCGGTCGGCCTGCTCGGCAACCCCTTCTTCGTCGCCACCATCAAGGGCATCGAGGACGCGGCCAAGAAGATCAACCCGAAGGTCGAGGTGACGTCGGTATCGGCCGACTATGATCTCAACAAGCAGGTCTCGCAGGTCGATTCCTTCATCGCCGCGGGCGTCGACGTGATCATGCTCAACGCGGTGGACGCCAAGGCGATCGCGCCGGCGGTGAAGAAGGCACAGGCCGCCGGCATCATCGTCGCCGCCTTCGACGTTTCGGCGCCGGGCGCCGACGTCACCGTGATGACCAACAACGTCAAGGCCGGCGAGGAAGCCTGCCAGTACCTGGTCGATCATACCGGCGGCAAGGGCGACTACGTCATCCTCAACGGTCCGGCATCGTCGTCGATCCTGGAGCGGGTAAAGGGCTGCAAGAACGTGCTCTCGCAGCATGCCGACATCAAGATCCTGTCCGACGACCAGAACGCCGAAGGTTCGCGCGACGGCGGCCTGAAAGTGTTCCAGTCGCTGCTCACCCGCTTCGACAAGATCGACGCGGTGTTCGCCATCAACGATCCGACGGCGATCGGCGCCCAGCTTGCCGCCAAGCAGCTCAACCGCTCGGAATTCATCTTCACCGCGGTCGACGGCGCGCCCGATATCGAAAAGGAACTCTCGTCCGGCTCCTCGATGATCAAGGCCTCGGCCTCGCAGGATCCCTATGTGATGGCCGGCCAGTCGCTGACGATGGCGGCCGAGCTGCTTGCCGGCAAGAAGCCGGCTGAGGCCACAGTGCTTCTCGATCCGAAGCTGATCACAGCCGAGAACCTGAAGGACTACAAGGGCTGGACCGCGGCCCGCTGATCACTCCAACAGGCGCGGCCGGACTTGTCCGGCCGCGCCTTTCTTCATCACCGCGAACCGGAGACGATCATGGCGCGCATCGGAATCCATTCTTTCGTCTGGTCGGCAAGCTCGGAACAGAGCGAGCTTGAACGCACGCTGGCCAACACCAGGGAGGCCGGCTTCGATCTGATCGAGTTCTCCTATCTCGACCCGGCCAATGTCGACATTGGCGGGCTTGCCAAACGCATCGCCGATCTCGGCCTCGGCGTGGCGATTAGCATCGGATTGCCTGTTGACGGCGACATATCGAGCGCCGACAACGCGGTCGCCGCGCGGGGCGTCGAGGTCCTCAACGAGACCATCGCGCTGACGCGCGATCTTGGCGGCCGCAAGGTCGCCGGCATCCTGTCGGCAAGCCACGGCCTGCAGGTCGAAGCGCCGACGCGCGACCAGTGGACCCGCAGCGCCGCAACGCTGGCCAAGGTCGCCGAGACGGCGAAGGCGGCCGGCGTCACGCTCAATCTCGAAATCGTAAACCGCTTCGAAAGCAACCTGCTCAACACCGCCGCGCAAGGTCTCGCCTTCATCGAGGATAGCGGCTCGGACAACATCTTCCTGCACCTCGACACGTTTCACATGAACATCGAGGAAGCCGATGTCGGGCTGGCCATCCGCCACGCCGCGGGCAAGATCGGCTATGTCCATATCGGCGAGAGCCATCGCGGCTTCCTCGGCACCGGCAATATCGATTTTGCAGCGATATTCGATGCGCTGACCGCCATCGGCTATGCCGACGATCTCAGCTTCGAATCCTTCTCGTCGGAGATCGTCGACGAGAACCTGTCGAAGAAGACCGCCATCTGGCGCAATCTGTGGACCGACAATATGGCGCTCGCCAAGCACGCGCGCGCCTTCATCGGCCTCGGGCTGGAGACGGCGCGGCGCAAGGCGGAACTGGTCTCGGCCCGTCACAAGGCGTAGGGCGGCCGCGGGCGGCAGGCCCCCCGCAGGCGTGATGCCTGGATGCGTAAACGCTTTCGTTCCCGGGGTGCATGCATTGCCCCGGTCCCGTGCATCGGCTATCCGACCTCCGCGACACATGAAGCAGAAGGAACCCGGCATGACGAACAAGACGATCCTCAAATTCGGCCCCGTCGAACACGCGGAAGCCGGCGACCTGCCTGGCTGGGTCGTGGTCGAAGGCCACCCGACCATGCAAACCGCTGTCCAGCACACGACGGAGGACGGCAAGGTGATGTCGGGAACCTGGCGGGCGTCGCCCGGCACCTATCACGCGACCTACACCGACTATGAGTTCGTGCACATGATCGCCGGCCGCATCATCATCACCCCCGACGGCGGCACACCGGTCGAAGTCGGCCCCGGCGACGCTTTCGTGGTGGAACCCGATTTCAAGGGAACCTGGAAGATCATCGAGCCGGTGACCAAGCATTTCGTCGTCCGGGTGGCCTGAGCCGGCCGCCTCGGTTGTGCCAAGCTGGCAGGTCGGCAATGGGCCGACCTGCAAGTGGCGGGGACCATGCGGTTCGATTTACAACGCCGTGGCTTTATTTGTATCTGATCTGCTGATACATAACCCGTGTGACCAGTGCGGGGCCATATGTCGAATGAAATCATGGTTGTCGATCCGCTTGAGCGGCTCGACCTGTTGAAGAGCCTGGCGAGCGAGGTTCGGGTCCGGATTCTCGAACTGCTGCACCGCAAGGGGCCGAAAAACGTCAATCAGGTGGCCGAAGAACTGGGTCTTCCGCAATCGACGATTTCGGCAAACATCCAGGTTCTTGTCGATGTCGGTTTGATCGAGACGAAATCACAGAAGGCGCGCAAGGGAAGCCAGAAGGTCTGCTATTCGACCTTCTCCGAGCTGGTTGTCGTCTTCAAGGACCGCACCCCGGCGCAGGATCTCGGCGTCATAGAAGTGGCGATGCCGCTTGGGCTCTATACAAGATGCGAAGTTTCCGCTCCCTGCGGCCTGTGTTCAAAGGACGGCGTCATCGGACTTCTCGATGTGCCCGACACCTTCCTTGATCCCGACCGTATGCGGGCCGGGCTGCTGTGGTTCACGCGCGGCTTCGTCGAATACCAGTTTCCCAACAATGCGACGCTTGCCAATGCCAAAGTCGGCGGGCTGGAACTGGCGATGGAGCTTTCGTCCGAGGTGCCAGGCACATCGAAGGATTGGCCGTCGGACATCACGGTCGCGATCAACGGACACGAGATAGATACCTGGACGGCGCCGGCCGACTATGGCGACAAGCGCGGCAAGCATACGCCCGGCTGGTGGAAGCTGGCCGGATCACAGTATGGCGACCTCGCACACTGGCGCGTCACGAACAACGGCACCTATCGCAACAACACCAAGGTTTCCAAATGCTCGCTGGCTGATCTGGAGCTCGAGCGGCACCGCTCGATCCGGATACGAATCGGCGTGAAGGATGATGCCCGTCACCCCGGCGGCATAAACATCTTCGGCAGCGGCTTCGGCAATTACAGCAACGACATCGTCCTGCGCCTGCTGAAGGCTTGAGAGCATATTTGGCCCTTGACGCGCGGACGAACTCGACCCTTAACTGATCCACGACCCGGATATAGATCGGAAAGTCGGATTGATAGTCCGCAGTGGGAGGGATCATGAAGGCCAGAGTCACGGCGAACGCGGCCTATGCCGTCGCGGATATCGACAAACGCCTTTACGGCTCGTTTCTCGAGCATCTTGGCCGGGCGGTCTACACGGGCATCTACGAGCCCGGACACCCGCAAGCGGACGCGGAGGGGATGCGCAAGGACGTGATCGAGCTGGTGCGTGCGCTCGACACTCCGATTTGCCGCTACCCAGGGGGCAACTTCGTGTCCGCCTATAATTGGGAAGACGGCATAGGCCCAAAGGAGAACCGCCCGCGGCGGCTCGATCTTGCGTGGCGCACCACGGAGCCGAACCTGGTCGGCATCCACGAATTCGCCGACTGGGCCGAAAAAGCCGGCACCGAGATGATGCTTGCGGTCAATCTCGGATCCCGCGGCCTCGACGAGGCGCGGGCCTTCGTTGAATACGTCAACCACCCGGGCGGCAGCTACTGGTCCGACCTCAGGGCCAAGAACGGACGCGCGCAACCCTGGAACTGCCGCCTCTGGTGTCTCGGCAATGAAATGGACGGCCCCTGGCAGGTCGGCCACAAATCGGCGAGCGAATACGGCCATCTCGCCAACGAGACCGCCAAGGCGCTGCGCGGCCTCGACCCGACGGTGGAACTGGTCGTGTGCGGCTCGTCGCATTCCAATATGCCGACCTATCCGCAGTGGGAAGCGACGGTGCTGGAGGCGACCTACGAACAGGTCGACTACATCTCTCTCCACATGTATTTCGAGAACTACGAGAAGAATACGGCCGAGTATCTCGCTCTTCCGGCCAAGCTCGACCGCTACATTGGCACGGTCGCGGGCATCATCGACTATGTGAAGGCCAAGACCCGCTCGAAGCGGGACGTGAAGATCTCCTTCGACGAGTGGAACGTCTGGTACCATCAGCGCAAGCAGGACGCCGCGCGCATGCGCAGTTGGGACTGGCCGGAAGCACCCAGGCTTCTGGAGGACATCTACAATTTCGAGGACGTGCTGCAGGTCGGTTGCATCCTCAACACCTTCATCCGCCGGTCGGATGTTGTTCGCATCGCCTGCATTGCGCAGCTGGTCAACGTTATCGCGCCGATCATGACCGATCCCGGCGGCAGCGCCTGGAGGCAGACGATCTACTGGCCTTTCATGCTGGCCTCCAGGCACGGCCGCGGCACCGCGCTGCAACTCGCGGTCGAGGTCCCTACCTATGACGCGGCCGCGGCCGACAAGGTGCCATGGCTCGACATAGCAGGCGTGCACGATTCGAACGCCGGCACGCTGACCTTCTTCGCAATCAACCGGCATGGGTCCGAGACGATAGAGGCCGACGTCGCCCTCGAGCGGTTCGCCGCCAAGTCCATCGAGCATACGATCATCCGTCATGACGATCTCGAGGCCTGCAACACGAAGGAGGCGCCGGACAACGTATCACCGGTCAAAGGCAATGGGGCAACGCTCAGCAGCAAGGGAATGACGCTGAACTTGCCGCCGCACTCCTATTCGATGGTGCGCGTGACGCTCTGAGTTAATATCCGACCATCAGATACATACCGTAAAATCCGTTGCAGGCGGATTGGTTTGGTGTAGCATTGAAACGTTCAAGGCGGATCTAACCGCCGTACTCGGGAGGAAGCTGAGATGAACTTTCGCAGGATGATGGCCATAGCGGTGGTTGCGGCCGGAGGAATTTGGGCCGTCGCGGCCCAGGCCGAAGAAACCGTCATGTGGTGGGATTTCCTCGGCGGCGGCGACGGTGTGCGCATGAAGCAGATGATCGCCGACTTCAACACTGCTCACGCCGGCAAGATCAAGATCGACGCCACGACGCTGGAGTGGGGCACGCCCTTCTACGCGAAGGTGCAGACCTCGGCGGCGGTCGGTGAGGCGCCAGACGTCATGACCTACCACGCCAGCCGCATCCCCCTGGCGGTGAGCCAGGACATTCTACAAGAAATCACCGCCGACGACATGAGCAAGATGGGCCTCTCGGCCTCGGACTTCGCCCAGACGACGATGGGCGCCGTGACGGTCGACGGCAAGCAATACGCAGTGCCGCTCGATACCCATCCGATCGTCCTGTATTACAATCGCGCCCTTCTGAAGAAGGCAGGCGTGCTCGGCGACGACGGCCGTCCCATGGGCATGAAAAACAAGGAGGAATTCACCGCGACACTGCAGAAGCTGAAGGATGCCGGCGTCGAGTTCCCGCTGGGCAGCGTCACCGCCGACGGCAACTTCATGTACCGCACCATTTACTCGCTGGTGTGCCAGCAAGGCGGCGAGCTTCTGACGGGCAACGAGTTCCTCGCCGGCGACAACGGCAAGAAGCTGGCGAACGCATTGACAGTCCTGCAAGGGTGGACGAAGGCCGGGCTGCAGTCGACCTACACGGACTATCCCGCGACCGTCGCTCTGTTCACCTCGGGCAAGGCCGCAATGATGATCAACGGCGTCTGGGAAGTTCCCACGATGACCGACCTCGCCAAGCAAGGCAAGCTGTTCGACTGGGGCGCCGTCGAGATCCCGGTGATCTTCGACAAGCCATGCACGTATGCGGACAGCCATTCGTTCGCAATCCCGAAGAACAAGGGCAAGGAGATCGGCCCGGAAAAGCGTGCCGCCGTTCTCGAGGTGATCTCATGGATGGACAAGCACTCGCTGTTCTGGGCGACGGCAGGCCACATCCCGGCATACAAGCCAGTCACCGAGACGGCCGAATACAAGGCAATGCAGCCCAATGCGACCTACTCGACGCTGACGGCCAACATGATCTTCGATCCTAAGTCGCCCAAGGCCGGTGTCGCCGGACCGATCTTCGACATCATGTCCAATTACTTCGTGCCGACCCTCAACGGCGAGATGGACCCGGGCGAGGCGGTGAAATCCATCAAGGAAGAGCTGAACAGCATGTAGGGCTCAAAGGCTGGGACCCCTGCCCAGGGTGGTCCCAGCCATCTCCAAGGAAGAGCCATGCTTCGCAACTCCCGCACTGAACGTCTTGTCGCGCTGGTGCTGATCGCTCCTTTTCTGGCGATCTACCTGCTGGCGTTCGTCTATCCGACGGTCCAGATGTTTCGCATCTCCTTCACCGATGCGCCGCTGATCGGCACGGGGCGGTGGGTCGGTCTCGACAACTACCTGCGGCTTGACAACGACCCGATGTTCCGGCGCGCGCTCTGGAATACCGCCTACTTCGTGGTGATGACGGTCGTCCCCGGGACACTCATCGCCCTGCTGATCGCGCTTGGCGTTTCACGTCTCAAGGGCCGGTTCCAGGCGATCGTGCTGGCGCTGTTCTTCCTGCCCTACATACTGCCGGTGTCCGTCGTCTATCTGATCTGGGACTGGACGCTGAATTTCCAGTTCGGGATCGCGATGCATGTGCTGGACTGGCTGGGAATCCCGCGCGTGCCGGTCTTCAAGTCGCGCGTCTGGTTCTTGCCTGCGGTGGCCGGGGTGACGATCTGGTGGACCGCGGGCTTCTCGATCCTCCTCTTCCTCGCCGGATTGCGGTCCATACCAATGGAGATCTACGAAGCCGCCGCACTCGACAACTCGACGCGATGGACGACCTTCCGGCGTATCACCTGGCCCCTGCTGTGGCCGATCACCTCGCTGGTATTCACCATTCAGCTCATCCTGCAGCTCAAGATCTTCGATCAGGTCTATCTGTTCTCGATAGGCGGCCGACCGAACGACAATATGGTGCTTGTCTACTACGTCTTCCAGAAGGCCTTCCAGCAGAACCAGGGAGGCAGGGCGGCGGCTGTCGCCGTCACCCTCTTCGTGCTCGTGGTGGTCGTCTCGGTCCTGCAATTCCAACTGCTCCGGTTTGCCGAAAGGCGGCGCCGATGAACGCCATGGCAGCGAAACGCTGGAACGTCTGGGGCGGGATTATCACGGCGCTGACGCTCGTCTGGGCCATCCTGTGGGCGTTCCCGCTCTATTGGGGCGTGATCTCATCGCTCAAACCGGACGACGAGGTCATCCGGCCTTACATCGAACTCTGGCCCGAGACGCCGACGCTGGAGAACTACATTGACGCCCTGACCACCACCCAGATCGGCGCCTGGTACGTCAATTCGGTGGCGGTCGCTGTCGGCGTGACGATGATCACCATCTTCATCTCGATGCTGTGCGGCTACGCGATCTCGCAGTTGCGGTTCCCGGGGCGGATCGCGCTGTGGTGGCTGATCCTCGCCTCCTTCATGGTGCCGACTTCGGCGCTGATCATCAATCATTTCGTGCTGGTCGCCAACCTTGGCCTGCTCAACAGCTGGGCCGGGATCATGTTGCCGCAGCTCATCCACCCCGTCATCATCATCGTGTACAAGCAGTTCTTCGACCAGGTCCCGAAGGACTTCCGCGAGGCCGCGGTCATGGACAATGCGTCTGAATTCGGGATCCTCTTCAAGATCTACATGCCGATGAACTGGGGGGTAACGACGGCGCTGTCGATCGTCTGCTTCATCTGGACGTGGAATGCGTTCTTATGGCCGTTCCTCTCGGTGACCCGCACCGAGATGATGACGATCACCGTCGGCATCACGCAGGTCAATGACGCCTTCGGTGTCTATTACGCGCGCCAGCTGTCGGCAGCCGTACTGGCCGGCCTTCCGGTGGCACTGGCCTACCTCTTCTTCCAGCGCCGGGTAACCGAAGCGATAACGCTCTCGGCAGGCATCAAGGGCTAAAGCGCGTCGCGTGGAACCGGATTTAGGCTCGGCAGGTTCAGGCCCCGTCAGCGCCCGCGTGCCAGGCCGATCCGTCCGCGGCGAAGAGATGCAAGGCCGTGGTGTCGAGCTTCAGCCGAACGGCGTCGCCCGGTTTGACGCTCGAAAGCCCACGGTCCTGTGCCGTGACCTGCGTCCCATCCGCAAGCCGCGCATAGACCAGCGTTCGCTCGCCAAGGCGCTCGACGACGGTGGCCGTGGCCGATGTTTCACCGCCTTCGGCGACGACAGTCAGCGATTCCGGCCGCACGCCGAGTTCGCGCCAGTCCATGTTGACCTGCGCGCCGCGAAGTTCGACCAGCGATCCGTCAGTCAAGCGCGCATTGAGCCTGTCGCCCGAGCCCGAAACCGTGACAGGCAGAATGTTCATCGCCGGAGACCCGACGAAGGTCGCGACGAATCGCGACGCCGGACGTGCATAGACATCGACGGGTCTGCCCATCTGCTCTATCCGGCAATTGTTGAGGATGACAATGCGGTCGGCGAGCGTCATCGCTTCCACCTGGTCGTGGGTGACGTAGATCATCGTCGACTTCAAACGCTGATGCAGTTCGGCAAGCTCGACACGCGTGCGGGCTCTAAGCGCCGCGTCCAGATTGGAGAGCGGCTCGTCGAACAGGAATGCCTTGGGCTCCTTGACGATCGCACGCCCGATGGCCACGCGCTGGCGCTGCCCGCCAGAGAGCTGCGACGGCCGCCGCTGAAGCAGCCCTTCGATCTCCAGGATACGCGCAGCCTCAGCGATCCGTTGGCGTATGACATCCGGCGCGACCCGAATGTTCCTCAGCCCAAAGGCCATGTTCTCCGCGACCGTCATATGCGGGTAAAGCGCATAGTTCTGGAAGACCATCGCAACGTTGCGCCTGCCCGGCGCAAGGTTCTCCGAGCGCACCCCGTCGATCGTCAGCGTGCCTTCGTCAATGCTTTCGAGGCCGGCGATCATCCGTAGCAGCGTCGTCTTGCCGGAACCGGACGGACCGAGAAACACGACCAGCTCTCCTGGCTCTATGTCCAAGCTCACGTCGCGGATCACCTCGACTGTGCCAAAGTGCTTTGATACGCCCGAAAGCGCGATTCCGGCCATGCCTGCGATCCTTCTTTCCTACATAATTTCGGATAAATACCCGATGTCAAGGAACTATGGGCGCCGTGTCGATCAGGCGGCCCAAACGCCGCATTGACGTGGCCAGGCATCGGCAGTCTCCTAGGACCCTTGGGTGTTCAACGACTGGTCGAGGAAACGAAAGATGCATCGGCGAGGTTTTCTGGCGGCAGGTCTTGCGACGGTTCTTGTGAGCAAGCGTGCCGTCGCGCAGATGAAGATGGACGACATGCCCGGCATGGATATGGGCGTTCAAGCAGGCCACGACATGGCCGCCGTGCCACAAGGCACGGTGGTTCTGCCCGAGGGCGAGGCGCTGCGCGAATTATCCCTGCTGGCGAACCAAGCCAGCAGGCCGGGCCTGTTCAAGGCGACGCTGACGGCCGGGTCCGCCACGGCACGTTTTGCGGAGGGATTGGACACGCCGATCCTCGCTTACAACGGCACCAGCCCCGGACCGCTGATTGAGGCAGTCGAGGGCGACCGCGTCGAGATCACCTTCGCCAACCGGATCGCGAACGAGGCAAGCACCATTCATTGGCACGGCATGCCGGTGCCGGCCGATCAGGACGGCAACCCGATGGACCCGGTCGTCGCCGGCACCGACCGCACCTACAGTTTCGATCTGCCGGAAGGCAGCGCCGGCTCCTATTGGTATCACCCGCATCCGCACGGCAAGACCGCCGAGCAGGTCTACCGCGGCCTTGCCGGCGCGTTCGTGGTCAAGCCGAAGGCCGATCCGATCCCGGCCGCCTATGGCGATACCGTGCTGGTGTTCACCGACCTGCGCCTTGCGGCCGATGGCAGCTTGCCCGACAACACGATGACGGACCTGATGAACGGGCGCGTCGGCGACCATGTGCTGGTCAACGGCCAGAAGAATCCCACACTGACGGTGCCCTTTGGTGCGAAGCGGCGCTTCCGGCTTTACAATGCGACCAACGCGCGCTTTCTGCGGCTCTCCTTTGACGGCGCGGCGATGACAATCATCGGAACCGACGGCGGTCTGCTGGAGACCCCGGTCGCGGCCGGCGACATCCTGCTCAGCCCGGCGGAACGGCTCGAACTGGTCGTCTCTTTCGACAAGCCCGGCGCGGCCGCGCTTACCACGCAAGATTATGACCGCGGCTGGATGGGTCCCGGGCGACCAGCCGATGCCGGACTGACGTTGCTGACGGTCAATGTCTCGCAGACCGAGGCGGACCCAGTTCCGCCACTTCCCGACAGGCTGCGGCCGATCGCGCAACTCGGCGCTCCGGCTGTCAGCCGCCGGTTCGTCTTCACCGAAACCATGGCCATGAACGCCAGCGGCATGGAGATGGGCTTCCTGATCAACGGCGCCGCTTTCGACATGAAGCGCATCGACGTCGTCGCCAAGGCCGGTCAGGTCGAACTCTGGGAGATCGTCAACGAGGCGGACATGGATCATCCATTCCATGTGCATGGGACGCAGTTCCAGGTGATCGAACACGAACGCGGCGGCAACGTATCAAAGCCGGCCTATCGCGCCTGGAAAGACACCGTCAATGTCGCGCGCGGGGAGACGGTAAGGCTGCTGCTGCGGCAGGACCGGCCGGGGCCGAGGATGTATCACTGCCATATCCTCGAGCATGAGCAGCTCGGCATGATGGGCGTAGTCGACGTGCAGGCATAGTCCAGCGTGGCGGCGCTCTATGGCGCACTGTTCCTCAGCGCCTTCCTCGCCGCAACCGTCCTGCCGGTTTCGTCGGAGGCGGTGCTCGCCGGCCTTGTCGTCTCGGGCCGCGGTGACCCCTGGCTGCTCCTTATGGTGGCAACGATCGGCAACACGCTCGGCTCCGTGTTGAACTGGGTTCTGGGGCGTGGCATTGACGGGCTGCGCAACAGGCGCTGGTTTCCGGTCACCGCCGATCGCTACGAGCAGGCGTCTCGAACGTTCCGGCGCTTTGGCGAATGGACACTGTTGTTTGCCTGGCTGCCGGTTGTCGGAGATGCTCTCACCCTTGCCGCGGGCGCTGCGCGTACGAACCTCGGTGTGTTCGTCGCTCTTGTCGCGACAGGCAAGGCTGCACGCTATGCGGTGATCGTCGCGGGAGGGTTGTGGGCGACGGCGTGAGCCATCTCCACATCATCGACCGCAAGCAGCATTGTCATCCGTGCGAGGCCGTTTTCGGCCGGCCGAAGACCATGCTTCGCATGACGCCATCGCTCAACAGCCCCAAATGCACCGTGGCAGCCAGGACGTGAATGCCGACAAGTCCAAGCATTATCCAGACCAGCTTCTGATGCACGAACGCGAAACCCCTTGCCGACAGCGCGCCAACCGATGGTGCCAGCGGCACGGGCAAGGTTCCAAAAAGCCGTGCGGGGGGCATGAAAGGCATTGGCCGGTAGCCCAGCCATCCCGTTATCAGGACGGCGAGGATGGTGACGTAGAGTAACATGTGGAAGAAAGCCGTCGCGAACCGCACGAACCGTGAGGTTGGCCTGGCCGGGGCCCGGGTGAAGCTGCGCCAGCAAAGCCTGAGGACGATGATGGCCAGGATCGTCGCGCCGATCGACATGTGAAGCGGCAGCCAGTTCATCATCGCCATGCCCGGCCCCCGCATCGGCCCGAAGGCAATGGCGATTTGCGCCGCGAGCGCCGCCACGGTCAGCCAGTGCAGCAGACGAATGCCGAAATGCCAATGCAAGCGAGGTTTCCCGCTCACCTTCGCGGTCCGACATCTATCAAGGGGGCGCATGAGGGCGTGATGTCTTCGTCCTCTTCAACGGACCTGATTTCGCAAAGAGGTACAGGGCCTCTTCGCCAAGCACTTGAAAATACATGGTGATCCCGACAGGAATCGAACCTGTGACCTACAGATTAGGAATCTGCCGCTCTATCCTACTGAGCTACGGGACCACGCGGCCCGACACATAACCGCTTCGGGCCGTTTCGCCAAGAGGCCGGCCGCATGCAATCGGCCGGCCTCTTGTGCAGTGCTCATCACGCGGCCAGCGCGGTTTCCGCCAGCTTCACCCAGTAGCTCATGCCGTGCGGGATGGCCTCGTCGTTGAAATCGTAGGCCGGGTTGTGAAGACCGGCGGTGTCGCCATTGCCGATGAAGATGAAGGCGCCGGGGCGGGCTTCCAGCATGTAGGAGAAATCCTCGCCGCCCATCACCGGCTGGATGCCGCGGTGGACATGGGCGTCGCCGGCGACATCGGCCGCTATATCGCTGGCAAACACCGTCTCATCGGCATGGTTGAAGGTCACGGGGTAGTTTGCCTGGTAGTCGATCTCGATCTTGGCGCCGAAAGCGGTCGCCAGGCCGTCACAGATGGTGCGGATGCGCTCTTCGGATTTCTTGGCGATCTCCTTGCGCAAGGTGCGCACGGTGCCGGCGATCTCCGCCGATTCCGGGATGATGTTGTAGGCGTCGCCGGCATGGAACTTGGTCACCGACACCACCACGGCCTCGACCGGATCGGTGCTGCGCGAGGCGATCGTCTGCAGCGCGCCGACCAGCTGGCTGGTGATGACGATCGGGTCGATCGTGCCGTGCGGCATCGCGGCGTGACCGCCCTTGCCTTTCACGGTGATGGTGAATTCGGCCGTCGCCGCCATGATGGGGCCAGGACGGATGGCGAACTGGCCGACGGGCAGGCCCGGCATGTTGTGCATTCCGAACACCTTGGAGATGTCGAATCGCTCCATCATGCCGTCCTTGACCATCTCGTTGCCGCCGCCGCCGCCTTCTTCCGCCGGCTGGAAGATCACCGCCACGGAGCCGGCGAAGTTGCGCGTCTCGGCGAGGTATTTCGCGGCACCCAAAAGCATCGCCGTGTGGCCGTCATGGCCGCAGGCGTGCATCTTGCCGGGAACGGTCGAGGCATAGGGCTTGCCGGTGATTTCGTTGAGCGGCAGCGCATCCATGTCGGCGCGCAGGCCGATGGTGGCGCCTTCGCCTTGGCGGCCGCGTATGATGCCGACGACGCCGGTCTTGCCGAGACCGCTGACCACATCGTCGCAGCCGAACTCTTTCAGCTTTTCGGTGACGAAAGCCGCCGTCTTGAAGACATCGAAGTTCAGCTCCGGCGTCTGGTGCAGATGCCGGCGCCAGCCGGCGACTTCGTCCTGCATTTCAGCGGCGCGGTTCAGGATTGGCATGATGGTTCCATTCGTTGTTGGAGCAGCCGGCTTCAGCCTGGTCTTCTGCAATTGTGCCCGGGGTTTTGCAATTGTGCCGGGGCTTTGGAATTGTGATTGTCAGGCACTTTGCCATGTTGGCGTCACATAGGGTAAATAGCACCGCACCGATGTGGTCCGTTTTTGAGGGTCGGACTCATTGTGCTGGCGGTCGCGTAACGAAATCTTACGGAGCCAGGGGCAATCAGGGCAAGAGGCGATTTCGGATTAGATCATGCGGCACAGGCATTTCCTCAAACTATTCTCGGCTGGCGCGATCATGCTGTCGGTCCTGGCCGGACCGGCGCTGGCCAATCCGGTGGTTGTCTTCGATTTGAAGAACGGCCAGATCCTGCAGCACCAGGATGCCTTCAAACGCTGGTATCCGGCCTCGCTGAGCAAGCTGATGACCGCCTATGTGACCTTCCGGGCGATCGCGGCCGGCGAGGTCCAGCTTGATTCGCCGATCAAGGTGACCAAGCACTCGGCCGGTGAGCCGCCAAGCAAGATGGGTTTCAAGCCGGGCTCGGTGATGCGGCTCGACAATGCGCTGAAGATGATGCTGGTCAAATCGGCCAATGACATCGCCATGGCTGTCGGCGAGAATGTCGGCGGCTCGCAGGCCGCCTTCGCCGAAAGGATGAATGCTGAAGCCGCACGGCTCGGCATGAACGGCACCCATTTCGTCAATCCGAACGGCCTCTATTCGCCCGACCAGTACACGACGGCGCGCGACCTCGCCGTGCTGGTGATGGCGATCCGCCGCGAGTTCCCGCAATATGCGCCGTGGTTCTCGATCGAAGGTCTTGCGGTCGGCAAGAAGGCCATTTCGAACTACAATCTGCTGATCGGCCGCTATCCCGGCGCCGACGGCATGAAGACGGGCTTCGTCTGCCCTTCCGGCTTCAACATGATCGGTTCGGCGACGCGCAACGGCCGCACGCTGGTCGCGGTTGTGCTGGGCGAGAAGTCGGCGGTCAGCCGCGCCGAAACCGCGGCAAAACTGCTCGACCAGGGGTTTGACACGCCCACGGCCGGTTCGGCCACCGTCGCCACGCTGGCGCCCTATGGCGACACGGTTTCGCCCAACGACATGCATGACGAGGTCTGCAAGAAGAAGACGAAGGAGGAGCAGTCCGAGGCGCCGCCGGCGGCCGCTGCCAAGGACGCGCCGAAATCGCCCTATCAGGAAAAGCTCGACCATGTGCCGACGCTGGTCGCCGTTGGCCTCGGCGGCGCCACCGGCCCGGCGCCGAAGGCGATGCTCGACCAGGGCGGCCAGGAATATGCCGACGTGCCGATCCCGAGCTGGCGGCCCGATCGGCCGACGCCGACGGGCTCCGGTCCGGCCGTTGCCGGTTCCGCCGCGCAGGGCGACCAGCCGGTCAAGGTCGCGAACTAGAGCATGATCCCGAACAGTGGAATCCGGTTTTCGGAAAAGATCATGCTCAAACAAAGAGACAGAGCCTGATGAATGGGTTTCCGATCCCCGTCTCGGTGCTGACCGGCTTCCTCGGCGCCGGCAAGACGACACTGCTCAACCGGCTGCTGAAGGACCCGGCGCTGGCCGACACCGCGGTCATCATCAACGAGTATGGCGAGGTGGCGATCGACCATTTGCTGGTCGAGCAGGCTTCCGACGGGATCATCCAGCTTTCCGACGGCTGCCTGTGCTGCACCGTGCGCGGCGAACTGGTCGATACGCTGGCCGATTTGGTCGACCGGCTGCAGACCGGCCGTATCGCCCGGCTTGCCCGCGTCATCGTCGAGACCACGGGTCTGGCCGACCCGGCGCCGGTGCTGCAGTCGATCATGGCGCATCCTGCGCTCGTCCAGGCTTTCCGGCTCGACGGCGTCATCACCCTGGTCGATGCGGTCAATGGCAATGCCACGCTCGACGCCCATGTCGAGGCGGTCAAGCAGGTCGCCGTCGCCGACCGCATCGTGCTCAGCAAGGCCGACTTGGTGACGGATGCCGGCGATCTCGACACGCTGCGGGCGCGCCTGCGGCAGATCAATCCGGGTGCCGAACTGCTTGATGCCGGCCATTCAACGACCGGCGTGGCGGCGCTGTTTGATTGCGGCCTCTACAATCCCGCCACCAAATCCGCCGATGTGCGCCGCTGGCTCGGCGAGGAAGCGGCGCATGACCACGACCATCACCACGATGGTCATGACCATGATCACAGTCATGGGCATGGCCATCGCCACGATTCCCGCGTGCGCTCCTATTCGCTCGTCCATGACGGTCCGGTGCCGTTTTCAGCGATAGAAATGTTCCTCGACCTGTTGCGTTCGACGCATGGCGAGAAGCTGCTGCGCATGAAGGGCGTGATCGAACTCAGCGAAGATCCGTCACGCCCGCTGGTCATCCACGGCGTGCAGAAGATCCTGCATCCGCCGGCAAGGTTGCCCGCCTGGCCGGACGGCCAGCGCGGCACGCGGCTGGTGCTGATCACGCTCGACATGCCGGAAGACTATGTGCGCAGGCTGTTCGCCGCCTTCACCAACCGGCCGTCGATCGACACGCCCGACCGGGCGGCGCTGGAAAACAATCCGCTGGCGATCGCCGGAAGATAGCGCTTCACACTGAAATTCAGATGGTCCCGCCGCGCTCGACCAGGAACCGATGGCCGCCTGATACCGCCGCTGTTTCAATCAGCTGGTGGCCGGCATCCGAGCAAAAGGCGGGAATATCGATGACGGCGAGCGGGTCGGTGGTCTCGAGCCAGAGCCGGCTGCCCGGCTGCATTCCCGCCAGCCGCTTCTTTGCCTTCAGTACCGGCAAAGGGCAGTTCAGCCCTTTCAGGTCGTAGACAGCGGTCCCCCCGGCCAAGACCAAGCTCAGCCGCCGAACATGCCGAGCAGCTTGTTCTTCAGCTTGGTCACCCGGCTCTCATCGGCGCTCGCTGCCTGCGTTTCGGCTTCCGGCGCGGCCTCCGTCGGGGCGGCTATGGTGGCGGTGGCGACCGGGGCTTGCTTAGCGGCCTTGGCCGCTTCCTTTGCCGCCACGGCTTGCGCCTTGGCCGCTTCCTTTTCGGCCAGCGCCTGTGCCTTTGCGGCCTCCTTGGCTTGCTTGGCGGCCTCTATGGCGGCCAGCCTCTGCTCCTCGGCCTTCTGCTTGGCGGCCTTTTCGGCGTCGAGTGCCGCCATCTTGCGACCGGCCGGCGAATCGATGCGGCCCATGCGCGCCGTTTCGGTCACCGTACCGTCATTGTTGAGCGAAGGCGGATCGATCGGCACGCGCTCGCCGCGCGCCCGGCGCTTCGACCAGTCGGAGACGATGCTGGCTTCCTTGATGCCGGCGATGGTCGGCTTCGGTGGCGGCACGCTTGCCTTGAGCGCGCTGTTGAAGGCCGCGTCATAGGTGCTCTGATAGGCGTTGTAGGCGCTCTTCAGCGAGTCCGGCTGGGTGGTTGCCGGGCATGGTCCGGTCGGATCGAATGTCTGGCCATCGGCGGCGACCTGGTTGAAGACGTAGCGCTTCTCGCAGACATCGACCTTCGGCGGTACCTTGGTGACCTCGAAATTGTCGTAGCCGACCTTCAGCATCTTCCAGAACTCGTAGTTCGGGTCGCTGCGATAGCGGGCCATGTTGGCGGCGGTCATGCGGAATGGGAAGGCCTGGACCTGGAACTCGGTCTGGCCGCCCTGGAAAGCGTCGCGGCCGAAGGCATAGATCTGCTCGATCTGCGCGTCGGTCATCGAATAGCAACCCGAGGATGAACAGGCGCCATGCACCATCAGGTTCTGGCCGGTGCGGCCGTTGGCGCGGTCATAGGCGTTGGGAAAGCCGATGTTGAAGGACAGATGGTAGTTCGAGCGCGGATTCATCTGCGACGGGCGGACCGTGTAGAAGCCTTCAGGCGCCTGGCGGTCGCCTTCGGTGTATTTGGGACCGAGCTTGCCCGACCATTTGCAGATGTCGTAGCTCGCCACCATGTCGTAGCGGCCATTGGTCTTGGCCTTCCAGATCTCGAGCTTGCCCTCTTCCTTGAAGATGCGCGCCATCACCGAGGAGGTGCGCACCATGCCCTTGGCCTTCATGTCGGCAAGGATCTTGTCCGGCAGCGGCTTGTTGGCTTCCGGGGCAAAGTCCTTCATCGACGAATCATTGCAGCCGGCGATGGCTATCGAGGCGGCGAGGACTCCGGTGCGGGCGAGCTTGGCAAACATGGATACGGCTATGTCTTTTCCCTCGGGCCAATGGCTGCGAAACTGCCGAGCCCATATGCTGAACACCGACGGACCGTAAGCCCGTTAACCTTGAAAATTCCTTACCGCAAGCTTCGACCAACCCCTCACGGCAATTTCATTGAACCGAATCCGGCGGCATTTTTGTGGCGAAATTGCACATTGCCGCCACATTGCCCCGCGCGCGGGGCTTCCAATGGCCTTGTCCGGATGCCGTCAGAGGCTGCGGCCCATCGCCAGATATTTCTCGCGGCGCTGTTCGCGGAAATCGGTGTTGGCGCCGGCAAATTCCTTCATCGTCCTGGCAATGAGGTCGCCGGTCGCGGCAATGACCGTTTCGGGCGCGCGCTGGGCGCCGCCCATCGGCTCGGGGATGATGGCGTCGATGATCTTCAGTTCCAGAAGATCCTGCGCGGTGATCTTCATGTTGGTCGCCGCGTCCTTGGAGCGTGTGGTGTCGCGCCAAAGGATCGAGGCCGCCCCTTCCGGCGAAATCACCGAATAAATGGCGTGTTCGAGCATGTAGACACGGTTGGCGGTGGCGATGGCGATGGCGCCGCCCGAACCGCCTTCGCCGATCACCACCGAGATCGACGGCACCTTCAGCGCAAGGCAGGCCGAGGTCGAGCGGGCAATGGCTTCGGCCTGGCCACGCTCCTCGGCTCCGACGCCGGGATAGGCGCCTGCCGTGTCGACCAGCGTCAACAGAGGGATCTTGAAGCGGTCGGCCAGTTCCATCAGCCGCACCGCCTTGCGGTAGCCTTCCGGGCGCACCGAACCGAAATTGTGCCTCAGGCGGCTGGTCGTGTCCGAGCCCTTCTCCTGGCCGATGATCGCGACGGGCTCGCCGCGAAAGCGGGCAAAACCGCCAACGATCGCCTGGTCCTCGCCGAAATTGCGGTCGCCGGCGAGCGGCGTGAAGTCGCTGAACAGGCCCTTGATGTAGTCGACGCAGTGCGGCCTGTCGGAATGGCGGGCCACCTGCACTTTCTGCCAGGGCGTCAGCGCCTTGTAGAGATCGCGCAGCGCGTCGCGCGAACGCTTCTCCAGCCGGGTGATCTCATCGGCGACATCGACCGCTTCGCCATTCTCGGCAAGCTTCTTGAGCTCGAGGATCTTGAGCTCGAGATCCTGCACCGGCTTTTCGAAATCGAGGTAATTGTACATGCTTGAGCGGACCGATACGTCGGAAGGCAAGGACTGCGGAACCCTTGAAACCAAGGCCCCCGGCGGTGAAATGTCGTCCTCACATAGCGATATGAGGCCTAGTCGGCAAGCGGATGATGATCGTTGACCAGCCGCACCAGCCGCTCCTCCAGCACATGGGTGTAAATCTGTGTCGTCGATATGTCGGCATGGCCAAGCAGCTGCTGCACCGCCCTGAGATCGGCGCCGTTCTGCAGGAGATGGCTGGCGAAAGCATGGCGCAGCACATGCGGCGATATCTTCGCCGAGGCGATGCCCGCCCGCGCCGCCAGCCGTTTCAGGTCGCGGGCAAAGACCTGGCGCGAGAGGTAGCCGCTGTCGGACGCTGCCGGAAACAGGAACGGGCTTTCGGCGAAAGCGGCCACGTCGGCCCGGGCGGCAAGCCAGGCGCGCATCGCCACCCGCGCCTTGGCCGACAGCGGCACCATGCGTTCCTTGTCGCCCTTGCCGCGCACCATGAAGAAACGGTCGTCGCGCTGCGCCACCGTCGCCGGCAGGCCGACCAGCTCGGAAACGCGCAGGCCGGTGGCGTAGAGCACCTCGACCAGCGCATGCAGGCGCAGCGCGGCCAGCCTGTCACTGTAGCCGAGCCCGGCGTCGCCGGCTTCCACCGCGGCGCGGTCGATCAGCCGGCCGGTCTCGGCCTCGCTCATCGTCTTGGGCAGCGGACGGCCTTTTTTCGGGCTGTCCAGCGTGCCGGTCGGGTCGTCGATGCGCAGGCCCTCGGCGTAGAGGAATTTGAAGAACTGGCGTATCGCCGACAGTTTGCGCGCCTGCGACGTCGGCGCGAAGCCGCGCGCCGCGATATCGTCGAGATAGGCACGGATATCGGCGGCGGCAGCACCGGCAAGCCCGCCATCGATCCCGCTCGAAGCGTCTTCGAGGTCACGTCGGTAGGAGGACAGCGTGTTTTCGGCGGCGCCGCGCTCGGCGCTCATCATTTCCAGGAAGGCCTCGATGCGGGCGGCGCTGTTCATCCTCGGGGATCAGCTTTTCTTCTGTCAGTTTTTCTTGGGGTTCAGCTTTTCCGGCGGGATGCGCACGCTCATCTCCGCTTTTTTGGGCTCGACGAACATTACCAATGCGAACATCGTACCATAGGCAATGCCGGCCAGAATCGCGAGGATCACGACAAAGCGAAACAGTGTCGGCATCAATTTTCGCCCGTCTTCTTGTTCTGCGTTTCCAAACCCTGTGCCCTTATGGGACGCCAATCCGACCAATTCAAGGAAGAAGCGGAGGCCTGTCGGCAACTTCTGATGCAGGCATCCTCCGCCCGATATAAGCTTGCCTATACTCGGCACGCTTGACGCAAACCGGCTTTTCATGTCGATACGCCGGCAAAGAGGGCCCAAGAAACAACTGATGAACGCGCACCAGGCAAATCCTCCAGGCGAGAGCCACGCCGCGCTGCTTGGCCGGCTGGGCAGCCGGTCCATCGTCTTTGTCGGCCTGATGGGCGCCGGCAAGACGGCGATCGGGCGCAAGGTGGCCACGATGCTTTCGCTGCCTTTCATCGACAGCGACCAGGAGATCGAAAGCGTCTCGCGCATGACCGTGCCGGAGCTGTTCGAACGCTATGGCGAGACCGAGTTCAGGGCCCTGGAACAGCGCGTCATCCTGCGCGTGCTTGAGAATGGCCCGCAGGTGCTTTCGACCGGCGGCGGCGCCTTCATGAACGCGCAGACGCGCGAGGCCATCGCCGGCCATGGCGTCTCGGTGTGGCTGAAGGCCGAGCTCGATCTTCTGATGGACCGGGTTTCGAAGAAGCAGAACCGGCCGCTGTTGAAAAGCGCCGATCCCCGCGCCGTGCTGGAGCGACTGATGGGCGAGCGCTATCCGGTCTACGCGACATCAGATGTTACGGTGCCGACCCGCGACGACCGCAAGGAGGTCATCGCTGCCGAGGTGCTGAACGCGCTGTGCCGGCATTTCGGCATCGATGAAATTGCAGCGACGGGCGAGATCGAATCGTGAGCGTGGACCAGCCAGTCACCGTCGAAGTCGGCCTTGGCGACCGCGCCTACGACATATTGATCGGCTCCGGCCTTCTGTCGCGCGCCGGCGAGGAGATTGCGCGCCGGCTGCCGGGTACGCATGCGGCTGTCGTCACCGACGAGAATGTCGCCGCCGCGCATCTCGATACGCTGAAGGCAGGGCTCGAGAAGGGTGGCATCCAACCCACCGTCATCACGATGCCGCCTGGCGAGAAGACCAAGAGCTTTGCCCATCTCGAAGAGGTGGTCGACGGCGTTCTGGCCGCCAGGCTGGAGCGTGGCGACGTCGTCGTCGCGCTGGGCGGCGGCGTCATCGGCGATCTCACCGGTTTTGCCGCCGGCATCGTGCGGCGCGGCATGAATTTCGTGCAGATCCCGACCTCGCTGCTGGCGCAGGTCGATTCCTCTGTCGGCGGCAAGACCGGCATCAACAGCCCGCGCGGCAAGAACCTTGTCGGCGTCTTCCTGCAGCCGAAACTGGTGCTGGCCGACACGGAAGTGCTCGACACGCTGCCGATCCGCGAATTCCGCGCCGGCTACGCCGAACTCGCAAAGTACGGGCTGATCGACCGGCCGGAACTTTTCGCCTGGCTTGAGGCGAACTGGCAAAAAGTGTTCGCCGGCGGGCCGGAGAGGGCGCAGGCGATTGCCGAAGCCTGCCGTGCCAAGGCCGATGTCGTCGCCCGCGACGAATTCGAGACCGGCGACCGGGCGCTGCTCAATCTCGGCCACACATTCGGCCATGCGCTCGAAGCCGCCACGCAGTATGACGGCGCCCGGCTCGTCCATGGCGAGGGGGTCGCCATCGGCATGGCGCTGGCGCATCGCTTCTCCTCGCGGCTCAATCTGGCCAGCCCCGACGACGCGGCACGCGTCGAGACGCATCTGCGCGCGGTCGGTCTGCCGTGGCGGATGGCCGATATTCCGGGTGAATTGCCCGATGCCGAGGCGCTGCTTTCCTTCATCACCCAGGACAAGAAGGTGTCGCGCGGCGCGCTGACCTTCATACTGACGCGTGGCATCGGCCAGGCTTTTATCGCCAAGGACGTTCCGGCTTCGGAAGTGCTGTCGTTCCTGCGGGAAAACCACCCAGCCAGCCGGAAAGCCGGCTGAAATGGACAATGGCTGGATCGTCGTCGCCGTTCTTGCCATCCTCATCCTGCTGGTCGCTGCCGTGCGCACACGCCTTCTCGCCATGTTCGGCTATGAGCTGTCGCGCATCGAGCCGCAGCGCTCGAGCCAGGATGAGTTGCGCGGTGCTGTCGACGATTTCCGCCGCGACGGCCAGGTGGTGCGCGAGGACCGCGACCGTATCGGCGGCCTGTTCGACCTCGAAGAGCTCGAAGTCTCCGATATCATGGTCCACCGCACCAACATGCGCTCGGTCAATGCCGACAACGCCCCGGAAGCGGTGGTGCGCGAGATCCTGCAGAGCCCGCACACCCGCATGCCGCTGTGGAAGGGCTCGCTCGACAACATTGTCGGCGTGCTGCATGCCAAGGATCTGCTGCGCGCGCTGAACGAAGTCGGCAACGACTTTTCCAAGATCGACGTGATGAAGATCGCCTCGAAGCCCTGGTTCGTGCCCGATACCACAACCTTGCAGGAACAGCTCAACGCCTTCCTGCGCCGCAAGGCGCATTTCGCCGTCGTCGTCGACGAATATGGCGAGGTCGAAGGGCTGGTGACGCTGGAGGACATCATCGAGGAGATCGTCGGCGAGATCGCCGACGAGCACGATGTCGATATCCAGGGCGTCAAGCAGGAGGCCGACGGCTCCGTTGTCGTCGACGGCAATGTGCCGATCCGCGACCTGAACCGGGCGCTCGACTGGAACCTGCCGGACGAGGAGGCGACCACGATTGCCGGCCTCGTCATCCACGAGGCGCAGTCGATCCCCGAGGAGAAGCAGGCTTTCACCTTCCACGGCAAGCGCTTCATCGTCATGAAGCGCGACAAAAACCGGATTGCCCGGTTGAGGATCAGGCCGATCGCGTAGCGCCACTTTGGCCACCTTACTGATCCTTCATTGGAACTTCGCGGCGTCCCGGTGCATTTTGCGCCGGGCGGTCAGGAGAAGATGATGATCGATCGGCGAACCTTGCTTCTGGCTTCGATGGCGGCTTTCCTGCCGGCCACGACGCTCGCGCGCCAATCCTCACCATCTCCCAAAACCTTCGACTACGGACCGGCCAAGCTCGACATCTATGCGCCCGACGGCGCAAGCGGGTTGCCTGTCGTCTTCTTCGCCCATGGCGGGGCCTGGGAGTTCGGCAAGCGCAGCCAGGTCGGCGCCAAGCCGGCCTTCCTGCTCGCCAACGGCTTCTGCTTCGTCTCCATCGACTACCGCATGCTGCCCGAGGCCGATGTCACCACGCAGGCCAGTGACGTCGAAAAGGCCTATGCCTATGTCAGCGCAAATATCGCCAAGCATGGTGGCGACCCCAAGCGCGTTGTCGGCATGGGCCATTCCGCCGGCTGCCATCTGATCGCGCTGACCGGCATGCGCGGCGGGCTGCCCGGCGTCGCCGGCCTGCTTCTCGACGACACCAGGGCCTATGATCTTGCGGCGCTTGAGAAGAATGGCCGCATGGTGCGTGCCTATGCGCGGGTCTTTTCCGACCCTTCGCAATGGGCGGCACTTTCGCCCGCCAGCTATGTCGATGGCCGCAAGCATCCGCCGACCTTCATCGCGTATTCGGGGGCGTCAGGCCGTGGCGAGGAGTCGAAAGCCTTCGCCGAGCGCTTGCGCGCCACGGGCGCCGCGGTCACGCTGTTCGACGGCAGCGCCTATACGCACATGTCGATCAACCGCGATTTCGGCAGGGATGGCGACGCGCTGACCGCTGCCGCCCTGGCCTTCCTGAAATCGACGGTCGGCTGATCCCGTCGACTTCCGCTCGCCAGCTTCTGCAACTGGATCATGCCAAAAGCGGCGGCGGGATATTGCCGTGCGGACATCCCTAAGTGCAATTGGTCCTCATGACTTGGAGAAAAATTGCATGAATGGCGCCGATGTCCTGTGCGACGTGCTGCTGGCCAATGATGTGACGGTCTGCTTCGCCAATCCCGGCACCTCCGAAATGCATTTCGTTGCGGCACTCGATCGCAAGCCTGAGATGCGCTGCGTGCTTGGCCTGTTCGAGGGCGTGGTGACGGGCGCGGCCGACGGCTATGCGCGCATGACTGACCGCCCGGCAGCGACTTTGCTGCACACCGGTCCGGGCCTCGCCAATGGGCTGGCCAACATGCACAACGCCCGGCGTGCGTTCAGCCCGACGATCAACATCGTCGGCGACCACGCTTCCTATCATTTGCCGCTCGACGCGCCGCTCACCAGCGACATCGAAGGCCTGGCGGCGCCGATGTCCAACTGGGTTCGCCGCATCGCCGGGCCGGCCGATGTCCAGCCGGCCACGGAGGCGGCCTTCCGCGCCTCGCTGACGCCGCCGGGGGTCACGACGCTGATCCTGCCGGCGGATGCCGCCTGGGGCGATGCTGCCCCGGCCTCGCCGGGCAAGGTCATCCTTTCGCCGCCACCGGCCGTCGATAGCGACGCCGTGCGCGCGACCGCCGCGGCGATCCGTGCGGCTCCGGGCCGTGTCGGCATGATCGTTCGCGGGCGAGCGGCGCGCGCCGATGCGCTCGAGATCGCCGGCCAGATCTCGACGGCCTGCGATGTGCGCCTGTTCAGCGAGGTCCTGATCGCCCGGATGCAGCGCGGGCGCGGGCGCGTCGCGCCGACACGCATCCCCTATCCGATCGATGCGGCGACGGCGCTGCTGGCGGATATCGACGTGCTGGTGCTGGTCGGCGGCAAGGAGCCGGTTGCCTTCTTCGCCTATCCGGGAAAACCGGGACGGCTTGTGCGTGACGGCTGCCAGGTGCTGACGCTCGCTGCCCATGGGCAGGACCTGCATGCGGCGCTGGAAACGCTGCGCGACGAACTCGGCGTCAAACCATCGCAACCGACTGACTTCGCAACCGCTTTTCCCGACGAGGCCACGCCGAGCGGCGGGCTGACGGAGGACGCCATCGCGCAGTCGGTGGCGCGCAAGCTGCCGGATAATGCGATCGTCTGCGACGAAGCAGTCACTTCGGCACGGCGTTTCTTCGCCCTGTCGGCCTTTGCCGCGCCGCATGACTACCTGATGGGCACCGGCGGATCGATCGGCGGCGGCATCCCGATGGCGACAGGAGCGGCGATCGCCTGTCCCGACCGCAAGGTGATCAATCTGGAGGCCGACGGCAGCGGCATGTACACCGTGCAGGGCCTGTGGACGCAGGCGCGGGAAAATCTCGACGTGATGACGATCGTCTTTTCCAACCGCACCTACGCGATCCTGCATGGCGAGATGAAGAATGTCGGCGTCAACGCGATCGGCGAGAATGCCAGGCGCATGCTCGACCTCGACCATCCCGCGCTCGACTGGGTGTCGCTGGCCAAGGGCATGGGCGTGGAGGCGGCGCGGGCCGACACATGCGAGCGGTTCGACGCGCTGCTGGACAGTGCCCTGTCACGGCGCGGGCCGTTCCTTATCGAAGCAGTGATCTGACCGCGCCGCGGAGGGTCGGGGCGGATTGAGCTACCAGCGGATCTTTTCGCCGGGCGCCGCCGGTTCGATCGCCAATGCATGAACGCCGGCCTTCAGTTCGTCGGCGAGCAATTCGTTGACGGCGCGGTGGCGGTCGATGCGGCTCATGCCGGTAAAGGCGGACGAGACGACGCGAACGCGAAAATGCGTCTCGCCGGTGCCGTCATAGGCGCCATGGTGGTCCGAGCCATGGTGATGGTGGCCGGCGTGGAGATGGCTTTCGTTGATGATGACCAGCCGCTCCGGCGAAAATGCCTTGTTGAGCTTGTCTTCCATGGTCGCCTGTATGGACATTGCCGTCTCCGTTCACCACATGTGGCTGGCGCGCCAGCCTCGGGGGCCGCTATTGCGCAACTAAATCCGCAATTCGCCTGCTTTATGCCGCGATTCAGCGGTTAGGGCGATGATCGCGGAAATGTCAATTCTTGTTTCGCATCTGCGAACGCCCCATAAATGGGTGAAATGAAGCCGTACCCCAAATATTTCGAGAAGATTCGCATCCGCCCGGAGAAGGATGCGGAGCTGAAGTCGCACTCGCCGATCTGCCAGTGGGACGGCTGCAAGGAGCCTGGCACCCATCGCGCGCCGGTCGGGCGCATGAAGGAGGGCGAGTATTTCCGCTTCTGCTTCGATCATGTGCGCGAGTACAACAAGGGCTTCAACTACTTCTCCGGCGTGCCGGACACCGAGGTCGCGCGCTTCCAGAAGGAGGCCATGACCGGCCATCGGCCGACCTGGAAGATGGGCGTCAACGGCGCCTCGACACGTTCGTCACCCGATATGGCGCAGATGCGCTCCGGCCGTGCCGGCTATTACAACCGCATGCGCGACCCGTTCGACCTGTTCAAGGGGCCGAAGGATCCGCGCGAGGCGCGCGAGCGCAAGGCCAAGCCGCTTGAGGCCAAGGCGCTGGAAACGCTTGGCCTTGATACAAAGGCGACTGGCAAGGATATCAAGGCGCGCTATAAGGAACTGGTGAAACGCCACCATCCGGATGCGAATGGCGGCGACAGAGGTTCGGAAGACCGGTTCCGCGATGTGCTGCAGGCCTATCGCGTGCTCAAACAGGCGGGCCTGTGCTGAGCGACCCTACGGTTTGTGTCGCTTTCCAACTTTCATAAGGTTGGAAAAGGCTCTAAGACCGCCCCCGAACAAAATCGATTGCCGGCGAAACGGGACGTTTCGCCCGTGGAGACGTTGAGAGATATGAACAAGGTCGATCGCGACATCGCCAACCTGCCCGACACGACGGTGTCGGTGAAGGACAAATTCGGCTTCGACTCCAAGATGGTGGTGCCGGCCTATTCGGTGACATCAGAACATGTGCCTGACGTCGATCCGGACTATCTGTTCGACAAGGCAACGACGCTGGCGATCCTGGCGGGCTTTGCCTACAACCGCCGCGTCATGGTGTCGGGCTATCACGGCACCGGCAAGTCGACCCATATCGAACAGGTCGCCGCCCGTCTCAACTGGCCTTGCGTGCGCGTCAACCTCGACAGCCATGTCAGCCGTATCGACCTCGTCGGCAAGGACGCGATCGTCGTCAAGGACGGGTTGCAGATCACCGAATTCCGCGACGGCATCCTGCCCTGGGCCTACCAGCACAATGTCGCGCTCTGCTTCGACGAATACGATGCCGGCCGTCCGGACGTGATGTTCGTCATCCAGCGCGTGCTGGAATCGTCGGGCCGGCTGACGCTGCTCGACCAGAGCCGAGTCATCCGTCCGCATCCGGCCTTCCGGCTGTTCTCGACCGCCAACACGGTCGGCCTCGGCGACACCACCGGCCTCTATCACGGCACGCAGCAGATCAACCAGGCGCAGATGGACCGCTGGTCGATCGTCACCACGCTGAACTACCTGCCGCACGACAATGAAGTGAACATCGTGCTGGCCAAGGCCAAGCACTATCGCGACAACAAGGGCAAGGACATCGTCAACAAGATGGTGCGCGTCGCCGACATGACGCGCTCGGCCTTCATCAATGGCGATCTGTCGACCGTGATGAGCCCACGTACCGTCATCACCTGGGCCGAGAACGCCGAGATTTTCGGCAATATCGGCATGGCGTTCCGGCTGACCTTCCTCAACAAGTGCGACGAGCTGGAGCGCTCGGTGGTGGCCGAGTTCTACCAGCGCGCCTTCGGCGAGGATCTGCCCGAGAGCGCAGCCAACGTGGTGCTGGGCTAAGCAGAGCCTCGATGGCGGGTCCGGGCGACAACACGCGCAACAAGTCGAAGACGGGGTCTGAAGCCGACAGCTTCAAGCGCGCCGTCACCGTCTGCATGCGCGCCATTGCCGGCGACAAGGACATGGAAGTCGGCTTCGCCAAGGACAGGCCGGCGCTCGCCGGCAGCCGGGCGCGCTTGCCGGAACTTCCGAAGAAGGCATCGAAGACCGATATCGCGATCACCCGCGGCCTCGGCGATTCCATGGCGCTGAAGCGCGCCTGCCATGATGCGCGCATCCACACCAAGCTGGCGCCGGAAGGCAAGGCGGCGCGCGCCATCTATGACGCGGTCGAGCAGGCCCGTGTCGAGGCGATCGGCAGCCGCGCCATGCAGGGCGTTGCCGACAATATCGGCTCGATGCTGGAGGACAAATACGCCAAGGCCAACCTTGTCGATGTCAAGGACAAGGCCGACGCTCCGATCGAGGAAGCGCTGGCGCTCATGGTGCGCGAGAAGCTGACCGGCCGGGCGGTCCCGAAAAGCGGCGAGCGGCTGGTCGAGCTCTGGCGTCCCTGGGTCGAGGAAAAGGCCAAGGCCGACCTCGACGGCCTGTCGGCCAAGCTCGACGACCAGCAGGCGTTCGCCCGCGTCGTGCGCGAGATGCTCGCCTCCATGGAGATGGCCGAGGAACTCGGCGACGACCAGGAGACGGAAGATTCCGAGGACAATGACGACAACCAGCCGCAAGGCGAGGAGCAGAGCGAGGAGGGCGGGGAAGACGATTCCGGCTCCGAGCAGTCGCAGTCCGAGGACGCCGAGGCTTCGGCCGATGACGAGCAGTCGTCCGAGACGGAAGCCTCCGACGCCACCGCCGACGATCTGTCCGATGACGACGATGCCGACGCCGAAACGCCCGGCGAGGCGCGCCGCAACGACAACCCCTTCACCAATCTGCCGAAGGAAATCGACTACAAGGTCTACACCGCCGCTTTCGACGAGACGGTCGGCGCCGAAGAGCTTTGCGAAGAGGAAGAGCTCGACCGGCTGCGCGCCTTCCTCGACAAGCAACTGGCCAATCTGTCTGGTGTCGTCGGGCGGCTGGCCAACCGGCTGCAGCGTCGGCTGATGGCGCAGCAGAACCGGTCGTGGGATTTCGACCTGGAAGAGGGCTATCTCGACCCGGCGCGGCTGGTGCGCGTCGTCATCGACCCGATGCAGCCGCTGTCCTTCAAGCAGGAACGCGACACCAAATTCCGCGACACGGTGGTGACGCTGGTGCTCGACAATTCGGGCTCGATGCGCGGCCGGCCGATCACGGTCGCCGCCACCTGCGCCGACATTCTTGCCCGTACGCTGGAACGCTGCGGCGTTTCGGTCGAGATCCTCGGCTTCACGACGCGGGCGTGGAAGGGCGGGCAGGCGCGCGAGAAGTGGCTGAAGGACGGCAAGCCGCCGAACCCCGGCCGCCTCAACGATCTGCGCCACATCATCTACAAGTCGGCCGACCATCCGTGGCGGCGGGCACGGCGCAATCTCGGCCTGATGATGCGCGAAGGCCTGCTCAAGGAAAACATCGATGGCGAGGCACTGCTGTGGGCGCACAACCGCCTGATCGCCCGGCCCGAACAGCGCAAGATCCTGATGATGATCTCGGACGGCGCGCCGGTCGACGATTCGACGCTTTCGGTGAATCCCGGCAATTATCTCGAACGCCATTTGCGCGCCGTCATCGAGCTGATCGAGACGCGCTCTCCGGTGGAGCTGCTGGCCATCGGCATCGGCCATGACGTTACGCGCTATTATCGCCGCGCCGTCACCATCGTCGATGCCGAGGAACTGGCCGGCGCCATGACCGAGCAACTGGCCTCGCTGTTTGCCGAGGAAAGCGCGCGCGACACGCGGCGCGGCGGCATGCGGCGCGCCGGATGATCCTTTCGCGCGGCGGGTTTCGGCAAACGCTCTTCGCCGCCATCGCCCTGTTCGCCGGCGTGGCTTCGGCGCCAGCCGGTGCGGTTGGCTCGGCCTCGGTTGAACCCATCGAGGTTTCGTCCCGCCCGATCACCGAGTTCCGCATTGGCCGGACCGACAAGCAGTTCGGCGCGCTCGAATTCGTCGGCGGGCTGGAAATGACCTCGAAATTGCGTGATTTCGGCGCGCTGTCGGCCCTCCGCTTTCTGAAAGCGGGCAGCGATTTCATCGGCGTGGCCGACACCGGCTACTGGTTTTTCGGCACGGTGGCCCGCGATGCCGACAGGCGGCCCGTGGGCATCCAGAACTTCCGCATGCAGCAGATGGTCGACCAGGGCGGCCAGCCGATCGACGAGAAATGGGAAGTCGACGCCGAAGGCCTCGCGGTCAAGGATGGCATCGCCACCGTCGGCTTCGAGCGCAACCACCGCATCGCCCAGTTCAAGATCGATCCGACTGATATGAAGGCGCCGTACCGCCAGCTGGATTTCCTGGTGCCGGCGCGCGAGCTGCGCCAGAATCGCGGCTTCGAGACCGTTACCCATGCCAATGCCAACGGCCAGCATCAGGGCGGTCTGGTCGTGGTGTCAGAGAAAAGCCTCGACAGAGCCGGCAACATCTACGCCGCCATCATCGAAGGGCCGCACAAGGGCGTCTTCACCGTCAAGCGCAACGGCGACTTCGACATCACCGACGGCGCCTTCCTGCCGGACGGCGACCTTTTGCTGCTGGAGCGCAGTTTCACCATGGCGGGCGGGCTCAAGATGCGGCTGCGGCGCATCCATGGCGAGAGTGTCGAGAAGGGCGCCGTCGCCGACGGACCCGTGCTGCTGGACGCCGACATGGGCTACCAGATCGACAATATGGAAGGTCTCGACGTCTGGACGCGCGATGACGGCGCGGTGATGGTGTCGCTGATCTCCGACGACAACCACTCGATCCTGCAGCGCAACCTCTACCTGGAATTCGTCCTGCACCAGGACTGAGAAGCGGTCCAACTGCCAAGCTGAAGCGTTTTCAACGGCGGGTTCGGTTTGGGCGGGTTCGATCTGGTCAGGCGCCTTCCCGGGAGTCGTTGGTGGCGATCCAGATGACGTGGCGCGCGCCGCGCTTGCCGTTGGCGCGCGTGTTGACCTCCTCCACGGCGAAGCCTGCCTGCTTCAGCCGCCGCGTGAAGCCGCTGTCAGGTCCTTGCGACCACACCGCCAGCACGCCGCCCGGCTTGAGGGCGGTGCGTGCGGCGCCGAGGCCCGCGAGGCTGTAGAGCGCGTCGTTGCCCTTGTGGACGATGCCTTCGGGGCCGTTGTCGACGTCGAGCAGGATGGCGTCCCAGGTCGCGGACCCAGACCGGATCAATTGCCCGACATCGGTCTCATGGATGGCGACGCGGGGGTCGTCGAGACAGCCGCCAAACACCTCCGCCATCGGGCCGCGTGCCCAGGCGACGACCGCCGGCACCAGTTCCGCGACAATGATGCCGGTATCCTTGCCAAGTTCGGCCAGAGCGGCGCGCAATGTAAAACCCATGCCGAGGCCGCCGATCAGGATCCTCGGCTGGCGATGGCCCGCAATCCTTTGGCACGACAGTTTCGCCAGCGCTTGCTCGGAGCCGCTGAGGCGGCTGTTCATCAGTTCGTTGGTGCCGAGCATGATCGAGAATTCGCTGCCGCGACGCTTGAGGCGAAGTTCCTGGACACCATCCCCGGTCTTTGCCGAATCGAGGTGAACCCAGGGGATCATGGTTTAAACGGCCAGCGCCGGCTGGCTCCAGCGAGCGGCGAGCAGCCGATAAGGGATGAGCGCGACCACCGCGATGATCAGCTTCACCGAGAGATCGCCCAGCGCCCAGGAAACCCAGCGCATGGCCTCGACGTGGAAGACGCCCATCAGCGGCGCCGTCTCGAGCGCGAAACTGTCGTTCGGGCCCGCAAAAGCGAAAGCGGCCGAGAAAGCGACGGTGAAGAACACCATGGTGAAAGCCCCCCAGGTCAAAAGGTCGGCCAGCGACAGGCCGCCGATCTGGCCCTGCATCGGGAACTGCACGAGAATGTTCGATGCCACGACGACAAGCGCCATGGCGGCCACGAAGGGCAGATATCGCGAGAAGGAAGTCATTTTTTTATCCTGGGTAATGGAACCAGAGGAGCATCATGCCCATCGGGCGCTGCTCGCTTCGTAGTCGAGCACCGGATTGTCGAACCTTGCGGATCCATCCGATGCTCAAGGCCAACAAAGTTGGCCCGGGCGGTCCCCCGCCTTTATACGATGTCAGGCAGCGACCTGTTCGGCCAGCTTCTTGGCAATCTGCTTCTTCAGCAGGCGCGCGCGCTGCGACAGCTCCTTGACGTCGGCCTTGGCCAGGAAGGCGTCGAGGCCGCCGCGATGTTCGACCGAACGCAGTGCGTTGGCCGAAATGCGCAGGCGCACATTCTGGTTCAGCGCTTCCGAGATCAGCGTCACATTGACGAGATTCGGCAGGAAGCGACGCTTGGTCTTGTTGTTGGCGTGGCTCACATTGTTGCCGGTCTGGACTGCCTTGGCAGTGAGTTCGCAGGTGCGGGACATAATTCTAACCTTCAATTCTCTCGGGACCTGCCAAACCTTTGTGCCCACGCCGGGTGGCGCGCGGTTCTGGTCAGGCGGCCTTATGGAAAAAGTTGGCGTTCCATAGTTGCATTTCACCGGGGCGTCAAGCTCCGGCTTCGCCACGGAAGCGCCCGGCATTTCATATTAAGGCCGGATTTCATCCTATAAGCGGTCTCATAGGGACATGCCAGACCGGAGTCGCCCGCCTCCGGCCGAAAATCAAGGATCCGATCCCGTCATGCTTCGTTTGTCTCACGCGCTTGTTGCCGTGCTCGCCGTCGCCTTGCCGTCCGCCGCGTCGGCTGCCTCGCCGCAGTCGTTCAAGGGTGAGTACACGGTGTCATTCCTTGGTCTCTCGATCGCGAAATCGACCTTCTCCAGCCATTACGAGAACGGCGCCTACGCGATCGAAGGTAGCGTGACCGCTGCGGGCCTCGCCAAATTATTCGACGACACGCGCGGCACGGTCTCGTCGAAGGGCACGATTTCCGGCAAGAAAATGGTGCCCCAGGCGTTCCGTGCCGATTATACCTCCGGCAAGAAGGTGTCGGCGATCGACATTCGCTTTGCCAACGGCGCCGTCACCTCTACGCAGGTCATCCCGGCGCCTGGCAAGCGCGATCCCAACGACTGGGTGCCGATCGGCGCCGGCGACCTGGCATCGGTACTCGATCCGATGGCCGCCACCGTCATCCACGCCGACAGCCTCGATCAGGTCTGCGGCCGCACGGTCAAGTTCTATGATGGCGAGATGCGCGCCGACCTGACGCTGACCTATGATTCGAAAGGCACCATCTCGGTGCCGGGCTACAAGGGCGACACCATCACCTGCCGGATGGGTTTCGAGCCGGTGGCCGGCTATCGCAAGGGCCGCAAGGCGCTGAACTATCTCAGGAACAAAAGCCGGATGATGGTGACGTTTGCACCGCTCGGCCAAACCGGCGTATATGCGCCGATCCACGCTACGGTAGGGACCCAGATCGGTCCGCTGACCATAAGCGCGAGACGGTTCGAAGCAGTCGAGTAATCTTACGCAATTTCGGGACGACCACCGCCACGCGGTTTCCCGAGATTGTGGTGGGCGCCTCGGTGCGCCGTCGGGGGCAGGAATGGGGCGCGCAACACTGATCGGTTTTTCAGCGGTCGCCATGTGGGCGCTTCTGGCGCTGCTCACCGATGCGTCCGGCAAGGTGCCGCCGTTCCTTTTGTCGGCGCTCACCTTCTCGATCGGCACCGGCGTCGGCCTTGTCGCGCGGTTGTTCATGCCGGCCGCCGAGAGGAGCCAGAAAATACCGCCGCAGGTCTGGCTGATCGGTATTGCCGGCCTGTTCGGCTACCACTTTTTCTATTTCACAGCGCTGCGCAACGCGCCGGCGGTGGAGGCGAGCCTGATCGCCTATCTGTGGCCGCTGCTGATCGTGCTTGGCTCCGCCCTTATGCCGGGCGAAAAACTGGCGTGGAACCATGTCGTCGGCGCGTTGCTCGGCCTGGCCGGCACCGTGCTGATCGTCACCAAGGGCGGCGGGCTGGCCTTCGATGCGCGCTACGCCTTCGGTTACGCCATGGCGGCCGTCTGCGCCCTGCTCTGGTCGTCCTATTCGCTTTTGTCACGGCGCTTTCCCTCGGTGCCGACCAGCATCGTCACCTGGTTCTGCGCGGCGACCGCCGTGCTGTCGCTCGTCTGCCATCTGGCGCTGGAACAAACCGTTCTGCCAAATGGCGCGGGCCAGTGGCTGGCCGTGCTCGGACTTGGCCTGATGCCGGTGGGTGCGGCCTTCTATGCCTGGGACATCGGCGTCAAGCGCGGCAACATTCAGGTGCTGGGCGCGGCAAGCTACTTGGCGCCGTTGCTCTCGACGCTGGTGCTGATTGCGGCCGGCGTTGCCGAGCCGTCGCTGCGTATCCTCGCCGCCTGCGTGCTCATCACCGGTGGCGCGGCCCTGGCGGCGAAGTCGCTGTTCCTGCGCAAGCCGGCCCAGGCCGAGAGCCAAGCCAAGGCATCCGAAAGCGGAGCTGCGGCATGACGATGCCGTTTGCCGGCGGCATCGACGCCAATGCCAATGCGACGCTGATCTTCTCGCTGGTGGCGGCGGTGATCTATGCCTTCACGCTGGGCATGCCGCCGAGCCTCGCCCGCTCCGCGGCCAAGACGCTCGCGGTCGCGATGCTTGCCGTGCTTTCGGCGCTGCAAAGCGGCCCGCTGCTGCTGGTCGCGGCCCTTGCGCTCAGCGCGGTGGGCGACGCGTTCTTGTCGCGCGACGGCGAAAAGGCGTTTCTCGGTGGGCTCGCCAGCTTCCTTGTCGCCCACATCGTCTACATCGCGCTGTTCCTGCGCAGCGGCGGCGGGTTGGGACTGCTTGGGGCCGAGCCCTGGCGCGGGGCGATCGCGCTGGCACTGGCGGTGTTCGTCATCGTCATGCTGGCCGCGCTCTGGCGCCGTGTCGGGCCCGGCCTGCGCGTGCCGATCGCCATCTATGTCGTGGCGATCCTGGCGATGGGCATGGCGGCGCTGACCACCAACAGCGCCTGGGTCATCGGCGGCGCGGTGCTGTTCATGGCATCGGACGGTCTGCTGGCCACCGAGAAATTTCTGGTGGCGGCCATCTCGCCGCATCGCGCCTGGATGCGTTTGGCCGTCTGGGTGCTGTACTACGCAGCCCAGCTTGGGATTACGCTGGGGTTCCTGCTGGGTTAGGATTCCAGCCCGGCTCGGCCAGTTCGAAGGCGGCGAAATCAAAGCCCGGCGCGACCGTACAGCCGACCAGCGTCCATTCGCCCAGGCTGCGCGCCGACTGCCACCAGCCCGCCGGCACGACGATCTGCGGCCGTTCGCCGGCCGCGAGGCCGATGCCGAGCACCTGCTCAATGACGGCAGCGCCTTCTTGCCACATCGACAGCGCCAGCGGCGCGCCGGCATGGAAATGCCAGACCTCGGCTGCGTCCTTGACCCGATGCCAGGCCGAAAGCTGGTGCTGTTCCAGCAGGAAATAGATGGCGGTCGAATGGCCGCGCGCTCCGCCGGCCTCGTCACGAAAGGTTTCCGCGTACCAGCCGCCTTCCGGATGCGGCTTCAGTCCGAGGGTGGCGATGATTTCTGCTGCGCTGGTCATCGGTCGGAGCTGCTCAGAAATTGTCCTTGCGCTTGCGGATCTCGGCGAACACCTCGGCGTCCCCGGCCTTTTCCATGCCGAGATGCTTGCGGATCGCCGGATCGTGCCAGCGCAGGAAGGGATTGGTCGACAGTTCCTCGCCGATCGTCGTCGGCAGTGTCGGCTTGTTGTCGACCCGCAGTGCCTCGATCCTGGCGGCGCGCTCCTTCAAGGCCGAATTGGTCGGGTCGACGGTCAGCGCGAAACGGGCGTTGGCGAGCGTGTATTCATGGCCGCAATAGATCGTCGTCGCGGCGGGAAGGGCTGCGAGTTTCTTCAGCGAGTCGTACATCACCGGCGGCTTGCATTCGAACAGCCGCCCACAGCCCAGCGCAAACAGCGTGTCGGCGGTGAACGCCACCTGCGATGCCGGCAGATAATAGGAGACATGGCCGGCGGTATGGCCGGGTGTGGCGATCACCTCGATGCGCTCGTCGCCAAGATGAAGGACGGAGCCCTCCTCGACGGTTTCGTCGATGCCGGGGATCTTGGCCTTTTCCGCCTCCGGGCCGACGATGCGCAGCCTGAAGCGCTCCTTCAGCGCCAGATTGGCCTCGACGTGGTCCATATGATGATGCGTGGTCAGGATCATCGTCGGCGTCCAGCCGGTGCGCTTGATCGCGGCCAGGATCGGCGCTTCCTCGGGCGCGTCGATGATCGCCGTCTGCCCGCTTTTGGGGTCATGCACCAGCACGCCGAAATTGTCGCTCCGGCACATGAACTGTTCGATTTCGACCGCCATCTCGGCTTTCTCCATTGTCGCCGCAGACATAGGGCGCCAGCGCGGGAATGTCATCCAGGGATGTCGAGTAACATCTCGTGACGCGGACCTCTTTCGAGGCCTTTTGTTGAAACACGCCGATATCGCGGCTACATCCCTGACATGCATTCCGACATCGTCGACCTTCGCTCCTTCTATTCGACAACGCTTGGCCGGTTCGCCGAGCGTTCGATCACCATGGCGCTGTCGTCGATATGGGCGGCTGTCCCCAATGAACGGCTGGTCGGGCTTGGCTATACCTTGCCCTGGCTGGAGCGTTTCGGCTCCGATGCCGAGCGGGTCTTTGCCTTCATGCCGGCGACGCAGGGCGCCGTGGTCTGGCCGGCAACCGGGCCGACGGCGACCGCTTTGGTCTTCGACGAGGAACTGCCGCTGGTCGATTCCTGCATCGACCGCATGCTGCTCGTCCATTCGCTCGAACATGTCGAAAACCCGCGCGAGACGCTGAACGAGATCTGGCGGGTGCTGTCGCCCGCGGGGCGCGTCGTCATCGTTGTGCCAAACCGCCGCGGTGTCTGGGCGCGCTTCGAGCATACGCCGTTCGGCAATGGCCGGCCGTTCTCGCGCGGGCAACTGACGGAACTGCTGCGCGAGGCGAATTTCACGCCTGCCGCCTGGTCGGATGCGCTATTCTTCCCGCCATCGCGGCGGCGCTTCATGATGCGCTTCCACAATGTGCTGGAGCGCGCCGGCCGGCGGCTGTGGCCGATCTTTTCCGGCGTCATCGTCGTCGAGGCGCAGAAGCGGCTCTATCAGGGCGTGCCGGTCGCCCAGCGCGCCTCGCGCCGCGTCTTCGTGCCGGTGCTGTCGCCACACGGCGCGACGCGGCTCGGCCGCCGGGCCGAGGCGACAGGCGGGGCCATGCCGTCTCGCCAGGTGAAACCTTCGTGATCATGCTAGAAACGCGCACGGCGCGTCCCTCCTCGACCTATCTGTCGTGGTGAACTCGCTACCTGCCTGATATGCGGATGCCGTCATCATCCGGTTTCAGCATCGCACCTGAACGCAAGGACCTCTGACATGGCTGATCAACTTGACAATCAGGCCACCGTTCAGCCGGTCGCTGTCGAGGCCAGCAGCCTGCGTGATCAGGTTGCGACGATCAGGCGGGCGCTGGTGGTGTCGCCGGTCCGCAAATGGCTGCTGTGGACGTCGGTCGGCATCATGGCCGTCATCATCGCGACCTCGATCGGCCAGGTCCTGCTCAACCGCTGGAACCAGCCCTTCTACGATGCGCTGGCACGCCGCGACATGGCGGCCTTCGTGCACCAGCTCCTTGTCTTTGCGATGATCGCCGGCGGGCTGCTGGTGCTCAATATCGGCCAGACCTGGCTCAACCAGATGATCCGGCTGAAGCTGCGCGAGGCGCTGACGCTCGACCTGATCGACCAGTGGATGCGGCCGGCACGCGCCTTCCGGCTGGCCAATGCCGGCGCCATCGGCGTCAATCCCGACCAGCGCATGCAGCAGGATGCGGCGCATCTGTCCGACCTGTCGACCGATCTCGGCGTCGGGCTCCTGCAGTCGCTCATCCTGCTCGTGTCCTTCGTCGGCGTGCTGTGGGAACTGTCTTCGGGCTTCGTCTTCCACATCAACGGCTGGTCGCTGGCCATACCGGGTTACATGGTCTGGGCGGCGTTCCTCTATGCCGGCACCGCCTCCTGGCTGAGCTGGCTGGTCGGCCGGCCGCTCATCAAGCTGAACAGCGACCGCTACACACGAGAGGCGGAGCTGCGCTCCTCGATGGTGCGCGTCAACGAGAATGTCGATGCCATCGCGCTGTACCATGGCGAGGCCGACGCCAGGCAGCGGCTCGAACTCGACCTCGGCACGGTGCTGGGCGCCATGCGGCGCATCTATACCGCACAGATCAACCTGTCCTGGGTGACCGATACCTATGGCTGGATTACCGTCGTGGCGCCGATCCTGGTTGCCTCGCCCGTCTATTTCTCGGGCGATATCAGCTTTGGCGGGCTGATGATGGCGGTCGGCGCCTTCAACCAGGTCCATTCCTCGTTGCGCTGGTTCATCAACAATATCGGCAGCATCGCCGATTGGCGGGCCACGCTGATGCGTGTCGCCGACTTCCGCATCGCGCTCGATGAAACCGATGTGCTGCACGACACCGAAAGGCGCATCACCTTCGATCTGAACGCCAATGGCAGCCTGACGTTCGAGAAGCTCCAGGTGGCCTCGCCGGAGGGCTGCACAAAACTCTCCGAGCAGCATGTCGAGATCCGCGCCGGCGATCGCGTGATGATCACCGGCGAACCCGGCGCCGGCAAGACGCTGTTCTTCCGCGCCATTGCCGGGCTGTGGCCCTGGGGCAGGGGAAAAATCGGCCTGCCGGCCGGAGAACCCCTCATCTTCGTGCCACGCGTGCCGTATTTGCCGGCCGGCACGTTGCGCGACGTGCTCAATCACGCCAACGGGCATGCGCCCGCGAGTGACGCCGACATTGTGGCGGTGCTGGCCGAGGTTGGCCTGGAACGGCTGTCGTCCTCGCTCGACCGCGTCGGGCGCTGGGACCATGAACTGGGCGATGACGAGCAGCGCTTGCTGGGCGTGGCCAGGCTCGCCTTGCGGCAGCCGAAATGGGTGATCATCGACGAAGCCATGGATGCGTTCGACGGCCCCTCGCTGCGGCGTGTTCTGGCGATGCTGGAAAAGCATCTGAAGGGCGCCACGATCATCAACATCGGGCGCGGGCAGCACAATATTCAGTTCTTTCCGCGCGGCCTGACGATCGTCAAGGATTCCGGTGCGCCAGCGCTGAAGCCCGCCCACGTCAGGGCCGGCGCCATCGATCCGCCGCCGGTCGCGGTCCGCCGCAAGAAGTAGGGCCGTTTCCCGCACTCTCGCTGCAAGCTTTATTTCGCCGCGATCGCGAAGGAAGATTTCCCCGAGAAACAAAACGTGGCGGTGGTGATGCTTGATGCTCTGCGCCTGCTTGCCTGTCTTGCCTGTGTCCAGCCAACGCCCGTTGCCTCGCCATCGGGTGCGCTGGCTGTCGACGTCGAATTGGTGTTGGCGGTCGATATATCCCTGTCGATGGACGAGAAGGAATTCGCCCTGCAACGCGCCGGCTATGTCGAGGCGCTGCGCCATCCCGACTTCATCCACGCCATCCGGTCCGGCAATACCGGCCGCATCGCGATTGCCTATTTCGAATGGGCCGGCACGGTGCGCGACGACGCGGTCATCGACTGGCAGATCATTGATGGCGCGCAAAGCGCCAACAGCTTTGCCGACAAGGTGGCGGCGCGCCCGTTCCGGAGTTTTCGCGGCACCTCGATTTCCACGGCAATTGCCTTCGGCACGGGGCTGTTCGGCAGGACGAATTTCGCCAGTGAGCGCAGCGTCATCGATATATCGGGCGATGGCCCCAACAATATCGGGCCGCCGGTCACCGCGACGCGCGATGCGGCAACCGCAAAAGGCATCGTCATCAACGGCCTGCCGATCCTGATCAATCCATCGCCCACCTTCAAGCATCTCGACCAGTACTATGCGCAGTGCGTGACCGGCGGACCCGGCTCTTTCGTGCTGCCCATCCACTCGGCTGCCGAATTTTCCACCGCCATCCGGCGCAAGCTGATCCTCGAAGTGAGCGGTATTCAGGACAAGGCCAGGATCATCCCCGTCGACGCGGATGCGCCGATCGACTGCCTGCAAGGCGAACGCGACAGGCGGTTCCTTTCGGATCCGTATTTTCCGGAACTCGACCGGTGAAAATGCGCAAGAGCGCCTGTCGCCGGCCGTCGAAGGCGCCGATTCCATTACCTCGGGCGTAATCGCTTTGTGTCAGGTGTTCCGGCAGATTGCCCTGGCGAGGCCGGTTGGTCGGTCTCGATGCAAAGGGAGTTACGTCATGACCGCTTACGCCATCGCCCATATGCGCCAAGTCACGATGGGTCCGCAGATCGTCGAGTATCTGCACAGGATCGATGCCACGCTGGAGCCTTTCGGCGGCCGTTTCCTGGTCCATGGCGGCGATGTGGAGGTGATCGAGAACGACTGGCCGGGCAACCTCATCGTCATCGAATTTCCTGACCGCCAGCATGTGCGCGAGTGGTATGCTTCGCCCGCCTATCAGGCGATCCTTTCACTGCGCACCGATAATTCGGACTCCGACGTAATCATCGTTGACGGCATCGAGCGTCCGCACAAGGCTACCGATGTGCTTGGCTGATGGAACTGCCCATGCGGACGATTCGTGGCGATCTGTTGCAACTTGCGCTCGACGGAGAGTTCGACGCGATCCTGCATGGCTGCAATTGCCAATGCCAGATGGGCAAGGGCATTGCCCTTTCCATCAAGCAGCGGTTTCCAGAGGCCTACGCCGCGGATATCGCGACCGTGAAAGGCGACCGCTCCAAGCTGGGTACTATCTCGGTTGCCGAGATCCGGCGCGAAGATCGAAATTTCCACGTCATCAATGGCTACACCCAGTTCCATTGGCAGGGCCAGGGCGTGAAGGCTGACTATGGCGCCATCCGCAGTGTCATGAACGCGGTCAAGGCTGGATTCGCCGGCCGGAGGATCGGCTATCCCAGGATTGGCGCGGGTCTGGCGGGAGGCGATTGGGCAACGATTGCTTCAATCATCGATGAGGAGCTTGCGGACGAGAACCACCAGCTGGTCGAATACGCGCCGTAACGTCAGCTCCGTTTCAGCAGAAACACCGCCTGCTGGCCAAAGAAGTTCCAGAACCACCAGGGCATGGACAGGCCGATCTTCTGGCCGGCGGCGTCGAGCGCGGTCGCCTTTTCCACCGTCGCGCCAAGCTCGTCGCACAGGTTGACGAAGTCGCGGATGGTGCAGAAGTGGATATTGGGGGTGTCGTACCAGGAATAGGGCAGGTCCTGCGTCACCGGCATGCGGCCCTTGACGAACAGCGACAGACGTACCCGCCAATGGCCGAAATTGGGGAAGGAGACGATCGCCCGGTTGCCGATGCGGAGCAATTCGTCGAGCACCAGCTTCGGGTTGCGCGTCGCCTGCAAGGTCTGCGACAGGACGACGAAGTCAAAGCCCTTGTCGGGATAGAATTCGAGATCCTTGTCGGCATCGCCCTGGATGACGGAGAGGCCGCGCGCCACGCATTCGTTGACGCCGCGCTGCGACAGTTCCAGTCCGCGGCCGTCGACCTGCTTGGTGTCCTGCAGCAATTCAAGCAGCGAGCCGTCGCCCGAACCAACATCGAGCACGCGGGACTGCGGTGGGATGAGATTGGCGACGACCTCGAGGTCGACGCGCTGGCTGCCGTTGACGCTCATGATGTCGTCTCCTTTGCGGCGCATGATCCCGATCCTGAAAGGCTGCAACTTTCCGGGGTCATGCGCTTAGCCCTCTCGCCCGCGCCGCGGAGCCGATGAAGCCGTTGATGGCGGCGAACAGTTCCGGCTCGTCGAGCAGGAAGGCATCGTGGCCACGGTCGGTCTCGATCTCGACGAAGGACACGGACGCGCCGGCGGCGTTGAGCGCGTGCACGATGGAGCGGCTTTCTTCCGTCGGAAACAGCCAGTCCGATGTGAACGACACCAGGCAGAAGCGGGTCTTGGTTCCGGCAAAGGCGTCCGCCAGCCTGCCGCCATGGTCGGCGGCGAGGTCGAAATAGTCCATCGACCGCGTCATGTAGAGATAGGAATTGGCGTCGAAGCGGTCGACGAAAGTCATGCCCTGGTGGCGCAGATAGCTTTCGATCTGAAAATCGGCGTCGAAGCCGAACGTCAGCGCTTCGCGGTCCTGCAAGTTGCGGCCGAATTTTCGATGCAGGGCGGCTTCGGAGAGATAGGTGATGTGGGCGGCCATGCGCGCCACCGCCAGGCCTTTTTCCGGGCGCTTGCCGTGTTCGAAATATTTGCCGCCATGCCAGTCCGGATCGGCCATGACGGCCTGCCGGCCGACCTCGTGGAAGGCAATGTTCTGTGAGGAATGGCGCGCGCCGGTGGCGATCGGCAGCGCCGAAAAGACGCGCTCGGGATAGCTCGACGCCCATTCCAGCACCTGCATGCCGCCCATCGAGCCGCCGAGCACGCAGAACAGTTTCTCGATGCCGAAATGGTCGATCAGCATCTGCTGCGCACGCACCATGTCGCGGATCGTGATGACGGGCAGGTCAAGCCCATAGGGCTTGCCGGTGGCGGGGTTGGTCGAAGCCGGCCCGGTGGAGCCCAGGCAGCCGCCGATGACGTTGGAGCAGATGACGAAGAAGCGGCTGGTGTCAATGATCCTGCCGGGGCCGATCAGCACTTCCCACCATCCCGGCTTGCCGGTCACCGGATTGGTGCTGGCGACATGCTGGTCGCCGGTCAGTGCATGGCAGACGAGGATGGCATTGGAGCGGGCATCGTTCAGCGTGCCGTAGGTCTGGTAGGCGATCTGGAACGGCGACAGAAGCGTGCCGGCGTCGAGCTTGAGCGGCTTGTCCGCCCCGAAGCGCAACACCGGGCTCGACGGCTGGTCGGCCTCGTTGTTGGTCTTTCCTGCGCGCAGAGCGGCCATTCTTGTCTCACTCGCTGCATCATATCGGGCGAAAAATCGCCGCCGATGCGTCCGTCCGGCCGGTCGCGGACAATAAAAAACCGGCATTGCCATTCGCAAAGCCGGTTACGTCACGCAAACGGCCCTTTAGCGAATTGTTTAACGTGGCTGCAAGCCGACCGGCCAAATCACCACGGAACTGTTGCTGTCCTTCTAGAACTCGCCCGCCCTGCCGTCAATGCCGACATCTGGGCCGACATCTCGGCCGGCATCTGGGCCGGCTGCTGGCACCACTGCCACCTCTCGACATTATCGGCCACGGCTTGTATTTCCGCTGCGGCCTCCGGATCGAGGCATTTTCGATGGATTTTGCAAAAATGAACCAGAGACCGGATCAGGCACGTCCAACCCCGCGCGCGGGCATCATGGACATTGACGCCTATGTGCCGGGCAAGAGCGCCGCACCCGCCGGTGTCGCCAAGGTCTACAAGCTGTCGTCCAACGAGAACCCGCTTGGCCCGTCGCCGAAGGCGATCGAGGCCGCGCGTGAAGTCGCCGCCAGGCTCGACATCTATCCCGACGGCACCGCCAGACGGCTGCGCGAGGCGATCGCGGAAGTGCATGGCCTCAACGCGCAGAACATCATCTGCTCCAACGGCTCCGACGAGATCCTCGGCCTGCTGGCGCAGACCTATCTCGCACCCGGCGACGAGGCCATATTCACCGAACACGCCTTCATGGTCTACAAGATCTACATCCAGTCGGCAGGGGCTGCGCCGATCGCGGTCAAGGAGACCGATGAGCGGGCCGACATCGATGCGATACTGGCGGCCGTCACGCCGCGCACGAAGATCGTGTTCCTTGCCAATCCCAACAATCCGACCGGCACCTATGTGCCGTTCCAGGAGGTGCGCCGCCTGCATGCCGGCCTGCCCAAACATGTGCTGCTGGTGCTCGACGCGGCCTATGCCGAATATGTCCGCCGCAACGACTATGAGGCCGGCATCGAACTGGTTGGCAGCGCCGAGAATGTGGTCATGACCCGCACCTTCTCCAAGATCGGCCTCGGTGGCGCGCGGATCGGCTGGATGTATGCGCCCATGCACATCGTCGACGCCATCAATCGCGTCCGCGGTCCCTTCAACGTCAATGCGACGGCGATCGAGGCCGGCATCGCGGCAATCCGCGACCGCGCTCACGTCGAGCGCAGCGTGGCGCATAACGAGACCTGGCTGACCTGGCTGAGCCAGGAGATGAGCGGACTCGGGCTGCGGGTGACGCCCAGCGTCGGCAATTTCCTGCTCATTCACTTTCCCGACGACCAGAAGCATTCGGCGGCCGCGGCGGACGATTATCTGACCGCGCGCGGCTATATCCTAAGGCGCGTTTCCGGCTACGGCTTCCCCAACGCGCTGCGCATGACCGTCGGCACGGAAGAGGCCAGTCGCGGCGTCGTCGCCGCGCTCACGACATTCCTGAAAAGCTAGAACGCCCGAAAAGCAGGAACACCATGACATCACCGATGTTTGAAAAGATCGCGCTGGTCGGCATCGGCCTGATCGGCTCGTCGCTGGCCCGCGTCATCCGACGCGAGGGCCTTGCCGGCCACGTTGCCATCTCGACCCGCAGCGCCGCGACGCTGAAGCGGGCGGAGGAACTTGGACTGGGCGATTCCTACACGACGGATGCGAAGGAAGCGGTCCGCGATGCCGACCTGGTCATCGTCTCGGTGCCGGTCGGCTCGTCCGGCGCGGTGGCTGGGGAGATCGCGCCGGCGCTGAAGAAGGGCGCCACCCTCACCGATGTCGGCTCGACCAAGGCCTCGGTCATCGCGCAGATGCAGCCGCATGTGCCTGATGGCGTTCATTTCATTCCCGGCCATCCGCTGGCGGGCACGGAAAAATCCGGACCGGATGCCGGTTTCGCCGATCTGTTCGACAATCGCTGGTGCATCTTCACGCCGCTGCCGGGCACCGATCCGGACGCGCTCGAGAGGCTGTCGGAATTCTGGCGCCGCTGCGGCGCCAACATCGACACGATGGATCCCCAGCATCACGACATGACACTGGCCATCGTCTCGCATCTGCCGCACATCATCGCCTACAACATCGTCGGCACCGCCGACGATCTGGAATCGGTGACCAAGACGGAAGTCATCAAATATTCGGCCTCCGGCTTTCGCGACTTCACCCGTCTGGCCGCCTCCGACCCGACCATGTGGCGGGACGTCTGCCTGCACAACAAGGATGCGATCCTGGAAATGCTGGCGCGGTTCTCGGAAGATCTGGCATTCCTGCAGCGGGCGATCCGCTGGGGCGATGGCGACAAATTGTTCGATCTGTTCACCCGCACCCGCGCCGTGCGCCGCTCGATCATCGAGGCCGGCCAGGATATCGACGTGCCCGATTTCGGCCGCCAGGCGGTGGAGCATCCGTCGAAGAACTAGGCTGTTTCGGGCCAGGTCGCCATGACCATGGCCAGCGTCTCGGCCCGGTCCGGCGCGCCGAGCCTGCCGCCAAAGCGCAGGCATTTGAGCGCGGCGGCGGCACTTGCAAAGCGCAAGGCCTGCTCGACCGGCATGGCCTCCGCCAGTCCGACGGCAAAGGCGCCGTGAAAGACGTCGCCGGCGGCGAGCGTGTCGACCGCCTTGATCCTTGGCGCCGCGACATGGCGGGATGATCCCGACGCGCGATCGAACCACCAGGTGCCTGCCGCGCCGCCGGTGACGGCGACGAACGCATCGGTGCGGGAAGCCATTTCGGTGCAAGCGCTCGCCAGATCCAGCGCCTGGCCGCATATGATGCGCACCGAGGGCTCCGAGGCGACGATGTGCGAAGCCAGCGGCAACAACTGCTCCAGCACCGCCAGCGGCGCCGTATCGGCATCGAGGATTGCCGGCCGACCGGCCGCGCGCGCCGCCTCGAGGGCAAGTGTCGCTGCACCGGGCCACCGCACGTCCACCAGCACGGCATCGAATGCCGTGATGTCCGCGAAAGGCAATGCCCCGGGGTCGGCCTGGGCCAGGCTGTCATAGAAAGGCACGATGATGCGCTCGCCATGCGCGTCGACCAGGATCGAGGCCAATGCCGAGCGGGCGCCGCTGACGCGGCGGACATAGCTGCAGTCGACACCCTCGGCCTCGATCCCGGCGATCAGCTGATCGCCGACCGGATCGTCGCCGGTGCTCGCCCACAGCGACACCTCGGCGCCGAGGCGATGCGCGGCGCAGGCAGCGCTGGTGGCCATGCCCGAGGCGATCTGCACGCCATCGGCGGCGATGAACTTTCCCTGATGCGTGGGCAGCGTCTCGACACGCAGGATGGTGTCCAGCGTCAGCGCGCCGACACTGAGGAGCCTCGGGGGTCCCGGCATGGCGCGCTATTGCACCGGCTTGATCTTGCCGAGCGGGATGAAGCCGAGCGAGGCCTTGCCCTTGACCACTTTCAGCGGCATCGACGGTTCGCTGCCGAGCATGGCAAGCGCGGCAAAACCCTGTTCGATCGCATTCGTCTGCTCGGGTATGGCACCGGCCAGAATGGCCGCCACGGCCTTCGGATCCTTGATCCTGATCATCAGATCTGCGTCGACCAGGCCTTCGGCGTCGACCGACAGCGGCCCGGAAACAGTGACTCGCGCCGTGCCTGACGACAAATCGAGGTTGCGGATCTCGACCCTTTGGCCGCGAAGGCTCTTCACCTGCGTTCCGATCAGCGCGACGCCATTCTTCAGCGTGGCGTCGCCGCTGGCATCGAGCGCGGGCAGCACGCGGCCGCCGATCGCATCCGGGTCGATTTCCAGATCGGTGAAGCTGCCGACATAATCGACGTCCTGACCGTTCGGCTGCAGCTGGCCGGCCGCCCTGCCGGCGCTGAACAGTTCCACCGGATCGGTGTCGTCGGCTGGATCGGTCTGGCCCGACAGGCCTTCCGCCTGCAGCGCAATGCGCTGCGGCAGCGGCCATGACAGTTTGACCTTGGCCTGCAGATTGTCCCAGTCGATCCACAGCGGCACCATGCCGGGGACGGAGGTCCTGAGCGGACCGCGCAGGTCGGCGACCGGCGACAAGGGCTGGATGATCTGGGCGACGGCATTGAAGGAGCCGGCCGAGGCCGCGATGTTCTTGGCATCGTCCTCATACGCCAGATTGTCGCAAGAGACGGTAAAGCTCAGGGGATAGCCGCTGACCTGGAGATTGGCGCAGCCGGCTTCGATGCCGCTCTTGTTGAGCGTGGCGACCGCCTTGTCGGCCTCGGTCCTGACCCTGTTGGCCAGATAGAACCAGCCGCCGCTGTAGATGGCGAACAGCACAACGATGAACGCCGCAAGCCAGAACAGGCCGCGGCGGGACTTTGGTTGGCGTTCGTCACTTGACGTCATGCTTTGGCTCTCATTAACCCACGGTGTTGGTGGACGGACCTTCGATTCCGACAACACCTGGTAGACATTGACGAATAGGTAGCCGGGGACGGACGGAAAAACACCGGATTCCGGTGCGGTGTGGCCATTCTTTTTGCAATCAGGCACGGCGATATGGGCGATTTTTGGGTGTTTGGCTACGGTTCGCTGATCTGGCGGCCGGGTTTCGCACATGTCGAGACGCGGCGCGCCCATTTGCACGGCTATCGCCGCTCGCTGTGTGTCTATTCCTTCGTGCACCGTGGCACGCGTGAGCGGCCCGGGCTGGTGCTTGGCCTCGACCATGGCGGCTCCTGCGTCGGCCTGGCTTTCCGCGTGCCTGGACAATTACGCGACGAGGTGATCGCCTATCTGCGTGAGCGCGAACTCGTTACCAGCGTCTATCTCGAGCGCACGCTCAAGGTCCGCCTCGACGGCGGCGGCACGGTCGAAGCGGTCGCCTACATCGTCGACCGCAAGCATGAGCAATATGCCGGCGCGCTGGATGCCGCGCATGCGGCGGCGGTGGTGCGCGGCGCCGCCGGCCAATCCGGCAACAACGAGGATTATGTGCTCAGCACGCTGAAGCATCTGGAGGCACTGGGTATCCGCGACCATTGGCTTGAGGATGTGGCACGGGGGATAGCGCCATCGTGAAGCACTGGCTCTGCTGAAATAGGCGGTCAGGACTTTGACCTTGACGTGGGACGACCTAGCTTAGGCTCCGAACCCAGCCAGCGGGCGGCATGCGCCCCCATCCCAATCATCACGGAGAACCATCTTGCAGAAACGCCGTCTCGGTCGCACCGACCTTTCCATCGCGCCGCTGGTTCTGGGCGGCAACGTCTTCGGCTGGACCGCCGACGAGAAAACCTCCTTCGACCTGCTTGACCGCTTCGTCGCGGGCGGCCTGAACGCCATCGACACGGCCGACGCCTATTCACGCTGGGTGCCCGGCAACACGGGCGGCGAATCGGAAACCATCATCGGCAACTGGATGAAGGACCGTGGCAACCGGGACAAGGTCGTGGTGATCACCAAGGTCGGCTCGGATATGGGGCAGGGGCACAAGGACCTCTCCGCCGCCTATATCGAAAAGGCCGTCGAGGCCTCGCTGAAGCGGCTGCGGACCGATGTCATCGACCTCTACCTGTCGCACTGGCCGGACCCCGCCACGCCCTATGAGGAAACGCTAGGCGCCTATGAGAAGCTGCTTGCCAAGGGCAAGGTCCGCCATATCGGCTGCTCGAACCTCGACGCCGGCCAGTTGCGCGCCGCGCTCGACGTGGCGAGCCTGCGAAGCCTGCCGCGCTACGAGGTGCTGCAGCCGGAATACAATCTCTACGACCGTTCCTCCTTCGATGGGCCGTTGCGCGATCTGTGCGTGGCCGAGGATATCGGCGTCATCACCTATTTCAGCCTGGCCAAGGGCTTCCTGAGCGGCAAATACCGCAGCGAGGCAGATCTCGGCCAAAGCGAACGCGGCGGGGGCGTCAGCAGCTATCTCAATGCGCGCGGCATGCGCATTCTGGCCGCTCTGGATGCCATATCCGCCAAGCACTCGGCGAAACAGGCGGAAGTCGCTCTTGCCTGGGCGATCGCGCGGCCAGGTGTCACCGCACCGATCGCCAGCGCCACCAAGCCCAGCCAGATGGACAGCCTGATCAAGGCGGCGTCGTTGAAATTGACCGCCGACGACATGGCCGAACTCGACAAAGCGAGCGACTGAGGCTTCGGCCGCTCCACGCACGAACGTCCAAGACCTCGCTCCCGTCTTGCCATAGCGTCCTTCGCCATTGGCAAGACAGAGGGTGCGATGACGGAGCCGCTTCTTTCGCAGCCGCAGCTTTGGCGGCCTCTGCTCGCCCTGGTGCTGGCCGCTACGGTGGTCATGGGCAGTCCGGGGCCGGCAACGATAAGCGTCACCGCTGTTGGCGCCGCCTTCGGTCTGCGCGATTCTGTGCGCTACACCTTGGGGATCGTTCTCGGCACGGTCGCCGTGCTGCTGGTCGTGGCGACCGGGATCATGGCGGTGCTTGGCTCGATGCCGAAGCTGGTGCCGGTGCTGGCTGTCGCGTCGGCAGCCTATATCCTCTATCTCGCGTTCAGGATCGCCACGGCGCCGCCGCTGGCGGGGCGCACGGCCGACGCTGCGCGCCCGACCTGGCTGGCCGGGTTTCTGCTGGCTGTGGCCAACCCGAAAGCCTATGTGGCGATCGCCGCCGTGTTCGCTGGCGCCTCGTCGAGCCAGGACGGCGCGGAACTCGGCCTATGGCTGAAGCTGACGGTTCTGGCGGCGATGATCGTTGTCATCCATGCCGTGTGGCTGCTTGCCGGCGCGGCGTTCGCGCGCTTCCTGCGCAGGCCTGCCGCTTCGCGGATCATCAATCTGATCTTTGCCGCGACGCTGGTGCTGACCACGCTGCTGGCCGTCTATGGCTGATCGCCTGGCTGGAGGCTTTCAGGCCTTCGCGCCGAGCTCCCGCAGCCGCTTCAACGCCGTCGGCGGGAAGGCGGGCGGGTTGGGGGCGCGCGATGCCTCGATGAGGAACTGGTCGCAAGCCGCTTCCGTCTCGCCGATCAGCCGCGCCATGAACTCGTCCTTGCCGAGGCCCGGTGGGATCGGCGGCAGGAAACGCGCCTTGATGGTGCCGGGATAACGCAGGAATTTGCGGCGCGGCCAATAGAGGCCGGCGACATGGGCAACCGGCACCACGGGAACACCAAGCTGCGTGTAGATTTCGACGATGCCGTATTTGTAGGCCGGCTCGTCGCCCGGCGCCCGGCGCGTGCCCTCGGGATAGATGATCAACTGGCGCGGGTTGCGCGCCATCTCTTGCTTGGTCGCCGCGACCACTGCCTTCAGGGCCTTGGAGCGGCTGCCGCGATCGACCGGGATCATGCGCATCTTCATGATGTACCAGCCGAAAAACGGGATCCAGGTGAGCTCGCGCTTGAGGATGTAGAGCGGGTCCTGGAGGAAAGGGAAGAAGGCGATCGCATCCCAGAACGACTGGTGCTTGGGCGCCAGGATGAAGGAGCCTTCGGGCAGGTTTTCCTGCCCGGTGATGTCGTTCTTCGTTCCGGCGATCTTGTCGTAGAGCCACATGCAACTGCGCGACCAGAATTTCGGCACGAGCCAGGCGCGGTGGCGGGGCGACAGGAAATAATAGGGGGTCCAGAGGATCATCTGGACGATCAGATTGACGTAGAAGACGAAATTGAACGCCAGCGATCTGACATGGAGCATGGGGGGAGGTCCGGTGAGGAAGTGTGCGTTGGTTACACCAAGCGCGGGGAAAAAGGAAATGGCGCAGCAGTGTCCCGGCCGATGCTGAAGCATGGCTCACGCCAGCGCAGGCACGCTACTCCAATCGCGCCAGCCGCTCCTTCAGACGCGGTGCGGCAAAGTCGAGGAAGGCGCGCAGCTTGACCGGCAGCAGGCCGTGGCCCGCATGCACCAGGCTCACCGGCCACGGTTCCGGCTCGAACTCTTGCAGCAGGATGCGCAGCTTGCCGGACCGCACGGCGGCATCGACCTGATAGGAAAGCACTTTCGTCGGCGGCATCGATCGCCGCCTCGGCGGTGTTGACCTGCAGGCGCGAGCGAACCTGGACCGTGACGTCCGTCTTGCCTCTGGCGAAGCTCCAAGGGGCGGCGGAGGAAAGTCCCTCGAAGGTGATGCAACTGTGGGTGCCGAGATCTTCCGGGGTCGTGGGCGTGCCGTGCTCGGCCAGATAGGCCGGGCTGGCGCAGACAACGCGGCGAATCGAGCCGACGGCGATGGCGACCAGGCTCGAATCCGGCAACTGGTCGATGCGCAGCGCGAGGTCGAAATGGTCCTCGACCAGCTGGGTTATGCGGTCCGCCAGGGTCAGGCGGATATCCACGTCGGGATAGGCAGAGAGAAAGCCGGTGACCACCGGCAACACATGGAGACGGCCAAACACGACCGGCGCGGTGATGGCCAGTTCACCGGTCGGAGCGCTGTACTCGCCGGCCGCGCCGCGTTCAGCCTCGCCAACGTCATCAAGGATGCGGCGGCAGGCCGCAAGATAGGCTTCGCCGGCATCGGTCGGCGTCAGCCGGCGCGTCGAACGGTTCAGGAGCCGGGTGTTGAGATGGCGCTCAAGATCGGAAACCTTGCGGCTGACGGTCGCCAGGGGAATGCCGAAACGGCGGGCCGCGGCGGAAAGGCTGCCGGCCTCCACCGCCGCGACGAAGAGCGACATGGCTTCGAGACGATCCACAACTTCTTCCAGAAAATGGAAGGAACGGTTGCAAATATGCCATCTCCATTTCAGGAATGGAAGGGGCTATATGTCAGTTCGCAGCAGAGCCGCGCCATGGAGTTCTCATGTCTGAAAGTCGCCCACCCCTTCCGCCGTTCAACGCCGAGACCGCCGCGCAAAAGGCCCGCATGGCCGAGGATGCGTGGAATTCGCGCGATCCGGCACGGGTGGCGCTCGCCTATACGATCGACAGCCGCTGGCGCAACCGCGCCGAATTCCTGCAGGGCCGCGATGCTATCCAGGCTTTCCTGACGCGCAAATGGAGCCGCGAGCTCGACTACCGGCTGATCAAGGAGATCTGGGCCTTCCACGGCAGCCGCATCGCCGTGCGCTTCGCCTATGAATGGCACGACGACAGCGGCTCCTGGTTCCGCAGCTATGGCAATGAGAACTGGGAGTTCGACGAGCACGGGCTGATGCGTCTGCGCATCGCCAGCATCAACGACCTGGCGATCAGCGAGGCTGATCGCAAGTACCATTGGCCGTTGGGGCGTCGCCCGGACGACCATCCGACTTTGTCGGCGCTCGGGCTTTAGAGCAGTTCCAGGAAAAGTGTGAAGCGGTTTTCCGTCCGGAATTGCGTCGGCTGGGAGCCGGTTTCAGGCAAGGAGGTTTCGATGGACGCGCATGCTTTCACCAGCGATGTCGCCTTCACGCCGACCGTCAAGGCGATCCAGGCGCGCAAGGGTTCGCGCCAGTCCTACGCCCGCGTCGAGGAGCGTGGTGGCTGGCAGGCTGTCATCACGCCGGACCTTGCCGCCTTCATTGAGATGCAGACCAGCGTCTTCCTGTCGACGGCCAATGGCGATGGCCAGCCCTACATCCAGCATCGCGGCGGCCCGGCCGGCTTTCTCAAGGTGCTGGACGAAAAGACGATCGGCTTCGCGGATTTTGCCGGCAACAGGCAGTTCATCACGCAAGGCAATCTGGCGGACAATCCACGCGCCTTCCTGTTCCTGATCGATTACATGCTGCGCCAGCGCATCAAGATCTGGGGCACGGCGCGCGTCGTCGAGAACGATGCCGAGCTGATGGCGAGGCTGATGCCGCAGGATTACAAGGCACGTCCCGAGCAGATCATCCTGTTCACCGTCTCGGCCTGGGATGCCAATTGCCCGCAACACATCCCGCAGCGCTTCGAAGCGGCTGATGTGGCGGCAGCGCTTGGGGAGCGGGACAGGCGCATTCAACAGCTCGAGCAGGAGGTCAGCCGCCTGAAGGCCGTGTCGAAGGGGACAGACAAGGAATGATGATGGAACGCCGGGGGGTCAGCCGCCGGCCGCGGTCTCGGCCAGCGCAATGCCGTCCGGGGTCGGTTTCATCGGCACGATGCCGCGCGCCAGCGCCAGCAGGTATTTGGTGTATTCGGTGAACAGCACGCGCAACGCCCGCGGCTTGGTCAGCCAGCCGCCATTGTCGAGATTGGAATTGACCACTGGATAGGGTTCCAGCTTGGCGCCATGCAGCAGGCGGCCCATTTCCAGCAGGCTGCGCGGCATGTGGTAATTGTTGGTGACCAGGATCACCGTGCCATAGGCGTGGCTCTCGACCCATTTGGCGCTTTCCTCGGCATTGCCGATCGTGTCGAGCGCGGCACGGTCGATGTCGACGCAGCAGGAAAACAGGTTCTTGTCGCCGCCGGTGGCTGCCTGAAGCTGGCGCCGGCTGGCCGAAGGATGCACGCCGCTGATCAACAGCCGTTCGCCCTTGCCGGACGCCAGCAGATCCATCGCCGCGTCAAGGCGCGACTGGCCGCCGGTCAGCACGATGATGGCATCGGCCTTGGCCGGATTGGCGGGCGTGGTGAGATGGGCGACCTTGTTGGCGAACCAGCCGAAGCCGCCGGCAAACAGCGTTGCGAGAATGAGGAGGGAGAGCGCGGATATCCGCACTGCGGTCTTTAAACGGCTAATCCCGCTATGGTCGCGTAGACGCGCAACCACCACTGGCATCTGTCCAACCGTCCCGGTCGAATCCCGCACGTCCATGGCCATATGGTTAATCCTGAAATGCGGCCTTGGGTAGGTAAAAGACGCACTTTGCGTTACGTCGTTTCTCCATCCGTGATCACCCTGCTTCGATTTCCGCCAGAGCAAGTTGCTTTTCATGCGTCTGGTTGGCGAACATCGATGTCGCTGAGATAGGCGACGACGGTGGCATGCGAGGTTGCCGCCGTCAGCGCGCCGATCACCAGCACCATGAGGACGACGCCGAGATAGCCCGCCGACCCAATGGCGAAATTGCCGAACAGGGCAGTCGCCTGGTCGGCCTGCGGCGTCGCCATATTGCGTGACGACCACCAGGAAAAGACGATGAAAACCAGCACCGCCGCAGCACCTCCGGCGGCCGCGCCCTTCATGCCGGTGACCAGGAAATGCCGGCGGAATTCGCGCGCGATGAAGGCGGCCTCGGCGCCGACGAAATGCAGCACCTCGATGATGTGGCCATTGCCGGCCATGGCGCCGCGGGTCGCGAACACCACGGTCAGCACCGTCGCCGACAGCATCAGCGCCAGCACGGCAATGCCGATGGTCACCGTGGTGCGGGCCATGGCCACCAGCCGGTCGACCCAGGTGCGGTGATCGTCGAGCGACGCGCTCGGCAGTTTCGGCGTGATGGCGGCGCGCATGGCGGCGAAGTCGGGCGGGTTGTTCTCATCGATGGTGACGATGATCAGGCGCGGCACCGGCAGCTCGTCGATGTTGAGGCCCGAACCAAGCCATGGCTCCAGCAGCCTGGCGGTCGCATCGCGGTCGATGATCCTTGTCGACTTCACGCCGGGGAATTCGCCGGCGATCTGCGAGGCCTGGGCAAGGGCGGCCTCCATGTCGAGGCCGTCGGCCGGCTTGATCTGGATCGTCGCCTCGCGCGAGATCTGGTTCTCCCAGACCGAGGCAGTGTCGCGCACCAGCGTCACCGCGCCGAAGGTCAGGCAGGACAGGAAGGTCATGATGGCGATGACTAGGACGAGCGCCCGGCCGGCGATGTTCTGCGCCGGGACGATCGGCGCCATTCGGCGCTGGGCGCGCGGTCTTGCTTCAGCCGCCTCGGCTTCCAGCTCATGCTCTTCGAGGTGTTCGGCGGACAGATCAGTCATAGATGTCCAGCCTTCCGCCGGCCAGGATCATGCGGCGCGCATCGACCTGTTCCATCAGGCCAAGGTCATGGGTGGCGATCACCACGGCGGTGCCGAGACGATTGAGCTCGATGAAGAGCCGCAGCAGCCGCCGCGCCAGCGGCGGATCGACGTTGCCGGTCGGTTCGTCCGCGAGCAGGATCTCGGGCTGCTCGATCAGGGCGCGCGCGATGGCGGCGCGCTGCTTCTCGCCGCCCGACAGGACCGGCGGCAGCACATGCATGCGCTCGCCCAGCCCCACCCATTTCAGCAGCTCCGTGACATCGGTGCGGTAGCTTGCTTCCTCGCGCCCGCGCACGCGCAGCGGCAGCGCGACATTCTCATAGGTGGTCATGTGGTCGAGCAGGCGAAAATCCTGGAACACCACGCCGATGCGGCGCCGCAGATGCGGCAGTTCGGTGCGCGAAATGCGCGAGCGGTCCTTGCCGAAAATGGTGATCAGCCCGCGCGTCGGCTTCAGCGACATGAACAGAAGCCGCAGCAACGTCGTCTTGCCGGCGCCCGAGGGTCCGCTCAGGAACTGGAAGGAGCGCTCCGGGATGTGCAGGGAGATGTCGCGGAGGATTTCCGGACCCATGCCATAGCGGAGGCCGACATTTTCGAAGCGAATCAATTTCGACGACCTGAAATTCCTGGCAGTGCTGAGCCTGCCTGTTCTGCGAAAAGACCATCGGCCGGCATGGTTAACCGGCGGTTAATTTCTGGCTTGTTTCGGCGCGTCACGAGGGCTCCGGTGGGGAAGCGTTAACCATTTTTGTTTAGGCAAAAGAAACGAAAAGCGAACACGCGCAATAACGGGGCCATGATGGCTGACGAACGAACCGCGCGCCCGGTTTCCGGCGAAATCATGACCGATCCCCCGGCAATCGTCGCGGCGGAGCGGATCGTGCGCGGCCCGGCGGCTGATATCGTCGATGCCGACTATGAAGTGATGCCGCGCTTTGTCCCCGCCGTGGAAAGCGTTTCACCGCCGCGCCTGATTGCCACGCCGTCCATCGAGGGCATGGACATGCTGCGCAAGCCGGAAGCGCCGGCGGAACGGCCGCCGGCCGCGCGCGGCGGGCCGATCTTCTGGATCGCCGGCGTCGGTGCCGCCTTGGCCGCTTTCTGGGTCTCCGGCGGACATGCGCTGGTGCGCCAGGCGCCGTTCCTGACCGGCGCGCAAGCCTCGGCGCTGACCATTTCAGGCGTCACCTCGCGTGTCGACGCCTCGGGCGCCAATCCGGTTCTGTTCGTCGATGGCGAGGCCGCCAATGACGGGGCGGGGCCTGCGACAATGCCGTCGCTCGAAATCCGCGTGACCGGCAATGATGGGCGCGTAACCCGCTATACGTTGGGGACATCCGGCCATTCGCTGGCATCGGGCGAAAGATTCGGCTTTGCCAGCCGGCTCGACGTGCCTAAGAACGGCGTAAGGACCGTTTTGGTTACTTTCGCTGAATAGCGTGTGTCGATATTCAGGTGAGGCCGGCCTGCAAACGGCGGTTCCCTGCGCTTCCGGTGCTCACGTACTTAAGTACGCTCCGCTCCGGTTCTCGGAAACCACCGTTTTCGACTCGGCCTGACCTGAATCTCAACACACGCTCGGTGTGAAGGCGTTTGGGCAAAAAACTTGAGGGGCGAAAAATGCCAATCGTACGCGACAAGGACATCGAAGTCCTGTTTTCGGCGTCGGCGATCGCGCGGCGCAATCTCGAACTCGCCAAGGAGATCGCCGGGCACGACTATCATGATCTCCTGGTGATTTCGGTGCTGAAGGGCTCGTTCATCTTCGCCGCCGACCTGATCCGCGCCATGCACGATGTCGGCCTGTCGCCGGAGGTCGAGTTCATCTTCATTTCCAGCTATGGCGCCGGCACCACCAGTGGCGAGGTGAGGGTGCTGCGCGACATCGACAATGAGGTCGCCGGCCGCGACGTGCTGCTGATCGACGACATTCTGGAATCGGGCAAGACACTGACCTTCACCCGCGACCTGATGCTGTCGCGCGGCGCGAAAAGCTGTTCCATCGCCGTGCTGCTCGACAAGCGCATGCGCCGCCAGACCGCGCTCGTCGCCGACTATGTCGGCTTCGACTGCCCCGATTATTTCGTCGTCGGTTACGGCATGGATGTCGCGCACGCCTTCCGTGAATTGCCGTTCGTGGGTGTTGTGAAAGGCGATGCGTGAGGCCACTGCCTTGCGCCGACAAGTTCTGAAAAAGGCCTTAACGGTGCCGGAAAAATTAGCCCGGTCGGAGGCTGGGTCCTTTCAGGAAAAGTCAACTTTTCGCGGCCAAATTGCCGGCCATGGCAAAGCTTTTGATCGTCGAGGACGATGAGTCCGTCCGCACCCTCGCTGCCCGCGCGCTTGAACGCGCAGGCCACGCAATCGATATCGCCGCCGACGGCGCTCAAGGCTTGGCGCTGATACGCGCCGCGCATGGTGGTTACGATCTTGTCGTCTCCGACATCCGCATGCCCGAGATGGACGGCATCGAGATGGCGATCGCTGCGGCCGCCCTTTTTCCGGCGATGAAGATCATGCTGATGACCGGTTATGCCGACCAGCGCGAGCGCGCCGAGGAGTTGAACGGCATCATCCTCGATGTCGTGCAGAAGCCGTTCACGCTGGCCGAAATCCGCTCGCGCGTCGAGCGGGCGCTGATCTGCTTCGCCTGATCAGGCCGGATCGACGGCGGCAAGCACGGGCGCCGCGCTCTTGCGCCGCCCAGTGTTGAGCGCGAGCAGACCGGCGCCGATGATCAGCGCCGCGCCGATCACGGTCGTCGACCGCGGCACCTCGGCGAAGAACAGGAAACCCCAGAGCGGCGACCACAGAATGCCGGTGTATTCGAAGGTCGCTACCCGGTTGGCCGGCGCCAGCCTGTAGCCCTGCGACAGGAGGATCATGCCGGCGGAGGCGACGAAACCGCAGGCGGCCATCTTGAGGAAATCCGGCAGCGTCGGCCATATCCAGGGCCGCACCAGGAATTCGACGCTGGGGTGGACGGCGTGACTTATGCCGGCGAGATGGAACGTGCCGGCAACCACGGCGGCGCCGATGAGATAGGCGCCGTTCTGGTAGAAGGCCATGACGGTGGACGATTCGGTATCGCCGATCTTGCGCGCCATCAGTTGCGAGAAGCCGTAGAGCGCCGCCGAGCCGAGCGACAGCAGTGCCGCCCAGTCGAACAGGCCGGCGCCGGGGCGCACCATCACGATGACGCCAAGCATGCCGATGAGCACCGTCGCCAGCGTCCGCCAGGAGACGCGTTCGCCGAGATAGGGTCCGGCCAGCGCCATGATGAACAGCGGCGCCATGAAATAGAGCGCCACCGCGTCGGCCAGCGGCAGCGCGGCGATGGCCAGATAATAGACCGTGTAGGAGGTGAACTGGATGAAGGCGCGGATTGTCAGCAAGCCGAACCGCTTCGACAGGATTGCCGACAGCCCGACATCGGCATGGACGAGAATGATCAGGATCGGCAGGGCGACGATCGACCGGATCGCCATCACCTCGGTCACCGGATAGCCGCTCGACACGGCCTTGACGAGCGGGTCCTGCAGCGAGAACACCAGCACGCCCAGGCACAGGCTCAGGATGCCGCGCACCATCCTATTCTGCATCTGCGTTCCGGCTCCTGCGCGTACGATCCGAAGCAGCCCGCCTCCAGATCAAAAAGAACCCGCCACCGTTTCGGGCAGCGGGTACGAGTGAGGACTCTTTGATTGGTCCGCGGCCGATTTCGCAGCCGCATATCCAATGGGTAAGGCAACTATCGTCCGGTGTTTGACATGTTGCAAACGAATTGGAATGATGCCTGCAATCAAATCTGCTTATGATGGATAGCATGCGTCCAACCCTCGACAGCGATCTCCTGCGCACCTTCGTCGCCATCGCCGAAACCGGCAATTTCACCCGTGCGGCTGAGCAGGCCGGGCGCACCCAGTCGGCCGTATCGATGCAGATGAAGAAGCTCGAGGAGCTGGTCGGCGACAGCCTGTTCGAGCGCGGCTCGCGCGGCGTCGCTTTGACGCGGCGCGGCGGCGAACTCATCGTCAATGCCCGCCGCATCGTCTCGCTGCTCGACGAAACGGCGGCGTCGATGGCGGCAGCGCCGCTCGGCGGACCGGTGCGCATCGGCATTCCGGAGGAATATGGCCACGCCATCCTGTCGCGCGCTCTAAGCGCGTTTTCGAAACGCCACACCAAGGTCGAGGTCACCGTGCGCTACGCGCATTCGGAGGCGCAGCTGGCGGCGCTCGCCGCCGGCGAACTAGATCTTTGCGTGGTGTTCGAATGGCAGGACCCGGCCGGCGGCGAAGTGCTGATGCACGACCCGACCGTCTGGGTGACGTCGACCCTGCATCACATGCACGAGGAACGACCGGTGCCGATCGCGCTCTACAACCGGGTCAGCTGGTGCAAGGACTTCGCCATCAAGTCGCTGGAGCAGCGCGGTCTTGGCTATCGCGTCGCCTATACCAGCGACACCACCGGCGGCCTGAAGCTTGCGGTCACGTCAGGGCTGGCGATCGCGCCGATCTCGCGCAGCAACATCCCGGACGGCTGCCGCGAATTGACCTCCGCCGATGGATTCGGCGACATCGATTCCTCCAATGTGGTGATGCATCGCAACCCGAACGCGTCGGGCGAGGCGATCGACGGCATGCAGGAGGCGATCCGCGAGGCGTTCGTCAACCGGTAAGCTCAGTCTTTCACATCCTCATAGAAGGTCAGGCGGTTGCCGAACGGATCGTCGACCGTGACCTCTTTCGTCTTCCAGGGCGTCTCCTCCAACCCCGGCCTGGCGAAGCGGTACTTTCTTTCGGTCAACTCGTGGTGGAGCCCCGCAATGTCGGTCGTCTCGATCCGGATGTGAGAGCCCGGCGCGCCGTCGCCATGATGTTCGCTCAGATGCAAGACACAGCCGTCGCGTGAAACGCCTGTGTAGAGCGGCGCGTTGTCATCGTAGCGATGTTCGAACTGCACCTCGAAACCGAGAAAACCGACGTAGAATTCATGCGCCTTGGCAACATCGAAGATGCGCAGGATGGGCGTGACGGTACCGAGCTTCGGCATGGTGTTGCAACCGTTCGAGGGGGACGGGCGGGTGTGGGGGCGGTCCCTATTTCAGCTCGAGCAGCCGTTCGAGATAGCTGCGCTCGATATCGGGGCTGAGCGCGTTGCCGAGCCGCTTGCGGATCGCTTCCAGGATCTGGCGGGCGCGCTGGACGTCGATCTCGTCGGGGACCTTCACCGAATCGCCGAAGTCGGGACCCTGGCTGGCGCGCGGCCGGCCGAGCGGGTCGCGGTCGGCATTCTGCTGACGCCCGCCTTCCTGGCTGCCGCCCTGGTCGCCCTGCATGGCCTGCATCTGCTTCATCATGTCCTTGGCGCCCTTGCGCAGCGCCTCGAGTGCCCGGCCCTGGTGGCCGACGGCCTCGTCGCCCTGGCCCTCGCCAAGCGCCTGCTCGGCGCTGCCCATCGACTTGCCGGCCTCGCCAAATCCTTCATTGGGCTCCATGCCCATGCCTTCGAGGTTCTTCTTCAACTGCTCGAGATCGCTCTTCAGCTGGCCCTGGCCTTCCTGCAACTGCTTCAGTGCATCGGCGAATTCCTGCGGCGTCATCGGTTTTTGCCTGGCCAGCGGATCGCGGTCCTCGCCGGCGCCTGGCTTGTCCTGGTCCTCGCCACCGCCCTGGCCAAGCTGCTCATCGCGGTTCTGCCCGCGCTGGCGCTCGCCACGCTGCATCTGGTCCATGCGGAAAGTGTCGTTCATCATCTCCTGCTGGCGTCGCAGGATCTCGCCAAGCTTGTCCATCTGCTGGCGCATCTGGCTGTCCTGCTCGCCGCCCTGCGGCTGACGGCCGGCCTGGAGATTGTTCATCATGTCCTGCAACTGCGACAGCAATTGCTGCGCCTTGTCGCGGTCGCCCGACTTCGCCAGGTTCTCGATCTGGTCCATCATCCGGTCGATGTCGCTCTGGCGCAGTTCCTGGCCGTTCTGCTGCATTTGCGGCGCATTCGGGTTCTGCTTGGCGCGTTCGGCGAATTCCTGCAGGAACTGGTTCATCGCCTCGCGCAGTTCCTTCATCGCCTTCTCGATTTCGGCATCGCTGGCGCCGTTCTTGATGGCGTCCTGCAGCGCCTGCTGCGCCTGGCGCAACCGCTTCTCGGCGGCCGAGAGGTTGCCCTCCTCGATGCCGAGCGCGATTTCCCAGAGATAGGCGACCTCGCCGCGCAGCTGATCGTCGTTGCCGGCCAGTTTCAGCCGGCTGCGCGCGCTCATGATGGCAAGGTAGTGAGACATGTTGTCGAACGTGTCCTCCGGCCGCAGCGTGATGGCGTCGATCAGGTCGAGCACGTGCGGCTTGGCATTGGCGTCGAGGGCCAGCAGGCGGCGCTGTTCGATTACAGCCCGCGCCAGCGGGTTGGAGAAAGGCCGCTCCGGCATCACCAGCGTCCTGGTCTCGCTCGACGCGGTGTGGCCGGCGTCGTCGGTGGCGACCAGCGTCAGCTTGATGCTGCTGCCGGCCCAGACATGCTCGGTCATGTCCTTGGTGGTCTTGGCGGCATTGGACTTGCCGCCGCGGCGCGGCAGCGCCAACGGCATTTCGGGCGGGCCGTAGAGCGGATGCGCGCCCGGCACCTGCGGGTCGACCAGCGCGAAGACCGCCTTGGCGTTGGCGGCGCCATAGTCGTCGTCGATCTGGTAGTTGAGTTCGAAGGCGCCGTTGGCGGCGCGCTTGGGCTCGCCGACGAAGCGGATCTGTGGCGGTTTGTCCTCGATCACGGCGAAGGCCCAGCGGCCGAGCTGATCCTCGCCCGATTTCAGCGTCAGCGTGCCGTCGCCGGTCAGCTTGCCGATGAACTGGCGCACCTTCGACGGGAATGCGGGGGTCGGCGCCGCCGGGCTCGCGGCTGAATTGGCGCTGGCCGCCTGTGGTCCGGCAGGGTCGATGGTGCGCGCATTGCCATCCTTGTCGGCATAGGCGAGCGTTTCCTCGCCCGAGCCTCCGGTGACGCGCAGGGAGACATCGCTGCCCTCGGGCACATGAAACGTCGGCGTTGCCTGGTTGGCGTCGGCGGTCAGGAAGATTGGCGGCTTGCCGGTATAAGCAGGCGGCGTCACCCAGGCATCGATGCGTGGCGGCACGGCATCGTGCGCGCCGTGGGTGCTGAAGCCGTCGGCTATCCTGCCGCCTGTCGGCCCGAAGGAGAAGGCAAAGGCGGTGACGAGCAGCAGCGCGGCCACGGCGCGCAGCCCCCAAGGATCGCGCTCCGGCACGCGGGTGCGCGGCAGGTCGGCGCCAAGGCTGTCGAGCCTGGCGGCCATGCGCTTCTGGTGTTCACGCCACAGCGCCTGCGAGAAGCTGCTTTCGCGGCCGCTTGGCCGGTCGGCCTGCACCAGCACCGGGCTGTGCAGCAATTCGTTGGCGGCCTCGATGCGGCGGTCGACCTCGGCGGCGCCGGGCAGGCGGAAGAAACGCAGCGGATAGAGCGCCGCCAGCCCTGCCAGGCCGAATGCGGCGACAAGGCCGATGCGCGCGATATCCGGCAACCGTGAGAAAACGCCGAACCAGGAGATGCTCAGGAACAGGGTGGCGATAAGGATCAGCGGCAGCAGCAGCGGCCAGCCGCGCTCGACCATCATCGAGACCCGCGTCGCCAGCCGGCTGAGTGCAAGGCGCCCGGCGAGACCGCGATCGCTAGAGGTGGGTCGTTGCGTCATCGGCCCTTCCTGGAATCAGGCGGGATAGCCCGATCCTCACGACTCGAAGAATACCAGCAAACACGGCAAAGGCGAGGCGTTCTCAGAAAATGTGAACCCGGCCGAAATGGTTGCAATCAGAAATTGGCGGGGTTTGCGTTGGCGCCACAGACCAGCACGGCGACGCGTTCGCCCGGTGCCGGCGTGTAGCGGCCGGACAGGATCGCGGCGAAGGCGGCCGCCCCACCCGGCTCGGAGATGATTCGCACCCGATGCCACAGCGCCTTCTGCGCGGCGATGATGTCGTCATCACTGACCAGGATGGAGCGCTCGACGAAGGCCTCGGCGATCGGGAACATCATTTCGCCGACGCGCTTCGGCGCCAGCGAATCGGCGGCGATGCCTTCCGCCGGAGCGTCGACGGGATGGCCGGCCTCGAAGGCGCGATGAAGCGTCGGCGCGCCTTCGGGCTCGATGGCGACGATGCGGATGCGGCCGGCATACCAGGCGGCGATGCCGCCGATCAGGCCGCCACCGCCGACGGCGACCAACAGCGTGTCGATCTCGGGCAGGTCGCTCTCGATCTCGAGCCCAAGCGTGCCCTGTCCGACCAATGTTTCCTCCTGGTTGAAGGCATGGATCTGCAAGGCGCCAGTCTCCTGCGCGAAACGTTCGCTGGCGGCCAGCGCCTCGGCATAGCGGGCACCACCAACCACCAGGTCGGCGCCATAGCCGCGAATGCGGTCCAGCTTGGCCTGCGGGCTCACTTCGGGAACGAAGATGGTCGCCTTGTGGCCGAGCCGCATGGCGGCATAGGCGACGGCAGCGCCATGGTTGCCGCCCGAGGCGGCGACGACGCCGGCCTTGGGAACCGGCCTTTCCAAAAGATTGGTGAAGGCGCCGCGCGCCTTGAACGAACCGGAATGCTGCAGGCATTCGAGCTTGAGGTCTACCGCCAGCGGCGGCCGGTCGAAGTCGGCCATGTCGACGCGCAGCACCGGCGTGTGCCTGATATAGGGCCGGATGCGCGGTTCCATCGCGGCAATGCGCTCGCGTGTAACGGTGTTGCCCTGCGCCATGGCGATCTCCTTGGGATTGACAGCAATTAGTAACTTGGCAAAATGACTAAATGCAAGAGGTTGATGTCTTCAAGGCGATCGCCAACGAACGCAGGCTGCAGATCCTCGACTGGCTGAAGGATCCGCGCGCGCATTTCCCGGCTCAGGCCGACGGCGATCTGATCGAGGACGGCGTTTGCGCGCTGCTGATCGCCGAGAAGCTCGGTATCACGCAGGCGACGCTCTCCGAGCATATGCGCGTGCTCACCCAGGCCGGCCTGCTGCGGCCCAAGCGCATCAAGCAATGGACGTTCTACCGCCGTGACGAAGACAGGATTGCCGAGACAAGGACGCTCCTGCAGAACCGGCTGTAGCGCTGCCGACTGTGGCTTCTATGCCAGCCAGTCTGGCACCGAATCCAGCCCGATCAAATCGTCATAGGTCAGGCGCGGGCGCACGATGTGGAACCGGTCGCCATCGACCAGCACCTCCGGCACCAGCAGGCGGGTGTTGTAGGTGCCTGCCTGCACCGCGCCATAGGCACCGGCGGTGGAAACGGCAATGAGATCGCCGGCCTTCAGCCTGGGCAGGTCACGGTCGAGGCCGAGATAGTCACCGGTCTCGCAGACCTGGCCGACCACGTCGACCATCATGCGCGGCGTGTCGGCCGGCGGCTGCACGACCGGCCTGATGTCGTGGAAGGCATCGTAAAGCGTTGGCCGGATCAGATCGTTCATGGCGGCGTCGACGACCAGAAAATTCTTGGCGTCGCCTTCCTTCACGAAGATCACTTCCGAAACGAGGATGCCGGCATTGCCAACGATCAGCCGGCCCGGCTCGAACATCACCTTCAGACCGAGCTTGGTGACATGCTTCCTGACGATCTGGGCATAGGCGTCGGGCAAGGGCGGTGGGTTGTTGTCGACACGGTAAGGGATGCCGAGGCCACCGCCGACATCGACATGCTCGATGGCGTGGCCATCGGCGCGCAGTGCGCCGACCAGATCGACCAAAAGGGCGAAGGCGTCGTCGAAGGGCTGCAACTCGGTGATCTGGCTGCCGATATGGGTGTCGATGCCGGTGACCTTGATACCCGGGAGCGTCGCCGCACGGGCATAGACCTGCCGCGCGCGCTGCCAGGCGATGCCGAACTTGTTCTCGGCCTTGCCGGTGGAAATCTTCTTGTGCGTCTTGGCGTCGACATCGGGATTGATGCGCAGCGAGACCGGCGCCACCTTGCCGAGTGCCGTGGCTCGCGCCGACAACAGTTCAAGTTCAGGCTCCGATTCAACGTTGAAGCAAAGGATGCCGGCTTCGAGCGCAAGGTCCATTTCGCGCGCGGTCTTGCCGACGCCGGAAAACAGGATCTTGCTTGCCGGGATGCCGGCCGCCAGCGCCCGGCGCAGCTCGCCTTCCGAGACCACGTCGGCGCCGGCGCCGAGCCTGGCAAGGGTGCGCAGCACAGCCTGGTTGGAGTTGGCCTTCATGGCGTAGCAGACCAGTGCGTCGAGGCCGGCAAAAGCCTGGGCAAAGACGCGGTAGTGCCTGGTCAGCGTGGCCGTCGAATAGCAGTAGAACGGCGTGCCGACCTGAGCGGCGATATCAGGGATTGCCACGTCCTCGGCATGCAGCACGCCGTCGCGGTAGTCGAAATGGTTCACGAGAGTGATTCCGGAAGTTGGAGCACGATAAGATCGGGCTTGGAAGCCAAACCCGGCCTGATCGGTTCTAGATCAGCGGGTCGAGGATGAACTTCTTGTCCTTGACCGGTTTTTCCGGCTCCGGCGGCAGCGGCTGCTTGGCCTTCTCGGCATCCTTGCGCGCCTGGACGGCCGCCTCATAGGGCGTGTCGAGACCGGCCTTGCGGCCGCAGGCGGTCACGGCGGCCATCGCCGCCAGCAGCGTCAGCGTCACCAAAATCCTGCTTCCGGTCATCGATCCATCCGTCCGAAACGTTTTGTCAGCCGCCGCTTTTAGCCGAGTTCTCGGCGCATTGCACCCCGGATATTGCCGGTTGCAATATCCGGGATATTGCCGTCGAAATATCGGCCTCAGGCTTTGACCAGCCGCTTTTTCCAATAGCGGATCTGCTTCCTCACTTCCGACGGCGCGGTGCCGCCGAAACTGGTGCGGCTCTTGACCGAATTCTGCACCGCCAGCACCGAGAAGATATCCGATGTGATGCCGGGATTGATCGACTGCAGATCCTCCAGCGAAAGCTTTTCCAGGCTTACCTTCTTCTCCTCGGCCAGCGCCACCGCACGGCCGGTGACGTGATGCGCCTCACGGAACGGCAGGCCCAGCGTGCGCACCAGCCAGTCGGCGAGGTCGGTCGCGGTCGCGTGGCCGGAGCCGGCGGCCTTCTTCATCGCCGCCGCCTTGACCGTCATGTCGGAGACCATGCCGGTCATCGCCGCCAGCATCAGGTCGAGCGTCTCGGCGGCGTCGAAGACCGATTCCTTGTCTTCCTGCATGTCCTTGCCATAGGTCAAAGGCATGCCCTTCATCACCGTCAGCAGGCCGACCAGATGGCCGTTGACGCGGCCGGTCTTGCCACGCACCAGTTCGGCGGCGTCGGGGTTCTTCTTCTGCGGCATGATCGAGGAGCCGGTGGAAAAACTGTCCGACAGCCTGATGAAGCCGAATTGCGGCGTCGACCAGATGATGATCTCCTCGGCCAGCCGCGACAGATGCGTGGCGCAGACCGCCGCCATGGCGAGGAACTCCAGCGCGAAATCGCGATCGGAAACGCTGTCCAGCGAATTGCGCATCGGCTCGCGGAAACCGAGCGCCCTGGCGGTTCTGTGGCGGTCGATCGGGAAGCTGGTGCCGGCAAGGGCGGCGGCACCGAGCGGGCTCTCGTCCATGCGTTCGATCGCATCGCGCACGCGCGACAGGTCGCGTGCAAACATCTCGACATAGGCCATGCAGTGGTGGCCGAAGGTCACCGGCTGCGCCGCCTGCATATGGGTGAAGCCCGGCATCACGGTCGCCGCGTGCTCCCCGGCCCGCTCCAGCAGCGCCGCGATCAGGCCCTTCAGCGCCTCGGCGACGCGGAAGCACTCGTCCTTGACCCAGAGCCTCAGATCCACCGCCACCTGGTCGTTGCGTGAGCGCGCGGTGTGCAGGCGGCCGGCGGCCGGGCCGATCAGGTCGGCGAGACGGGCCTCGACATTCATGTGGATGTCTTCGAGCTTCGTCGAAAACTCGAAGCGGCCGGCCTCGATCTCTTTCAGGATCGTGTTCAGCCCGTGAGCGATTTTTTCTTGATCGGCCGCCGAAATAATGCCCGTTTGCGCCAGCATCTCGCTGTGGGCGATCGAGCCGCGTATGTCCTGTGCGTAGAGTTTGCGGTCGAACGAGATCGACGCGTTGATCGCTTCCATGATCGCGGCCGGACCCGAGGCAAATCGTCCGCCCCACATCTGGTTGCTGGTCTTCTTGTCGCTCATCGCTATAAAACCCGTGCTTCGGAGCAGTTTGAGAAAATGGCAGACGGAAACAGATTTTTCCCGGCCCCGCGCCTGATCCTCGCCGCTTTGGTGGCGGGAGCGCTGGCCGGCGCGGTCGCGGTATATGTCAGCGAGAGCCGGTCTGGCAACAATGCACCGGCCCAGGTGGCGGTCGGCGGCAGCAAGGATGACGTCGCCTGCGCCGCCAAGAGCGACCGCGCCAAGAAGATCGCGGCCGCCGCCACCGGCCAGGTCGCGGCCCTGTTGCCCGCCGATCCGCCGCAGTCGATGAAAAGCCTCGCCTTCAATGGCCCGGACGGCAAGCCGATGACGATCGCCGACCATGCCGGCAAGACGGTGCTGCTCAACCTCTGGGCGACATGGTGCGCGCCTTGCCGTGCCGAAATGCCGGCGCTCGATGCGCTGCAGAAGGAGAAGGGCAGCGACAGCTTTCAGGTGGTCGCCGTCAATGTCGATGCCGGCGACGATGTGAAGCCGAAGAAATTCCTCAAGGAAACAGGTGTCGAAGCGCTGGGCTATTACCGGGATTCGACGGTGGCCCTGTTCAACGACCTCAAGGCACGCGGCCTGGCGCTCGGCCTTCCCGCCACCATGCTGATCGACGGCGAAGGCTGCCTGATCGCGCATATGAACGGCCCGGCTGAATGGTCGGGGCCTGACGCCAGGCGGCTGATCGACACGGCGCTCGGATCGTGAGCGATCAAGCCGAGCGCACGCTTGGCTTGAGCAATACGAGACTGCCATCCCGATGGTCTGTGCGCGCCGGAGTGCGCTTGCCGTGGCCGGTCAGGTCGTCGAACGCCTCGATGGGCGCCGGTTTGCCGAGATAGTAGCCCTGGCGTGCTTCCCCGGCGCATTTACGCCCGCTGCCGCACCTGGATATCATTGTCGCCTTAGCCGGATAATCATGGCGGCCGATGCGGTCTTTACGTCTTCGACAGTCGCCCTAGCTACCTAAAACGCCGGCGCGTTTTAATGCCGGCCAAGCCGCCGAGGGAGAGGAACGGGCAGCTGTGCAAAGGCCGGGGAGCCACAACAGAACTGTCACATACCTTCTCTAAGAGAGCGGGCAAGGACTTGCGCAAGACCCTTGTCACCAGCCACTCAAGAGGGAAAAACCATGACCATGATCAAGCGGGGCTTTGCTGCCCTTGCCGCTGGTGCGCTCAGCACCGCGCTGGCAATGCCTGCCTCTGCGGAACCGGTAAAATTCGACTTCTGGTTCGGTCTTTCGGGCGACCTTGCCCGTGTCGTCGACACGCTGTGCAAGAACTTCAACGCCTCGCAGAAGGACTACGAAGTCGTCTGCACCAGCCAGGGCAATTATGACGCCACGCTGCAGAACACCATCGCGGCCTTCCGCGCCGGCAAGCAGCCGGCCGTCGTCCAGGTCTACGATGTCGGCACCGCCACCATGATGCTGTCGGGCGCCTACAAGCCCGCCGACAAGCTGATGGAAGAAAACGGCTACAAGATCGACTATGCCGACTATTTCCCAGGCATCGCGCGCTACTACGCCACGTCGAAGGGCGAGATGCTGTCCTTCCCGTTCAATTCCTCGACCCCGCTGATGTACTGGAACAAGGACGCCTTCGCCAAGATCGGCAAGACCGAAGCACCCAAGACCTGGGAAGATGTCGGCGCCGACCTCAAGGCGTTGAAGGACGCCGGCTACGAGTGCCCGATGGCGATCAACATCTCTGCCAATGAAAGCTGGCAGCTGATGGAGCAGTTCTCGGCGCTCCACAACCAGCCGATCGCCACCAAGAACAATGGTTATGACGGTCTCGACGCGCGTCTGGAAGTCAACAAGACCAAGTTCGTCCAGTACGTCACCGATCTCAAGAAGTGGTATGACGCCGGCCTGATCAAGATCAAGTCCAAGGATCTCGGCCAGGATATGGTCCAGGCCTTCGCCTCGGGTACCTGCCAGGTGATCCTGACCTCGGTCGGCGACCACGGCACGGTCGGCAGGACCCAGAAGGAAGGCATCAAGTGGGATGTCGCCGAATTGCCGGTCTATGCCGGCACCGAGCGCAAGAATTCGCTCGTCGGCGGCGCTTCGCTGTGGGTGCTCTCCGGCAAGTCGGACGCCGAGTACAAGGGCGCTGCCGCCTTCCTGAACTTCATCCACGACCCCAAGACCGCGCTGTTCTGGTCGACCAACACCGGCTACATCCCGGTGACCAAGTCTGGCTTCGACTACATGAAGGGCCAGGGCTTCTACGACAAGGCGCCCTACAAGGGCCGTGAAGTCGCCATCGCCAGCCTGACGGCGTCCGAGCCGACCGAAATCACCCGCGGCATCCGGCTGGGCAACTTCACCCAGATCCGCGCCGAGTTCGGCACGCAGATGCAGGCGATCTTCGCCAACAAGGTCAGCGTCCAGGAAGGCCTCGACACTCTGGTCAAGAACGGCGACGCCATCCTCGAACGCTTCCAGCAGACCTATCCGGGCAAGACCCTGCCCTGACCTCCGATTGCGGAACGGCCGTCCGTCGAGATTCGACGGGCGGCCATTTCATATCTAGTCTTGCCCAAGAAGCGGGCTGACGGTTCAACGGCATCGGCGGATCGATGGAAAAACGCGTCACTTTCGGCAAATGGACGATCGGCATCCTTTTCGCGGTGCCGCAGCTCCTCCTGATCTTCACGTTCTTCTACTGGCCGGCCGGCCAGGCCGTGTACTGGTCGCTGACGCTGCAACAGCCCTGGGGCGGCGGCAACATCTGGGTCGGGCTCGACAATTTCCGCTCGATCCTGTCCAACGCCGACTACTGGAACTCGATCACCGCCAGCCTTGTCTTCGCCGGCATCAGTACCGGTCTCGCAATGTTCATCGCGCTTGTGCTCGCCGCCTTGACCGACCGGCAGCTGGCCGGCTCGCGTCTCTATCGCGTGGTGCTGATCTGGCCCTACGGCATCGCCGCGCCCGCGCTGGCGATGGCGTTCCGCTTCATCCTGGCGCCGGAGGCTGGCTTCATGGCCGTGGTCAACCGGGTCTGGCCCGGCTTCTGGGATCCCGGCCTCGACGGCGCCGACGCCATGGCCTCGATCATCGTCGCCTTCTCGTGGAAATATGTCGGCTACAACTTCATCTTCTTCCTGGCGGCGTTCCAGGCCATCCCGCGTTCGCTGATCGAGGCCGCGGCGATGGACGGTTCCGGTGTCATCAGGCGTTTCTGGGACGTGCAGTTTCCGCTGATCACGCCGACCATCTTCTTCCTGCTGGTCATCAACATCACCGAGAGTTTTCAGGACTCCTTCGGCATCGTCGACATCATGACCGCTGGCGGTCCGGCGAATGCGACCAATCTGATGGTCTACAAGATTTATTCCGACGGCTTCAAAGGCCTCGATTATTCAGGCGCCGCCGCGCAGAGCATCATACTCATGCTGCTCATCATCGTGCTCACCATCTTCCAGTTCCGCTTCATCGAGCGGCGCGTGCACTACAGGTGAGATGGATATGGTCGAGCGCACCCCGTTCCTCAATTTCTTCACGCATCTGATCCTGTTCATCGGCTTCATCTTTTGCATTGCGCCGTTCGTGGTCGTGGTGATCGCGGCGTCGCACAACCTCAAGGATGTCAACGATGTGCCGATGTCGCTGCTGCCGGGCAGCGACTTCTGGGTCAACATCAAGACCGCCTGGACGACCGCCGATCTCGGTCCCAAGCTGCTCAACAGCTTCATCATGGCGACCGGCGTCGCCGCCGGCAAAGTGATCGTCTCGGCGCTCACTGCCTTCTCGATCGTCTACTTCCGCTATCCCGGCCGCATGCTGATCTTCTGGCTGATTTTCATCACACTGATGCTGCCGCTCGAAGTGCGCATCGTGCCGACCTACGCCGTGGTCGCCAACGTGCTCGAGCCGTACCAGGCGATCCTGGACCTGACCGGCATTTCCTGGCTGATCGAAAAAGTCTCGGGCGTGCAGGTCCAGCTCAGCCTCGGACTGCTCAATTCCTACAGCGGCCTGATACTGCCGCTGGTTGCCACCGCGACCGGCACCTTCCTCTACCGGCAGTTCTTCCTGACCGTACCGGACGAACTGACCGAGGCCGCGCGCATGGACGGCGCCGGCGCGCTGCGCTTCTTCATCGATATCTTGCTGCCGCTGTCGCGCAACAACATGGCGGCGCTCGGCACCATCATGTTCCTGTGGGCCTGGAACCAGTATCTGTGGCCGCTGCTCATCACCACCGACCAGTCGCATGCGATGGCGGTGACCGAGCTCAAACAGCTGATCCCCAATGTCGGCGGCATTCCGGAATGGCACATCGCCATGGCCGGGACGCTGATCGTCATGCTGCCGCCGCTGATCGTCGTGGTGCTGATGCAGCGCTGGTTCGTGCGCGGCCTGATCGCCACCGAGAAATAAGGAGACAAAAATGGCCTCCATCACAATACGCGGCGTCAAGAAGAACTACGCCAAGACGCAGGTCGTGCACGGCGTCGACCTCGACTTCGCCTCGGGCGAATTCGTCGTCATCCTGGGACCGTCCGGCTGCGGCAAGTCCACGCTGCTCAGGATGATCGCCGGGCTGGAGGAGATTTCCGCCGGCGAGATCGCGATCGACGGCACGGTGGTCAACAGGCTGGAACCGCGCGAGCGCGGCTGCGCGATGGTGTTCCAGAACTACGCGCTCTATCCGCACATGAGTGTTTCGCAGAACATCGGCTATTCGCTCAAGGTCGCCGGCGTTCCCTCGGCCGAGCGCCAGCAACGCATCCAGGCGGTCGCCCGCACGCTGGAGCTCGAACATCTGCTCGACCGCAAGCCGATGGCGCTTTCCGGCGGGCAGAGGCAGCGCGTCGCCATGGGCCGCGCCATGATCCGCGAGCCGAAGGTGTTCCTGTTCGACGAGCCGCTGTCCAATCTCGATGCCAAGCTGCGCGTGCAGATGCGCTCGGAAATCCGCAAGCTGCATCGCCGGCTGAACGCCACCTCCGTCTTCGTCACCCACGATCAGGTCGAGGCGATGACGCTGGCCGACCGGTTGGTGGTGATGAATGGCGGACGCGTCGAGCAGGTCGGCACGCCGGGTGAAATCTATACCCGTCCGGCCAGCCGCTTCGTCGCCAGCTTCGTCGGCGCGCCGGCCATGAACATTCTGGAAGGCACGGTCGAGCTCGACGGGCTGTCGCTGCTTGGCGGCAGCCGGCGCCTGGCCATGGCACGCACCGGCCTGCCGGTCGGCGCGAAGGTCGCGATGGGCATCCGGCCGGAGGCCGTCCGGCTGGTGGCGCCCGGCACGGCCGGCGCGCTCAACGCCACCGTCGATCTGGTCGAGGAACTGGGGGCGGGGCGGGTCATCTATGTCGATCTCGACGGCGCACCGTTTTCGGTGATGACGTCGGAGGCGGTCCATCCCGAGCCCGGCAGCCAGGTCGGCCTGAAGATTTCGACTGAAGACATGCATTTCTTCTCGTCGGAGACGGGAGCCCGCCTCGATGTCTTCAAGGCGTCCGTAGCCGAGCCGGCGCTCTGAAAGCGTGATGAAAATCATCCAGGTCACCGATGTGCATCTTGGCCGGCAAGGCGAGCGCCGCTATGGCGCGGACCTGCATCAAAGGCTGGCGTTCTGCATCGCGCATATCAATGCGCATCACGCCGACGCCGCCCTTTGCGTCTTCACCGGCGACCTGACCGAGAGCGGCGCGCCGGAGAGTTACGCGGATCTGCGGGCTGCCCTGAACACGCTGTCGGTGCCGTACAGGCTGCTGCCCGGCAACCATGACCGGCGGGCCAATCTCATCGCGGCGTTCCCGGAAAATCCGGTCGACGAGAATGGCTTCGTGCAGTCGGTCCATGACACCGGCAACGAAGTGCTGCTGTTCCTCGACTGCCTGGCGGAAGGGCGCATCGGAGGCGAATTGTGCGACAAGCGGCTTGCCTGGCTCGAAGCCCGCCTGAACCGATCAGCCGGCAGGCCCGCCTACATCTTCCTGCACCATCCGCCGGTCGCGCTCGGCCTGCCGCAGCTCGATCCGCTGGCGCTCGAGCAGCCCGAGCGGTTGCTCGGCCTGCTGAAGCGCCATGGCGATGTCCGCCACATCTTCTTCGGTCATGTCCATCGCGACATCGCCGGCACCGTCGCCGGAATTCCGTTCTCGGCGCAGCGCGGCCTGCACGCAAGGTTCGAACTTGCGCTTGACCGGTCGAGCGAAATTGTCGAGCAGGCGCCGCCCGCCTACGCCGTCATCCTTGTCGACAGCGCCAACGAGAGGGTTGTCGTGCATGGCTGTGATTTTCTCGAGCGCTGGCCGATCTATTCAGCCGAAACCGGCGAACGCATCACGGCATGAACCGCGCGCCGGGCTTCGGTCGCCTAATGCATGTCGCCCAAAAGTGACCTCGGTTTTGGGAGAACGACATGCATAAAGCAGAGACCTAAAGCGCGTCGCATGAATCCATTTCAACGCGACGCGCTTTAGACGAACACATGCGCCTTTCCCGACACGGTGAGCCGGACGATCTCACCGACCGTCGGTGCGTCCATGCCGGATTTGCGCAGGATCAGCGGCGTGTTGCCGATGGCGGCGGCGTCCGGGGGATCGGCATTGTTCAGGAGCCGCACCGCGATCATGCATGTCGAGCCGGCGAATTCCGATTCCGTCACTTCGCCGAACAGCATGTCTGGGGTGCCCGACATGCCTTCGCGCGACGTGCGTTTCAGCCCGATCTGCTCCGGCCGCAGCATGATGCGGGCGACATCGCGGCTGTCATTGGTATCGACGGCGATGCGGCCGAGCGGCGAGTTGGCGAAGCCGCCCGAAATGCTCGCCGGCAGGATGATGGCGTCGCCGAGGAATTCGGCGATCATCCTGTCCTTCGGCTTGAGGTAGAGATCGCGAGGCGTGCCGACCTGCGAGAATTTTCCATCGCGCATCACCGCCACCTGGGCAGCGAAGGACAGTGCTTCGGCCTGGTCGTGGGTCACCAGGATGGTGGTGATGCCGGCCGCCTCCAGAAGTTCGGCCACGGCCTTGCGCATCGAGGCGCGCAAGCCGGTGTCGAGCGCCGAGAACGGCTCGTCGAGCAGCATCAGCCGCGGCTTCATCGCCATGGCGCGGGCGAGCGCCACGCGCTGCTGCTGGCCGCCGGAAAGCTCGTGCGGGCGGCGCTTGAGGATCGCCTTGTCGAGCCCGACGATGTAGGCCAACTCGACGATGCGCTCGGCGCGTTTGTCATCGCCGCGGCCCATGCCGAAACCGATATTGTCGCCGATGGTCAGATGCGGGAACAGGGCGCCGTCCTGCGCCACCACGCCGATGCCGCGGCGATGCGCCGGGACGGCGGCGCCGCCATTGGCCAGCACCTCGCCACCGAGCACGATGCGGCCCTGGTCCGGTGCCTCGAAGCCGGCGATCAGCCGCAGCAAAGTGGTCTTGCCGCAGCCGGAGGGGCCGACGATCGCGGTGCGGCTGCCACTGGCGACATCGAGGTCGACACCGGCCAATGCGGCGACCGGGCCGTAATGCTTGTGCAAACCGCGGATTTCGAGAAAGCTCATCGTCCGGCCATCCGTTTCGACTGGACATAGAGCAGCCAGGTCAGGGGCAGCGACATCGCCACCATGATGAAGGCGTAGGGGGCCGCCGAGGCGTAGTCGATCTCGCTGCTGTAGGACCAGAATGCCATCGCCAGCGTGCGGGTGCCGTTCGGTGCCAGCATCTGGGTCGCGGTCAGTTCGTTCATGATGCCGAGCGCCACCAGCGCCATGCCGGCCGCGGCACCAGGGGCCGACAGGCGGATGGTCGTCGACCACAGCGCGTTGAGCGGACGCCTGCCGAGGCTGGACGCGGCGCGCTCGAGCTCGACCGGCGCCTGGGCGATCGAGGCGCGCAGGCTGACCAGGGCGCGCGGCAGGAACATGAGGGCATAGGCGACCAGGATGGTGAACAGGGTCTGATAGAGCGGAAGCGCAATGCTCACGGTGATGGTGACCAGCGCCAGCGCAATGACGACACCCGGTAGCGATCCGACGATGTAGTTGCAACCTTCCAGCAGGCGCTGCAGCGGCCCTGGGGCGCGGATCGAGATCCAGGCCATCGGCATGGCGGCGACAGTGGCAAGCAGTGCCCCGGCAAGCGACAGGAACAGCGTCTGGCCGAGCGCCAGGCCAATCTCGTCGAGACGCCAGACCTCGGCGCCGCCGGCGATGAGCCAGCGGCCGATGGTCACGAACGGCACGCCGAGCGCCAGCAGCGTGGTGGCGACCAGCAAGAGCAGGCTCGGCATGGTGGCGCGGCCGAGGTTCGTGCGCTGCTGGGAACGCGCCGCGCCGGCGCCGACACGGGCATAACGCTCCTCGCCGCGCACCAGCACTTCGAGGCCCAGAAGCACGAAGCAGCAGGTCACCAGCACGCCTGCCAGCATGTTGGCGGCCGGTCCGTTGAAGGTCGATTGAAACTGGTCGACGATCGCCGTGGTGAAGGTGTCGAAGCGGATGAAGACATAGAGGCCGTATTCGGCCAGCAGATGCAGTCCGACCAGCAGCGAGCCGCCGCAGATGGCAAGCCTGAGTTGCGGCATCACGACACGCCAGAAGACGCGCGATGGCCCAAGGCCAAGGGCGGCTGCCGCGTCCTCCAGGGCCGGATCGAGACGGCGCAGCGCTGCCGATATGGGCAGATAGAGGAAGGGAAAATAGGCGATCACGGACACCAGCACGCCGGCCCACAGGCCATGCAGGCCAGGCACCATGGTGATCCAGGCATAGGAGTGCACGAAAGCGGGGATAGCGAGCGGCGCCACGCACAGCCAGGCCCACAGCCTGGCGCCGGGCAGGTCGCTGCGCTCGGTCAGCCAGGCCAGCGCGACAGACAGTATGATGGCGATCGGCACGGTCAGCAGCACCAGCAGCGTGGTGTTGACCAGCAGTTCCCCGACGCGCGGCCTGAAGACCAGCGCCGACACGGTCTCCCAGCCGGTCTGCACCGCGATCCAGACGATGAAGGCAAGCGGCAAAAGGGCGAACAGCGCGACGAAGACGGCGGCGGAGACAAGCCAGCGTGCCGCCCGCCGATGCGGCATTCGGCGCATCTTCGACGGCAAGCCGGCGCGCCCGAGATCTACGGCGGACTGCATCAGCTCGGACGCCCGACGGTTGCGGCGGCGTGCCGGCAATCGAGGGACCACGGTCGGAGGTCAGGAACGCAGCGTGTCGTCATCGACGAATGCCATCTCGAAAACAAAACGCTCCCGCGGAAGGTGGATTCCCGCGGGAGCACGGTCGGTTTGTCCTTATTAGGACGAACGGCAACTAAAGCAAGCCGGCTGCCGTCATCAGGTCGGTGACCTTCTTGGAGTTCAGCGTCGTGGCGTCGACTTTCGGTGCCTGCAGGTCGGCCAGCGGAACGAGCTTCGGGTTGGACTCGGCACCCTTGCCGACGGCGTATTCGAAGGAGTTTCCGTTCTTCAGCACATCCTGGCCGCCCTTGCCGGTCACCCATTTCAGGAAGGCCTGGGCTTCCTTCTGATGCTTGCTCGAGGCGAGCACGCCGCCGCCCGAGACCGAGACGAAGGCGCCTGGATCCTGGTTCTTGAAATAGTGCAGTGCGACGTTCTTGCTGTTCTCGCCGGTCTTGGCCTGATCGCCGAAGTAGTAATAGTGGTAGATCACCCCGCCTTCGATCTCGCCGGCGTTGACCGCCTTCATCACCGTGCTGTTGCCCTTATAGGCGGTGAAGTTCTCCTTCATCGCTTTCAGCCAGTCTGCCGTGGCGGCCTCGCCCTTGAGCTGCAGCAGCGCGCTGACGATGGCCTGGAAATCGGCGCCCGACGGCGAGGCCGCCCAGCGGCCCTTCCAGCTCGGATCGGCGAGGTCGAGCAGCGACTTGGGCAACTGCTCGGTCTTGAGCTTGGTCGTGTTGTAGGCAAAGACAGTGCTGCGCGCGGCCACGCCCACCCATTTGCCGCTGGCCGCCTGATAGTCCTGCGGCACCTGTGCCAGCGTGTCGGCACCGACGGGCGCGAACAGGCCGGCATTCTCGACCAGCACCATGGCGGGCGAATTCTCCGTCAGGAACACGTCGGCGGGCGAGGCGGCCCCTTCGGCGACGATCTGGTTGGAGAAATCGCTGTCGCCGCCATTGCGCAGCGTGACCTTGATGCCGGTCTCCTTGGTGAAACCTTCGGCCCATTCCTTGCCCAGGCTTTCGTGCTGGGCGTTGTAGACGATGATGCCGGCATCCTCGGCCCTCGCCGGGCCGGCGGCCAGGCCGATTGCAAGTGCGGTGGCGCCGACAAGGGCGGAAAGGGTGTATCTCATGGCGTCATCCTCGCTTTCGTTGGTCTTGGCACGCCGCACCTATCGATACATGACACGAATAGTCAACATTGTTGGCCTGCTTCAATCGGTCGCTGAGGCACAAAGAGCGGCGCGAGGCGGACAATTCCATGTGATGGCATCCCGGACCGACGGTTTCCGCAAGACGTACGAGCAAGGCCCATGAGGTCGTCCGGCCTGAGGCTGAGCCTCCAGGACCCGCAAACTTTCGTGATTTGCCCGCAGTTTGGCTTGGACATTATTTCGCCGGCCACGTAACAAATCAGTGCCGAGGCACGAAAATCGGGGGAGTGAACTCTTGTGAGCGGCAAGGACGAGGCCGAGCTTTCCCGGCTGTTGCGGGCCGCGATCGCCGGAGATGAAAAGGCCTATGCCGACTTTCTGCACCGGATTGCCGCGCTGGTGCGCGGCTTTGTCCGGCGCAAGATCGTGCAGGGCGGAGTCGATCCCGAGGATGTCGTGCAGGAAACCTTGCTGGCCATTCATGTGAAACGGCATACCTGGCGCCAGGACGCGCCGGTGCTGCCGTGGATCTATGCGATTGCCCGCTTCAAGCTGATCGATGCGTTCCGGCGGCGCGGTCGGCGCATCGAAATCGATGTCGACGATATTGCGGAGACCTTCGCCGAACCGGAAACCGAAACCGTCAGCGAGCGCGACATCAACAGGGCCCTGGACGGGCTGCCGCCGGGACAGCGTTCAGTGGTTTCGGCGGTATCCGTGGAAGGCCGCTCGATCGGCGAGACGGCAGCGAAGTTCGGCATCAGCGAGACGGCGGTGCGTGTGTCGTTGCATCGCGGGCTAGCCGCCATAGCCAAGCGATTCGGGCAGGGGCGATCCGGGCGGGAATGACATGAGGACCGAGGATCTCATCAAGGCGCTAGACGCCGATACAAGCAGCAAGGCGATGCCGCTGCGCTCGGCCTGGTGGCTGGCGGCTGGCGCGGCCATTGTCATCGCGGCAGTCGTTTTCCTGCTGACGATCGGCCCGCGCCCCGACTTCATGGTGGCCGCGCACACGATGCGCTTCCTGTCCAAATTCGTTTTCACCATCGTGCTTGCCGTCACCGCCTTCGGCCTGATCCGGGCGCTGTCGACACCTGGCGCCTCAACGGCCAGGGCCGTGGCCTGGATGGCCGCAGCCCCTCTGCTGGTGGCCGTGGCGGTGGTTCTGGAGCTCTTCATGGTGCCGGAGGCGTTGTGGGGCACCAGGATGATCGGCTCCAACATGATGATCTGCATGGGCTTCATCCCGCTGATCGGCATCGGCCCGCTGGCCATCTTCCTGTGGATGCTGCGCTATGGCGCGCCGACACGGCCGGTGCTTGCCGGCGCGGTGGCGGGGTTGCTCGCCGGCGGGCTGGCGGCGACCTTCTATGCCGCGCACTGTTTCGACGATTCGCCGCTTTTCGTCGCCACCTGGTACACGATCGCGATCGCCCTTCTCACCTTGCTCGGCGCGCTCGGCGGACGGTTTTTCGTGCGCTGGTAGCAGGATAGAAGCGACCACACCCCGTGCACACCGATCCTTAATCATGCCGGCGATTGTTTGCCGGTTGACCATATCGCGGTACCTCCACGCAACCTTTCCTTAAAATCGATCCTTCAGGGTTCTCTCGAGAAAAAAGCGATTGCCCACGGGGGTGGCACGGATCGTGAGACTGCGAGGACCGATCAGGCTCGACAAACATGCAACTCCGGCGTTGCTCGTGGCCGGCTTCGCCGTGGCCGCGGTCCTGGTCGTGCTGTCGAGGCTGGACCTTGGCGCGGAAGCGCTCAGACTTTGCCTTCAAATGTCGGTCGCGATGACAATCGGCGCGCTTTTCTTCGCCTGTCTTTTCATCGGCCGCATCTCGAAAGATCGGCGGCAGATCGCCGAGAGCGAGCAGCGCTTCCGCCAGGCGATGGAGGACTCGGCAATCGGCATCGCCGTCGTCGGCCTCGATGGGCGCATTGTGCAAACCAATCCGGCGTTCGCCTCGATGCTCGGCTACAGCCGCGAAGAGATCGAGGCGCTGACCTTCTTCCAGATCACGCACCCCGACGACCTGCATGTCGGGCGGGAGACCATGGAAGGCATCAAAGCTGGCACGGTCAACGCCTTCCAATTCGAGAAGCGCTACCTCAAGAAGGACGGTACAGCCGTCTGGGCGCATCTCGCCGGCTCCGTCATTCGAGAGGAGAAGAGCGGCCGCGCGCTCTATCTCGTTTCACAGATCGAGGACATCGACGCGCGCAAACAGGCCGAGGCGCGTATCGCCGAGGCCGAAACGCGCTGGAATTTCGCGCTTGCCGGCGCCGGCCAGGGCGTCTGGGATCTCGACATCCGCAAGGGCGGCACGACCTACTCCTCGACCTGGGTCAAGATGCTGGGTTATGCGGATGGCGAACTCGACGGCGACCCCGATCTTTGGCTGACGATGATCCATCCCGACGACCGCGAAACCGTCGCCGAGGCGGATCGCGCCCATCTAGACGGCCAGACAGAGTTCTTCGAGGCCGAGTTCAGGATGCGTCACAAGGACGGCCGCTGGATCTGGATCCTCGACCGCGGCAAGGCCATCGAGCGTGACGGGGACGGGCGTCTGATCCGGGCCATCGGCAGCCTGACCGACATCACCCGGCGCAAGGAGGCCGAGGAGCGTCTGACCGTATCGGCGGCAATGCTGGCCGACGAGAAAGAGCGGCTCCGGGTGACGCTGCAATCGATCGGCGATGCCGTCATCTGTACCAATGCGGCGAACCGCGTCACCTTCATGAATCCGGTTGCCGAGAAGCTGACCGGCGTCCCGACGGAGGCGGCTCTCGGCAAGACGCTCGGTCATGTCTATTGGGCGGTGGACGAGGAGACGGGACACAGGATCGGCGTGACACGGCCGGCGATCGGTGCGGAGACGCCCTCCGACCAGAACAGCCGCGCCGTGCTGGTCCGCCGCGACGACACACGCTGCAGTATCCGTCAGGTCGTGTCGCCGATCATGAACGAGCGCAACGAATTCTGCGGGCTGGTCATCGTTTTCCAGGATTTTACCGATGCACGCGCCCTGCAGCGGCAGCTTGCACACGCCGCCGCGCATGATGCGCTGACCGGCCTTGCCAATCGCTCGAGCTTCATCCGCACCATGGAGGAGCTGGTCGTTCAGGCCCGCAAGGATGCCGCCGGGGCTGGCAGCAGCCGCCATCAGTTCATGTTCATCGACCTCGACCATTTCAAGCTGGTCAACGACACCGGCGGTCACGCCGCCGGAGACGCCTTGCTGAAGCGGGTCGCACAGGCCGTGCGTGGCGTAGTCGGGCCCGAAGACCTCGTCGCGCGCCTGGGCGGCGACGAATTCGCGGTCATCCTGAAATCGGGCTCGACCGCCGGCGCCAGGGTCGCGGCGCGCTCCATCATCGATGCGATAGCGGGATTGAACTTCAGCTGGGATGACCGGCCGCATGCCATCGGCGCCAGCATCGGTGTTGCCGCAATCAACGCCAATTGCGGCGAAGCGGACGAGATCATCGCAAGGGCCGACGCCGCCTGCTATGCCGCCAAGGCGGCCGGCCGCGGGTGCGTCTGCGTGGCGCCCGACGACAAGTCGGAGCCGCAGGCGCCGCTTGCCGCGGCGTCGTGAACGGACGCGCTCTATCTCTTTGTTTTAACGCAATTCCCAAGCGAAAGCGCTTCGCGCTCTTCCCGGGAAACCGTTCACTCTTTTCGTGGAATTGGCCTAGCGCGTCGGAACGGGGTGCTCGCCGCGATAGTCGTAGAAACCGCGCCCGGTCTTGCGGCCGAGCCAGCCGGCTTCGACATATTTCACCAGCAGCGGGCAGGGGCGATACTTCGAATCCGACAGGCCGTCATGCAGCACCTGCATGATCGACAGGCAGGTGTCGAGGCCGATGAAATCGGCCAGCTGCAGCGGTCCCATCGGATGATTGGCGCCGAGCCGCATGGCGGTGTCGATGGCGTCGACGGAGCCGACACCCTCATAGAGCGTGTAGATCGCCTCGTTGATCATCGGCAGCAGGATGCGGTTGACGATGAAGGCCGGGAAATCCTCCGAGACCGTGATCGTCTTGTCGAGCTGCTTCACATAGGTCTTGGCGGCCTCGAAGGTCTGATCCTCGGTGGCGATGCCGCGCACCAGCTCGACCAGCTTCATCAGCGGCACCGGGTTCATGAAATGTATGCCGATGAAGCGCTCCGGCCGGTCGGTCTGCGCGGCGAGCCGCGTGATCGAGATCGACGAGGTGTTGGTCGCCAGTATGGCTTCGGGATTGAGCTGCGGACAGAGCTGCGCGTAGATCTTGCGCTTGACCGTCTCGTCCTCGGTCGCCGCCTCGATCACCAGATCGGCGCCGGCAAGATCGGCCATCGTCGGTGCGGAGGCAATGCGCGCCATCGCCTGGTTGCGCAGCTTCTCGTCGAGCTTGCCGGAGCCCACCTGGCGGGCCATGTTGCCGCTGATGGTGGCGATGCCCTTTTCAATGCGGTCGGGCGAAATATCGTAGATCAGCACCTTGTAGCCCGAAAGCGCGGAGACATGGGCGATACCCCCACCCATCTGGCCTGCGCCGATGATGCCGATCGTCTCGATCTTGCTCATTACACCGATCCCGTCCAAAGGCTTTTGCAGCCTGCTTTTTGTGCGGTGCAAACTAAAAGGGCGGGGCGACTTCGTCTACCCCACCCTAAGCATTTAATACGCTTTGCCAGAGAGCGTCAAAGCGCCTTCTGCAACTCCGGCAGAATGACGAAGAGATCGCCGACGAGGCCGTAGTCGGCAACCTGGAAGATCGGCGCCTCCTCGTCCTTGTTGATGGCGACGATGACCTTGGAATCCTTCATGCCGGCGAGATGCTGGATGGCGCCGGAGATGCCGACCGCGATGTAGAGGTCCGGAGCGACCACCTTGCCGGTCTGGCCGACCTGCCAGTCGTTCGGTGCGTAGCCGGCATCGACAGCGGCACGCGAGGCGCCGACCGCCGCACCGAGCTTGTCGGCGACCGGCAGGATGACCTCCTGGAACTTCTCCGACGAGCCGAGCGCGCGGCCGCCCGAGATGATGATCTTTGCCGAGGTCAGTTCCGGGCGGTCCGTCTCCGAGAGCTTGTTCTCGACGAAGGTGGACAGGCCGGGATTAGCTGCCGCCTTGACGGTCTCGACCGCGGCCGAGCCACCCTCGGGCGCCGCCTGGAAGGAGGCGGTGCGCACGGTGATGACCTTCTTGGCGTCTGTCGATTGCACGGTCTGGATGGCGTTGCCGGCATAGATCGGGCGCTTGAACGTGTCCGGCGAGACCACTTCGATGATCTCGGAGACCTGCGCGACATCGAGCAGGGCCGCGACGCGCGGCGCAACGTTCTTGCCCGACGAGGTCGCCGGCGCGATGATGGCGTCGTAACCGCCAGCAAGCGACACGACGAGGGCTGCCGTCGGTTCGGCGAGGCGCTCGGCGAGCTCGTCTGCTTCGGCAAGCAGCACCTTGCCGACGCCCTTGAGCTTGGCGGCAACGTCCGCCGCACCCTTGGCGCCCTTGCCGGCCACCAGCACATGCACGTCCGAGCCGATCTGCAGGGCCGCCGAAAGCGCCTTGGCGGTCTGGTCGGAAAGGCTGGCATTGTCGTGTTCAGCGATCAGAAGAATAGCCATTGATGATATTCCTGACTTTCGTTTTCGAGGCTCCCTGAAATCCGGTCAGGCCGAGTCGAAAACGGTTGGTTTCGAGAACCGGAGCGGAGCGTACTTTTGTACGTGAGCACCGGAAGCGGAGAAACCGGCCGTTTGCAGGCCGGCCTCATCGGATTTCCTTACAAAACGCCGGCTTCGTTCTTCAGCTTGTCGACCAGTTCGGCCACGCTCTTGACCTTAACGCCCGCCTTGCGGCCGCCCGGCTCCTCGGTCTTGATGACCTTCAGCCGCGGCTTGACGTCGGCGCCGTAGTCGGCCGGGGTCTTTTCGTCGAGCTGCTTCTTCTTGGCCTTCATGATGTTGGGCAGCGAGGCGTAGCGTGGCTGGTTGAGGCGCAGGTCGGCGGTGACGATCGCCGGCATCTTCAATTCCACCGTCTGCAGGCCGCCGTCGACTTCGCGCGTTACCTTGGCCTTGTCTCCGTCGAGCACAACCTTGGAGGCGAAAGTGCCTTGCGCCCAGCCGAGCAGGGCCGCCAGCATCTGGCCGGTCTGGTTGGAATCGTCGTCGATCGCCTGCTTGCCGAGAATGACGAGGCCGGGCTGTTCGGCCTCGACGACGCCCTTCAGCACCTTGGCGACGCCGAGCGGCTCGGTCTGCTCGTCGGTCTTGACCAGGATGGCGCGGTCGGCGCCCATGGCGAGCGCGGTGCGCAGGGTTTCCTGCGCCTGCTGGGGGCCGATCGAGACGACAATGATCTCCTCCGCCTTGCCGGCTTCCTTGAGCCGGATCGCCTCTTCCACCGCGATCTCATCGAACGGGTTCATCGCCATCTTGACGTTGGCGAGTTCCACCGCCGAACCGTCGGCCTTCACGCGAACCTTGACGTTCGCATCCACAACCCGCTTCACGGGCACAAGGATCTTCATTTGCCTGTCACCTCTTCACGCTAGTTGGGCGCGCTATAACAGCTTGCGCCCCTTCTGAGTTGTCGAAAGCCGACATTCCGGATGGAAATTCTGGTCTTTGCCCGTCTTGGACTGCTCCTTAACAGCCTTGGGGCTCGGACGGAGACGTTTCCGTAGTTGCGGCAACCCTTGCCGTCAATACGCCGAAAGCGGCTCAAATCGGTTCAGTTTGGGCCAGGGGGGGTTCCCCGGCCCCAGCGCGTCGTGGTGGCCTGCGGTTCAGGCGCCGCTGGTTCGGCAGCAACCGGCGGCTGGTCGAGCTTGGGAGCCACGGCATCCTCGTCCGCGCCGGCAAAAAGCGGCACGCCGCGGCTGCGCAGGACCAGCACCAGCACCGCGCCGGCGATGATGCCGCCAATATGGCAGGCCCAGGAAATCTGGTCCTCGCCGCCGGCGGCGAACATGAAGACCTGGAACAGCACCCACAGGATAAGCGGGATGAAGGCCGGAATGCGCAGCGGGATGCGGGCAAAGGCCAGGACCCAGACCTTAACCCTGGGATAGAGGATCAGATAGGCGACGACCACGCCGGCGATGGCGCCGGAGGCGCCGATCAGCGGCACCTGCGAATCCCAGGCGACAAGCCCCTGGAAGGCGGCGCCGGCGATGGCGCACAGGAGATAGAAGATCAGGTAGCGGATGTGGCCGAGCGCGTCCTCGACATTGTCGCCGAACACCCACAGGAACAGCATGTTGCCGCCAAGATGAAAGATGTCCGCATGCAGGAAGGAATAGGTAAGGTAGCTCAGGCTTTCCGGAATGATGATGAACCGAGGATCAAGCTCGGCCGTGTTGTGAACCACGGACGGAATAAAGCCGAGGCCAAGCACGGCGGCATTGGTGAAGTTCTCGCCGCCGAGTGCCGTGGCGCAATAGACCAGCGCGTTGACCACGATCAGGCCGATCGTCACATATTGCAGGCGGATGTGGCGCAGCCTGTTTGTGTCGTAAAGCGGGATGAACATGCGTGCCTGGTCCCCTCCCGCCTTTTCGATCCGTTCAGCTCAGCGGTTCTTGCCGGGAACCCATAGCACGTCGGCATTTCCATTGTCATTGACCGCCCGGGCGGCGACAAACAGGAAATCCGAGACGCGGTTGATGTATTTCAACCCCTCAGGGTTGACGTGCTCGCCCGGGTCTTGAGCCAGCGCCACCATCAGCCGTTCGGCCCGCCGCGCCACCGTGCGGGCCAGATGCAGCGCCGCCGCCGCCGGCGTGCCGCCGTTGAGCACGAAGGATTTGAGCGGCTGAAGATCCTTGTTGAGGAGGTCGATGTCCTTCTCGACGCGGTCGGTCTGCGCGGCAACGATACGCAGCGGCTCGTAGCCAAGCGGCTTGCCGTCATCGGGCACGGCGAGATCGGCGCCGAGGTCGAAGAGATCGTTCTGGATGCGCGACAGCATGGCATCGATCGCCGGGTGGTTCGCTGCGGTATGCACGCGCGCCATGCCGATGCAGGCATTGGCTTCGTCGACCGTGCCGTAGGCGTCCACCCGCAGGTCGGATTTCAGCCGCCGCTCACCAGTGCCGAGACCCGTCGTGCCGTCATCGCCGGTGCGGGTGTAGATCTTGTTGAGCTTGACCATGTCGCCTCCCGAACGGCCTCACTTGCGGGTGAAATACACGGCCAGCAGGATCAGCAACAGCGCCACGGCCTGCAGCATGACGCGCGCCTGCATCAGCTTGTTCGAGGTGACGCTCGAACCGCCACGCATCATGTTGACGAGGCCTCGGATCAGCACGATCGCCACGGCGGCCATGACCAGAATGGCGAGGATGTTGAAGACGGTTGCCATTGTTGCGTTTCCAGTTGTTTCGCGTTCAGGCGCGTTTGGCCATCAGGCGGTAGAGCATCGATGCCGGCAGGATGCGTTTGAGCGCCGCGCCGATTCTGGCCGGCACAGTTACCACATAGTGCGGACGCGGGCGCGGCGACAGAAGGGCATGACGCAGAACCTTGTGGACCACTTCCGGCCCGGGCTTCAGCGCCGATTGGCTGCCGCCGGCGCGCAGCCGCTCCAGCTGCGCGGCATAGTCCGCCCTGTGCACGGAATTGTCGATGTCGATGTTTTTCAGGAACCAGGGCAGGCCGTTGCTGGCGATTTTCGATTTCACCGGCCCCGGTTCGATCAGTGAAACATGGACGCCGCTGCCGACCAGTTCCTGGCGCTGGCAGAGCATCAGCGCCTCGAGCGCATGTTTGGATGCCGAATAGGCGCCGCGAAAGCGCACCGGCACCAGACCGAGGATCGACGAGCAATGGACGAGGCGGCCGTGACCCTGACGGCGCATCATCGGAACCAGGCGGCGGGTCAAGTCATGCCAGCCGAAGAAATTGACCTCGAATTGCTGCTTGAGCGCGGTCACCGACAGATCCTCGACCGCACCGGCCTGGGCGTAGGCGCCGTTGTTGAACAGGGCATCGAGCCGGCCGCCGGTGCGCTCGAGCACCGCCGTTACCAGGGCTGCAATGGAGTCCGGTTCGCTGTAATCGAGATAGAAAGCCTCGATGCCGTCGCTTTCGAGGGCGGCGATGTCCTCGGGTTTTCGGGCTGTTGCAAAGACCCGCCAGCCTTCCGCCTTGAGTGCCCGGGCGCAATATGCCCCTATGCCGGACGAGGCGCCGGTGATGATGATGGTGCGCAATTGCTGCGCCGTCGGACTCGTGGTTTCGCCAAGGGTTGCCATTTGCCGCATTCACTTCCCATATTCGCGGCGTCGAGACAATCGAAGGGAACGCGGGTTCTTGTTGCGGAATATAGTCGCCCTGCGCCGCGTGCTCTACGACGCGCTCGGCCATTTCAACACCGATGACGGCTGGGCGATGGCCAGCCATCTGGCGATTACCTCGCTGATGGCGCTGTTTCCGTTCCTGATCTTCGCCACGACGCTGGGCAGCTTCCTCGGCGCCCAGGCCTTTGCCGACACGGCCGTGCACCTGGTCTTCGACACCTGGCCCGATCAGATCGCCAAGCCGATCGCGCATGAGGTGCTGAACGTGCTGACCGTCCGGCGCACCGACCTGTTGACCTATGGCGTGCTGCTTGCCGCCTATTTTGCCTCGAACGGCATCGAGGCGCTACGCACTTCGCTCAACCGCGCCTATCGCGTCACCGAGACGCGCGGCATCATCTATCGCCGCGTGCAGAGCATCTTCTTCGTGCTGATCGCGACGGCCGGCTTCCTGGCGATCAGCGTGCTTCTGGTGTTCGCACCCCTGCTGGCGCGGCTGGCGGAGGCGCATTTCGAATGGATAAAGCCCTATACCGGCACGATCACGCTGTGGCGCTACGTCATTGCCTCGGCCGTCATCATCGGCGGGCTGTTTGCCGTGCACTACTGGCTGCCGGCCGGCAAGCGCCGCTTCGTCTCGCTGGTGCCGGGCATCGTCTTCACACTGGCCGCATGGCTCATCGGCTCGACGATGTTCGCCACCTATCTCGACCATTTCTCGTCCTATGTGACGACTTACGCCGGGTTGGCCTCGATCATGATCGCGGTGGTCTTCCTCTACATCGTCTCGGCGATCTTCATCCTCGGCGGCGAGCTCAATGCCGCGATCAGTCGCTATCTCGAGGCGCGTGCCCGGGTCGGATGAGGCGGCGCCGATGAGGAATTGGGGAATTGAAGAACTGGAGAATTGAAGAAAAAAGGGGCCATATCTGGCGCCGTGTGCTTCTTCCTCAATTCCTCAATTCCTCAATTCCTCAATTCCTCAATTCCTCAATTCCTCAATTCCTCAATTCCTCAATTCCTCAATTCCTCAATTCCTCAGTTCTTTTCAATCCCTCAATTCTTCCCTTGGCCGGCCGCGCCGTCGCCAGGCCGACGCCGAAGGTGGTGATCGCCATGCCGACGATCTGCAGCGCGTTGAGCTGTTCGTCGAACAGCGCCCAGGCGATGACCGCCGTCACCGCCGGCACCAGGTAGAACAGCGAGGCGACTTTCGACATTTCGCCGTCGCGGATCATCACCATCAGCAGGAAGATGGCGCCGAGCGACAGCACCAGCACCAGCCAGGCCATGGCGAAGATCAGTTCGCCGTTGATGATGACGGTGTGCGTTTCGAAGGCGAGCGCGGCCAGGATCATCAGCGAGGCGCCGCCGACATATTGCCACATTGTCGCGGCGACGAGGTCGCCGCCGGAAGCAAAACGCTTCTGCCAGATGGTGCCGGCGCTCATGCCGAGCACCGAGACCAGCGAGGCGGTCAGCGTCGCCGCGGTCACGCCACCACCGAGCGCGCCAAGCTTTGGCCACAGCACGATGACGATGCCGATCAGGCCAATGCCAAGGCCGAGCCAGTGGCGCGGCAGGATCGCTTCTCCCAGGAACTTGCCGGCAAGCACCGCGGTGATCAGCGGCTGCAGGCCGACGATCAGGGCCGAAAACCCGGCCGGCATGCCCCTGTGGATGGCCCAGAAGACGGCGCCGAGATAGACACCATGCATCAGCACGCCGGCGCCGGTGGCGTGTAGCGCCTCCTTGCGGGTGGCTCGCTTCGAACCCAGAACGGGCATCAGGGCTGCCAGCAGGATGGCCGCTATGACGAAACGGGCGGCGAGGAAGGTGAACGGCTCCGCCCATGGCATGGCATAGCGCGCGCCGATGAAGCCCGTTGCCCACAGGACGACGAAGGTGGCGGGGATGAACCGCTTGATGCTTTGCATTTTCCGGAGACCGCCACGCTGGTGAAAAACTGACCGTGGCGCTGCTCTAATCCCGTTCTACCCGGCGCGCAAAACGAAACGATTGATCCATGCATCACCGGAATTCAATCGGTGGCGGATTCGTCACGCGTGCCCAGAGCTCCACCGGCTCAGAGACCGACCATCCGTCTGACGTCGTCAGGCGATGCGCCGGCCTCGCGCAGCTTGCCAAGGCCGATGTCGCCAAGGCTTTTCGACAGTTTCCGCCCGTCCGGCCCAAGGATGAGCCGATGGTGGAAATAGGCGGGTTGCGGAAGCCGAAGAAATTCCTGCAGCAGGCGCTGTACGCCTGTGGCGGAAAACAGGTCCTGCCCACGCACGACATGGCTGACCGCTTGCAGGGCGTCGTCGACAATGACGGCCAGGTGGTAGCTGGTCGGGATGTCGCGGCGCGCCACGATCACGTCGCCCCAGTCCTGCGGGCGGGCCTCGACCGAGCGCGTCGCCGATAGCGTCTCATCGCTGAATTCGGTCCATGCGAGGTCCCTGCCTACGCGTGTAACAGCGGCATCGACATCAAGTCGCCAGGCGAAGGGCTCGTTTTCGGCGATACGCCGTTTGCGTTCCTTCAGCGGCAACGCCTTGTCGGACGGAGGATAGAGCGGCACGCCATCGGGATCGCGCGGCCAGTCACGCCCGCGCTTTTCGCTGTCGGCTATGAATGCCCTGATCTCGCCACGGCTCATGAAGGCGGGGTAGACGAGGTCCTCGCGGATCAGCCGGTCGAGCACCGCCTGATATTCGGCGAAATGCTCCGACTGGCGGCGCACCGGCTCTTCCCAGCCAAGGCCCAGCCACTTCAGGTCGGCAAGCACGCCGGCTTCGAATTGCGGCGTGCAGCGCGTGGTGTCGATGTCCTCGATGCGCAGCAGCAGGCGGCCGTCGTGGGTCTGCGCGAGCTTCTGGTTGAGCAGCGCCGAATAGGCATGGCCGAGATGCAGTTCGCCGTTGGGGCTGGGCGCGAAGCGGAATGTCAGGAGCGTCATGTCTGAGGCGGCAATCGGGTTGTGCTGTGCTTTTGGCGGTTGCTACTTTGCTGCACATTGGCGGACAAGGATACCATGCAACGCATCGCGACACTGGACGACATTGCGCGGGGGCTCGATGCGCTTTGCATCATCGACCCGCGCCTGGAAAAGGTGCGCGGCATGGCCGGCGAGGTGCCGCTCCGGCTTTCGGAGCCGGGATTCAGGAGCCTGGCCTCGATCGTCGTCTCGCAGCAAGTGTCGCGGGCGAGCGCCGACGCCATCTTCGGCCGGCTGACGAAACTCGTCGATCCGCTGACGCCGCAGGCGATCCTGGCCGCCGGCGAGGACATGTTTCGCGAGGCAGGCCTGTCGCGGCCCAAGCAGCGCGGACTGATCGCGGTTGCCCAGGCGGTGGCCGACGGGCTCGACCTCAATCACCTCTGTTCGCTCGACGCGACCGAGGCGATCACCGCGATGACGGCGGTGCCCGGTATCGGTCCGTGGACGGCGGAAGTGTACCTTCTGTTTGCCGCCGGGCACCCCGACATTTTCCCCGCGCGTGACGTTGCGCTGCAAAGCGCGGTCGGCCATGCGCTCGGTATCGACCCGCGTCCGCCGGAGAAAACACTGATCGCATTGGCCGAATCATGGAGCCCGTGGCGAGGTGTCGCATCGCGGCTTTTCTGGTCCTATTATCGCGAAACCAGGGGCAGGGATGCCGCGCCGCCGTCCTGAATCTACAAAAAAGCATAAAAATCGGGGTTTTTTGACGCTTTGGGCAAGCGACAATCCGCTTCACATCCCTGTCATGTCGGGCTTACAGTATCCGCGCCGTTCGGGTCTAGAACCAAGGAGGTAAACACGTGACGGTTGCCGTATCTCCGGATGGGCTTCCAGCACTGGTGCTGAACGCGGATTACCGTCCGCTCAGCTACTACCCCCTGTCGCTCTGGTCCTGGCAGGACGCCATCAAGGCGGTGTTCCTCGACCGTGTGAACATCGTCGCCGAATACGAGCATGCGGTGTCCTCGCCGACCTTCTCGATGAAGCTGCCGAGCGTGGTCAGCCTGAAGGCCTATGTGAAGCCGTCCAGGCACCCGGCCTTCACCCGCTTCAACGTCTTCCTGCGCGACCGCTTCCAGTGCCAGTATTGCGGCACGCCCGACGACCTGACCTTCGACCACGTCATCCCCCGCCATCGCGGCGGTGCGACGACCTGGGAGAATGTCGTCGCCGCCTGCTCGCCCTGCAATCTGAGAAAGGGCGGCATGATGCCGGCGCATGCCAAGATGTGGCCGCTGCAGAAGCCCTATCAGCCGACCGTGCATGATCTGCACAACAACGGCCGCCTGTTCCCGCCGAACCATCTGCATGAAAGCTGGATGGATTATCTCTACTGGGATGTCGAGCTGGAACCATAGTGTCGGTGAGCAGAGCCGATTGGCCGACGCATGTACAAGATCACCATCGAGTGCCATGACGTTGCGCCGACGCTAGGCCCGCGAGCCGCCGTCGATATAGAGCAAGAGTTCCGCGCTGGCCGAACCTGGCACCGGCAGCCCAGCTGTACCTATGCCGACGGGAAACTTCTGCTTGTCGCAAGAAATGACTTTGACGCCGACGGAAAGGCGCTGCTCGACGAATTCTGGGACTGTCTCGCCGTGTATCTTGGAGAACACGGAGCCATGAACATCCTCAGCGTCGAGCAGGTCTGAAAATCGCCCCGATCCGCGTCAATCGCGGGCCAGCGCGCCGCGGAAGGCGACGGCGGCCAGGATGAGGCTGGCGATGGCGTTCCAGCCGGCCAGCGACAGGCCCAGGATGCGCAGAGCCGCCTTGTCGCAGGAGGGCGGCACGAATTTGTCGAGCGCGTCGAGCACGCCCTTGCCGCCGGTGTCGACCGGGCCGGCGCCCGCCGTGCAGTCGGTCGGACCGGCCCACCACTGCCATTCGACGCCGGAATGATAGACGCCGAGATAGAGGCCGTAGAGCATCAACAGGCCGCCAATGCCCAGCAAGCCGCGCGTCAGCCAGGCCGGCGCCCGCAGCATCGATGCGATCACCGCCAGCACCATCAGCGGCGCGCCGATATAATAGGGCGTGCGCTGCTCGAGGCAGAGATGGCAGGGGATATAGCCGCCAATATACTGGAAGCCGAGCGCCGAGCCGACGGTCGCGGCCATGGCGACGGCGAGAAACAGGGCGGTCCGTGTCCGCTGGCGTCCGGTGTCGGCATTCATGGTCGCTGTCATGGGTCTTTTGTCCGTTGGTCCGGCCCGCTTAGAACGCGTATTTGACGATGATATAGAGCAAAATCAGGGCAGCCGCCGCGGCGCCTGCGATCAGCCCGAGGCGCTTTTCGATAAATTCGCGGATCGATTCGCCATAGCGCCGCAGCAGCCAGGCCAGGAGCAGGAAGCGCGCGCCGCGAGCGACGATGGCCGAGATGATGAAGATCAGCAAATTGACGTGCAGGGCGCCGGCAAGGATGGTGACGACCTTGATTGGCGGCAGGTGCGCGAGACCGGAAGTAACAAGCAGCACCAGCATCAGACCGACGCCAGAATTCTGCCAGCGCTCGAAGGTCTCCAGGCCGCCGAAATGCTCCAGGATCGGACGGGCGATGGTGTCGTAGGCGAAATAGCCGATCATCCAGCCGGCGATGCCGCCCAGCACCGAGGCGGCGGTGGCGGTCAGCGCATAGCGGTAGGCGCGGTCGGGGCGTGCCAACGCCATCGGAAGATAGAGTACATCGGCCGGCACGAAGAAGAACGAGCTTTCAATGAAGGCGATGATGGCAAGCCACCATTCCGCGGATTTCCTGGCCGCCAGCGACAAGGTCCAGTCGTAAAGTCCGCGAAGCATCGGCACTCCTATGCGTGTCGCCCAAACGGTGCGCAGCGATTTCGGGGCAATGGCATGCACAAAACAAAAAACCCAAAGCGCGCCATCCATCCGCCGGGACGCGCCTCGCTTTGATGCGCCGCCTGTCTAGAAAGATTTTCCGCGACGCACAATGGCAGCGCGGTCACGAAATCAAAAGGCGAAGATTGGTCGCATCCTGGTGATCTCGAGATTTGGCCAGTTGACGAACAGGCCTCCGACCGTATAGTCCGCGCCCATCCAGGCCGCCCGGCCTGAGCCCCTATGGCGGAATTGGTAGACGCGCTCGACTCAAAATCGAGTTCCGCAAGGAGTGCTGGTTCGATCCCGGCTAGGGGCACCAATTTTTTCCGCAAACGCAACGCTACCGCATGTTGCCGGTATGGCCCTGCGAATATCTGCCGGGCTGCGGCCAGACCGTCAGGCCATGAGGCTCGACGCCGACCCGGATTTTCGTCACGGCGCCCGAGGTGGTGTCGATCATGTAGACCTCGCTGTCGAAGCGGCCGGACAACCACAATTGCCTGCCGTCGGCGCTGACATTGCCCATGTCGGGGCTGCCGCCACCGGGTATTGGCCATTGCGCGACGACCGAACGGGTGGCGAAGTCGATGACGGTCACGCTGCCCGGCCCCTTTGCACGGCCTTGCTCCATCTTGTGCGAGCCACGGTTTGAAACGTAGAGTTTTGTCCCGTCGCGGCTCACGACAAAGCCGTGCGTTCCGATGCCGGTGGCGATGAAGCCGATCTCGGAAAAGCTGTCTCCGTCGATCAGGAACACGCCGTCGTTCATCATGTCGGCGACATAGAAGACCTTGCCGTCGGGCGAAAGCCGGATGTCCTGCGGCATGCCCATCTTCGACAAAGCGAGGTGGCCGAGCACCTTCTGGTTTTTCAGGTCCACCTTCAACAGTCCGCCATCGCCGTATTCGCAGGTGAATATGGCGTAGGCATTGTCGGCGGAGAAATCGGCATGGTTGATGCCAGGGCAGGTCGGGGTCGGTATTGATGACTTCAGCGCCATGGTCTGCGGATCGCGCAGATCAAGCCGCTGATAGGCCTCATCGACGATGACGGCCGCACTTCCATCCGGCATGAAGTACATGTTGTAGGGGTCATCGACCGGGATTTCGTGACCCGGCCTGGCGGTCTTGGGGTCGATCGGCGTCACGCTGCCCTTGCTGGTGCCGCTGGCGTTGTTGGCGACCCAGAGCGTCCTGAGATCCCAGGCCGGAACGACGTGCTGCGGCTTGCGCCCGACAGGGAACCTGTCGACCTCCTTGAGCGTCGCGGGGTCGATGACCGATACGCTGTTGGACGAGCGGTTCGGAACATAGACGCGCGGCAGCGCGCCTGTCGTGGCGGGGCTCAAATGATCAGGGGTTGTATGGTCGTAGATATTGACCGGAGAGCCGGCAGGTGGCGGCTCGCTGCAATCCTCAGGGCATGAACCAGCTGAAGCCGATGCCGGCGACAGGGCAAGCAACAAAACGAGCAGGGCGCGGAAGCTCGTGAACCGTGGATATGGCTTGATCATTTGGGCTGCTGTCTTGCGAATTCGCGGATCGCTTCGGTCGTCCCGTTGACGATCAGGTCGACGCCGAGTTGACCAAACTCGGCCGACGATCGTGTCGGGTCGCCACCATAGACGCCGTCGTCGGCGCCGAGCTTCGGCGCCGCCGCGAGGCGATCCTTGCGCACCATGGAAGGGTCGATGGCGAGCATCAGCGATGTGTCAGCCAATCCGGCGTGGGATCCGATCTCGGACTGCCTCGCGCCGGCCGACAGGAGCCTGTCGACATAAGCGCCCTGGGTGATCTGATAGTATTGCAGCGCCGCAAAGACCCGGACCGGGCTTTTGCTCCATTCGGCATTCAGACGATCGGCCACATGGCGCTCGTCGGCCTGATAGCCGCCATGGTCGCCGATCAGCACGATGGTCCTGAAGCCGTGCAGCTTGAAGCTGCGCGCCGCGGATTCGAGCAATTGCTCGAAAATCTTGTCGCTGATGGTAATCGTTCCGGGAAACCGCATATGGGCGCTCGGCGGGTCGATGGTTCCTTCCGGGACATAGGAGATCACCGGGGCGACCAAGGCGTTGCCGAGTTGACCGGCAATCTTCTCGGCCAGGAACTTGACCCGCACATTGTGCTTGCCCAAGGCCATGGCAGGACCGCTTTGTTCGGTGCCGCCTATCGGGACGATGATCGTCGTCGTCCCGGCGCTGATCCGATCGCGCAGTTCGGTCCAGGTCTGGTCTTCGAGGAAGACCGACGCATTGGCAGCATGGGCCGCCGAGGCAAGACCCGACAGAACCCAAAGGCCCACGATAATGCTCGCGAGCGTGAAATCGTGCCGTGCGATCAGCCTTCGGGCGATGCGTTGCACCGGACCGGATGTCGGCCGATTTCCTGCAGTCAATCCGGGGGCGGAGGTCGCGGCATGGCGTCGGCGGCCACGAAGGTTCGGGATCATGGCTATCGCCGTCTCAGCAGGCTCTTCATGCGGTTGCGCAGCAGGCGGGCCATGTTGCGGGTCTCGCGGTAGAGATGCAGCTGCGAGGCGGCCTGGCGGGCGAGCCGGTCGGCGTCCGGGGTCAGCCCGATCACCAGCGTGCCGATCGGCTTGCGTTCGGCCCACAGCCGGCTCATCACCGGATGATCCGGCACCGCGCAGGAATCGGTCATCATGATGTTGGGATCGTCGAGATGCTGCCGGGTGACCTCGATCATCAGCAGCGTGCCCGGCGAATAGGCGGCCAGCGTCTCGTCATAGGCCGTCTTCCAGGTATAGGCGACGCCGGCCTCGACGAAGACGATCAGGCAAGCGATGGAGCGGCCGTCGAGCGTCAGCGAATGGATGCGGCACATGTCCTGTTCGGCCAGCCGGTGCACTGCCTCGCGGGCAAAGGCGGCGCGGAAGCGGTCGATCGCCATGGCGGTGCGCTCACGGCCCTTCCAGCCGGAGGCTTCCAGCGTCAGGAAACCTTCGATGGCGTGGCGGATCTCCTCGGGGCCGCGCGCCACGACATGCTCCAGCCTGCCGAGGTCGGCAAGGCGCCGTTTCAGGCGGCGGAACTCGCGATAATGGTGCGGGCGCAGCGAAGCCTTCAGATAGTCATCGCCGTCGAGCTCGCTCTCCAGCACGGGGCGCGGGGTCTGGCCGGTGGTGACCAGCGTCAGGCCACGCGTCTCGGCCACGGTGTCAAGCAGGCTCGCCACCGGACCGTCGAGCCTGATGTCGGGCAGCACGAAGACTTTCGGCAGCTTGAGGTGCGGGCGCGACAGCATCGAAAAGAAATCCTCGACGACGCCAACCGGATCGTCGCGGTCGATCAGCGGCGTGCCGAGCGGACCGAACGGGCTCGACCAGGTGCGCATCACCGGAACGCCGAGCGGCACCACCGGGCGTTCCACCGAGATCGGCACCAGCAGGCGCAGCCGGTTGCGGTATTCGTCGCCGTCGCGGATCACCGCCAGCCGCACCTCGCGATCCTCCAGCCGGGGCATGGCCGGCGCCAGGAAGCGCGGGTTGAAGAAGACGTTCGGCTCGACCGTGCGGGCGCACAGATAATCCAGCTCCTCGACCAGATCGAAGCCGGCGGACGCCGGGTAGATGGCAAGCTTGCGCTCCGGCCGGTTGTTGGCGAGGATTTCGATATGGGCGGGATCGGGATCGCGCGCCAGCCCGGCAAGGCCGGACACCATGGCGCCGGCGGTGCCGCCGCTGGTCTCCTCGAGCAACGGGATGGCGACCATCAGGCGGCTCCTTTGGCAGGCACGAAGATCGCCATGACGATGCCGAGCTTGCGCCAGACGGTGAAGGACAGCGCGCCGGCCTCGAAGATCATGGCGAAGGCGGTGGCCATGGCGGCGCCCCACAGGCCGAAATGCGGGATCAGCACCACGTTGAGGCCGATGTTGAAGGCCAGTGTCATGGCATAGACGGCGGCGCAGATGTTCTGGTTGCCGCTCATGGTGAGCAGGCTTTCGCAAGGGCCGACAGCGGCGCGCGCCACGACGCCGAAGACGAGCAGGAACAGCAGCGGATAGCCCGACGTGAATTCGGGGCCGAACAGCACCAGCATGGGTTTGCCCAGCGCCAGCACCAGCAGCGCCATCAGCAGCGAGGGCCAGAAGGTCCACGACACCGTCTCGCGGGCAAAGACGGCAAGCTTCTCCGGCTCGCCATGGGTGAATTGCGCATAACGCTGGGCGACACCGGCCTTGACGGCGAAATAGACGAAATGCACCAGCGCCAGCGTCTTGACCGTGGCGAAATAGACGGCGACGTCGTTGGGATCCATATAGGCGCCGACCATCAGCACGTCGGCATTGGTGAGCAGGAAGAAGAAGCTTTCGACCAGGAAGATCGGCAGCGAGACGATGAACCATTGCGCGAAATGCACCTTCATCGGCCCGGCCGGGATCTGCCTTTCCATGCGGTGCGTGACGCCGACCAGCTGGGCGAGCGTGGTGACATAGGTGGCGCCGATCGAGGCGAAGATCGCCGTCCTGGCATCGGCCGCGTAGCCGGCGAACAGCATCAGCGCCATGAACAGCAGGATCAGCACCGGCCGTATCAGATAGGTCGGCGACAGGGCAAACAGCGGCCAGCTGTTCGCCCTGGCCTGGCCCTGCAACAGATCCGACAGCGCGATCATCGGCAGGCAGATGACGCCGAGGATGAAGGGGATCACGTAGTAGTTCTCGATCCAGGGTGCCGCCAGCCAGACGCCGAGCGCGCCGAGCCCGGCGATGATGGTGGAAGCGATCAGCACGAACAGGCGGCTGGCGACGACGATACCGCGCAGTTCGTCCATCAGGCCGCGCTCGCGATATTCGGGGATGAAGCGGATGACCGAGGTGTGGAAGCCGAGGCAGGCGAGGTTGCCGACGATCACCATCGTCACCCAGACCAGCACGAAGATGCCGTATTCGAACGAACCCATCCAGCGCGCCATCAGCACCTGGCTGATGAAGGCGATGACGGCGCTGACGATGCGGATGGAGAAGGCGATGACCGACATGCGGCCGGCCTCGCCACGCTCATCGGCGGTGAACAGCACGGCGTCGATGCGGCCAAGCAACGGCCCGACGCGCAGCGCCAAACGCTGCGGCAAGAACCGCCCGGCAGTCGTGGCCGCGGAAAAGCGCACCCCGATCTCTCTCCGTTTTCCGCCTCTTTTTCAGGCGTTGGTGTAGCGGAGACACATTAAGAAAACGTGGGTGGGCGTCCTTCGTCCCCTGAGCAGGAGAAGGTGCCGGCAGGCGGAAGAGGGGCAGCGCCGGCTTCGAGAATTTCTGCTGATGCGGGAAGTTCGGGAAGAATTATCTACGAACGCACCGGGCTTTGCCGAGCCCGGAATGTCATCTCATCAATTGGAGGTTGGGCTAGTCACGGAGCTCAGCGCCGCCCCTCATCCGCCCTTCGGGCACCCGGCCCTTCGCTATCGCTCCGGGCGTTCGTCGTTCGAAAAGCCAAGCAATTGGCTTTTCGTCCGCTGCGCGGACCACGCCTCACCCCCGGATAGTGACGGGGAGAAGGAAGAGCGCGTCCTTACGCAAAAGCCCCGTGGCAGTGCTTGTACTTCTTGCCGGAGCCGCAGGGGCAGGCTTCGTTGCGGCCGACCTTGCCCCAGGTGGCCTGATTGTTCGGGTCGCGGTCTTCGGGGGCTACCACGGCGCTCTGCTCCTGGCGCACCAGGACGGCGGTTTCGCCGCCTTCGAAGTCGTTCTCGCCAGTGGTGCCGTCAATATGCGTGCCGAACATGTCGGGCGCTTCCGGCGGCGGGGCTTCGGCGGCCTGGCGGACCAGCTCGACGCGCATCAGCTGCGCGGTGACGGCCTGGCGCAGATTGCCCAGCATCGCCTGGAACAGCTCGAACGCCTCGCCCTTGTACTCCTGCAGCGGGTCGCGCTGAGCGTAGCCGCGGAAGCCGACGACCGAGCGCAGGTGGTCGAGATTGACGATGTGCTCGCGCCACAGATGGTCGAGCGTCTGCAGGACCACGGAGCGTTCGACATAGTTCATCACTTCGGGGCCGAAGCGCTCGGCGCGCTCCTTGGCGGCGGCGTCGGCGGCAGCCGTGATGCGCTCGCGGATGTCGTCCTCGGCGATGCCCTCTTCCTTGGCCCAGTCCTCGACCGGCAGGTCGAGATTGAGGAATTCGGCGACCTCGGCCTTCAGGCCGGCGACATCCCATTGCTCGGCATAGGCGTTTTCGGGGATGGCCTTGGCGACGATCTCGTCGATGACGCCCTCGCGCATCTCGGTGATGGTTTCCGACAGGCCTTCGCCGTCCATCAGCTCGATGCGCTGCTCGAACACCACCTTGCGCTGGTCGTTGGAGACGTCGTCATACTTCAGCAGGTTCTTGCGGATGTCGAAGTTGCGCGCCTCGACCTTCTTCTGTGCCTTTTCCAGCGCCTTGTTGATCCAGGGGTGGATGATCGCCTCGTCTTCCTTGAGGCCGAGCTTCTGCAGCATGCCGTCCATGCGCTCGGAGCCGAAGATGCGCATCAAGTCGTCCTGCAGCGACAGGAAGAATTTCGAACGGCCCGGGTCGCCCTGACGGCCGGAACGGCCGCGCAACTGATTGTCGATGCGGCGCGATTCATGGCGCTCGGTGGCGAGCACGTAGAGGCCGCCGGCCGCCAGCGCCTTTTCCTTCAGGCGCTCGACGTCGTCATTGATTTCCTTTTCCCGCGCCTCGCGCTCGGGGCCGGCCGGCATGTCGCCCAGCTCATCGGCGATGCGCATCTCGGCATTGCCGCCGAGCTTGATGTCGGTGCCGCGGCCGGCCATGTTGGTGGCGATGGTGATGGCGCCGGGCTTGCCGGCCTGGGCGACGATCGCCGCCTCGCGCTCGTGGTGGCGGGCGTTCAGCACCTCGAAATCCTTGAAGCCTTCCTTGCGCAGGCGCTCGGCCAGCTGCTCGGACTTCTCGATGGAGGTGGTGCCGACCAGCGTCGGCTGGCCCTTGGCGCTGGCCTCGCGGATCTCCTTGACGATCGCCTTGTACTTCTCCTCGACCGTCCGGTAGACCTCGTCGTCCTCGTCCTTGCGGATGACCGGCAGATTGGTCGGGATCTCGGTGACTTCGAGACCGTAAATGTTGCCGAATTCCTCGGCCTCGGTCAGCGCCGTGCCGGTCATGCCGGACAGCTTCTTGTAGAGGCGGAAGTAGTTCTGGAAGGTGACGGAGGCCAGCGTCTGGTTCTCCGGCTGGATCGCCACATGCTCCTTGGCTTCCAGCGCCTGGTGCAGGCCTTCCGAATAGCGGCGGCCGGGCATCATGCGGCCGGTGAACTCGTCGATGATGACGATCTCGCCGTTGCGCACGATATAGTCCTTGTCGCGCTGGAACAGCTGGTGCGCCTTCAGCGCGTTGTTGACGTGGTGGACGATGGCGACGTTCTCGACGTCATAGAGCGACTCGCCCTTCAGCAGGTCGGCATCGCGCAGAAGGTTCTCCAGCTTCTCGGTGCCTTCCTCGGTGAAGATCGAGGTCTTCTGCTTCTCGTCGATCTCATAATCCTGCGGCTGCAGCTGGATGATGAAAGTGTCGATGGTGTTGTACATTTCCGAGCGGTCCTCGAGCGGACCGGAAATGATCAGCGGTGTGCGCGCCTCGTCGACCAGGATGGAATCGACTTCGTCGACGATCGCGTAATTGTGGCCGCGCTGGACCATCTGGGCGCGCTCGTACTTCATGTTGTCGCGCAGATAGTCGAAGCCGAGCTCGTTGTTGGTGGCGTAGGTGACGTCGGACGCGTAGGCGACGCGGCGCTCCTCGTCGGACAGGCCGTGGACGATGACGCCGACCGAGAGGCCGAGGAATTTGTAGACGCGGCCCATCCATTCGGAGTCGCGGGTGGCGAGATAGTCGTTGACGGTGACGACATGGACGCCGTTGCCGGCGAGCGCGTTGAGGTAGACCGGCAGTGTCGCGACCAGGGTCTTGCCCTCGCCAGTGCGCATCTCGGCGATGCCGCCATTGTGCAGCACCATGCCGCCGATCAGCTGGACGTCGAAGGGACGCATGCCGAGCACGCGGCGTGCCGCCTCGCGCGCGGTGGCGAAGGCCGGGACCAGAAGGTCGTCGAGGGTGGCGCCATTGGCGATGTCCTGGCGAAATTTTTCCGTACGCCCCGCGAGTTCGGCGTCGGAGAGCGCCCGCATCTCGTTTTCCATGGCGTTGATCGCCTCGACACGGGGCCGGGTCGATTTGACCCGACGGTCGTTGGAGGAACCGAAAACCTTACGGGCGAGACCGCCGAGACTGACCATCCAATGGTCCTTTCGATAGAATTCTCAATCTTGAGACAGGCGCCGGCCGGCCCCATCAAATCCGCGTGATCGCACCGCCTGAATACGGGCAAACACAAAAAGCGCCCGGAAAACGGTTCTGGACGCAAAGTCGTTGGACAGATAAGAGGGGGCTCAACTGATGTCAACGCCGCGCTGGCCCTGCCGGTCGCGCCAAATTCCGCCACAATCTGGCTGATCTGGAAGCCACCCCTCCTTACAATCCTCCACCGGAGTCATCCTTATGCCCTTGTTGTTCCGCCGTGCGTCGCTTGCCAGCCTTGGCCTGGCCTTCGGCCTGTCGGCTCTTTGCCTGTCGCCCGTCATGGCGCAGGAGGCCGCTCCTGCTGCTCCGGCCGCACCCGCGGCGGCGCCGGTCGACCCCAATGCCGTGGTCGCCACCGTCAATGGCCAGCCCCTGACCGAAGCCGACCTGGTGCTTGCCGAGGGCGAGCTGTCGCAGCAGTTCGCGCAGCTGCCGCCCGAACAGCGCCGCGCGGCTGCCCTTTCGGCGGCCATCGAGATCCGCGTCATGGCCGCCAAGGCCGTTACCGACGGCCTCGACAAGGATCCCGACTTCCAGCGCCGCATGGCCTTCCTGCAGCAGCGCGCGCTGCATGGCGAGATGGTCGAGAAGGGCGTCGTCAACAAGGTCACCGACGCCGAGATCCGCGCCCGCTACGACCAGGAAATCGCCAACACGCCGCCGGTCAACGAGGTGCATGCCCGTCACATCCTCGTGAAGACGAAGGAAGAGGCCGAGGCGATCATCAAGCAGCTCGACGGCGGCGGCGATTTCCAGAAGCTCGCCAACGAGCACACCAGCGATCCATCGGGCAAGTCCAATGGCGGCGATCTCGGCTGGTTCGGACCCGGCCAGATGGTGCCGGAGTTCGACAAGGCGGCCCTCGCGCTCGAGGTCGGCAAATATACCGAGCAGCCGGTGCAGACGCAGTTCGGCTGGCATGTCATCAAGCTCGAGGACAAGCGCGCCAAGCAGCCGCCGGCCTTCGACGACGTCAAGGACCAGGCCAAGCAGGCAGTCATCCGCGACAAGTATTTCGCGCTGGTCAAGTCGCTGCGCGCCGGCGCCAAGGTCGAGATCCCCGACGCCAAGCTGAAGCAGGCCGTCGACACAATGGAAGCCGGCAAGTAAGCCTGATTGAGTTTCAAAAGGGCGCGGCAGCCAAGGGTTGCCGCGCCTTTTTTTTGACCGGCATACCGCTATCTGCCGGCTGCTATGCCTTGCAGGAGATAGCGGACCATCTTGCGTATCGTTGCCTCGGGCTCGTCGAGCCGGTTGGTCAGGAGATGCCGCCAGGCGTAGGAAGCGATGAGATCGGCGACCACGCCCGCATCGATCTCGCCGGCGATCTCGCCCCGCGCCTTGGCGCGCTCGATGATCTGGCCAGTGTGGGTGCGACGCGCTCCGGCATAGCCGGCCAGGGCGGCCGCCGCGGTTTCATCCGACTGTGCCTCGGCGATCAGCGACTTGAAAACATTGCCCGACGATGTCTCGCGCCAGTGCGTGAACAGATTGACCAGGAAGCCGACGAGATCCTCCTCCAGGCTTCCCGTATCGGGAATGTCGACGCGCTTCTGGCGCTGGTAGACTTCGAGCAGCAGTGCCGCCTTGCTCGGCCACCAGCGGTAGATGGTCGGCTTGCCGGCACGGGCGCGGCGGGCCACCGCCTCGATCGAGAAGCCGGCATAGCCAGCCTCGATCAGCACGGCTTCGGCAGCCTCCAGAATCGCTTCGGCGCTGTCGGGATTGCGCCTGGCGCCAATCGATTTGCGTGCCGGATCGGCGATTTCGCCCATGAGCCGTTCCTCCTGAAGCGGTTGCGTGTCGGCTGAAACGACAACCCGCCGGCAACCGTTGCCTCGCCCGCATTTCGCCAGCCGATGCCGACTATCCCGGAGCAAAAAGCGTTCGTTTTCCTTGCAGCGTTCGTGCTGATGCCGAATGAAGCCATTCGGCCGCAACATACGCTGATGCCAAAAGATGCTCATACATCATTGCTTGACGAAACGGAACGGTTCGTTCTATTCAACGAAACGTTTCGTTCCGATGGACATCACCATGACAACCATTATCGGATCCGGCTCCGCACCCGCCGAGACGACAATTTCGAGTTGGATAACCTTCTTGCTGGCTGCCGCCTGCGGGCTGATCGTTGCCAATATCTATTACGCACAGCCATTGATTGGCCCGATCGGCGCCGAACTTGGCCTGCCCCCGCATGCGGCTGGCCTGATCGTTACGATGGCGCAGATTGGCTACGGGGTGGGCCTGCTGTTCATCGTGCCGCTTGGCGACCTCGTCGAGAACCGCAGGCTCGTGCTTGGCATACTCGCCGTTGCGACGCTGGCCTTGCTGGGCGCGGCGATTTCAACGCAGCCGGCGGCATTTCTGGCCGCGATGCTGTTTGTCGGCCTTGGCTCGGTCGCGGTGCAGACCCTTATCCCCTATGCGGCCCACTTGGCGCCGGAAGCCAGGCGTGGCCGCGTGGTCGGCAATGTCTCGGTGGGATTGTTGCTGGGCATAATGCTGTCACGGCCGTTTTCCTCCTTCATCACCGCGCTCTCGTCCTGGCATGTCGTCTACTTCACCTCTTGCGCCGTCATGATCGTGCTGACCGTCGTGCTGCGGTTCGCGCTGCCCAGGCGCGTGCCGACGGCACGTCTAAGCTACGGCGCGCTTTTGGCGTCCATGGTGCAGATTGCGCGCTCGACACCGGTCCTGCGGCGGCGGGCTCTCTATCAGGCCTTCCTGTTCGCCGCCTTCAGCCTGTTCTGGACGACGACGCCGCTGCTGCTGGCCGGACCCGATTTTGGCTTGACGCAACGCGGCATAGGCCTGTTCGCTTTGGCGGGCGTCGCCGGCGCAATCGCCGCACCGCTCGCCGGAAGGGTCGCCGACCGCGGATGGAGCCGCCCGGCGACAGCCTTTGCCATGCTGTGCGTCGCCGCCGCCTTTCTCGTAACCCATATCGCCCATAGCGGTTCGACGCTTTCGTTGGCGCTGCTGGTCGCCGCCGCCATCGTGCTCGACTTCGGCGTGCAGACCAACCTTGTCCTCGGCTATCGGGACCTGTTCGCGCTCGGCGCCGCGCATCGCAGCCGCCTGAACGGACTCTACATGGCGACGTTCTTCATCGCCGGCGCGATCGGCTCGGGCGTCGGCGGTTGGGCCTATGCGCAAGGCGGCTGGCCACTGGTGTCCTGGATCGGCCTGGCGCTGCCGGTTGCTGCACTGCTCAGTTTCGGCACCGAATTCATGTCGCGCCAAAGCCCGTGAATTCGCGCCCCGGGTCAGCGCATCATTGCGTCGCCTGCGAGGTTTCGGATTCGATGCGCCATCCCTCCACGGCCTTGACCAGCCCGAGCGTGACGCGCGCCTTGCCGGTCAGCCGTGCCGCCGACTTGTCCTTCGGCACGTAGTCGTAGCGCATGGCAAAGGCGGCGTCGGCGCGGTCCTCGCCATGCGGCGTGATCTCCAGGCTGCCGGGTTCCAGCCCGAGCGACCACGAGGACCACTGCGCGAACCAGTCGGTCTTCACCTTGACGATGGCATCGGCGTCGTAGCGTGTGCCGAAAATGGTGGCCGACGCGCCGTAGATCCGCTTGACCGTTTCAGCCATCGTCTTGGTGTCCGGCGTCAGATAATCCCGGCGCAGGAATTGTTCGATCGAAGCCTTGTCGTCACCCACGGAGCGTTCAAGTGCAGCGACCTGTGGAGCCGGCGCCGGCTCGGCCGCCGGCTTGGGTTTCGGGGCAGGGCCTTCACCCGGGACGAATTCGAAGCGTTCGAGCAGCGAGCCCTGCTCCCAGGGGCGCTGGCCTTCGCGGGTTTGCGAAACGACGTCGCGGCGCACCGCGATCATCATGTCGTTGATGCTCTGGCCGGGCTCGGCGATGTGCCGCAACAGGGCGGCGGCAAAGGGCGAGTTGCGCCCGGTGCCGTCCATGGCGACCGCGCCCGGCGCCGTCGAGAAGGCGATGAAGGAGCCGCGCGTCGAATCGAACTGCGCCAGGCCGGCGAGCGCCGTCGCCGAGCGCGTGGTGGCGGTGCGGCTCAGGCTGCGCGCAAACGGGTTGTTGCGGCAGGCATCGAGAAACACCAGGCTGACCTTGGTCTGCTGTTCCATGATGTCGAGGACTTCGTCGATCGGCACGGCTTCGAGCTGCAGTTTCACCGGCATGTCGAGCCTGGCGTCGACCGGCACGATGTAGTTGCGCCCGTCGACCTGCAGGCCGTGGCCGGCATAGTAGAAAAGCCCGACGCCCGCGCCTTGGAGCGCATCGGAGAATTCGCCGATGCTGCGTTCGAGCTCGCGCTTGCCGAGATCGTTGCCTTCGATGACCTCGAAACCGATGGAGCGCAGCTTGTCGGCGATGTCGAGCGCGTCGTTGACCGGATTGGCCAGCGTGCCGGCCTCGGCATAGGTGCCGTTGCCGATGACGAGAGCCACGCGCCGCGCCGGCTCAGCGTCGGCGCTCAGCAGCAACAGTCCCAGAAATGCCCAAGCGAGGATCGCGAGCCTGCCCATGGGCGCGATCATAGCGTCACAGGGCCCGGCGATGCCAACAGATTTGAAATGCAGGCTTAATCCGGCGTGGTTCGCCGCCCCGGCAGGCGCGGCGAAAACGCCCTTGCGCCCGCGCGCCGTATCGGGCAAACCGGCCTTCCCTTGCGATTTTCCCGCCCGAGGTCCCCATGTCCACGACGATTTCGCCGCTCGCGCCGAAGAAGTACCCCAAGATGCCTGTCATTGAAGGGGTGCGCATCGCCACCGCCGAAGCGGGGATAAAGTACAAGAACCGCACCGACCTGCTGGCCATGATGTTCGATGCCGGCACCGCGGTCGCCGGCGTGTTCACCAGGTCGAAATGCCCCTCGGCGCCGGTCGATTTCTGCCGCCAGAACCTTGCCGCCGGCAAGGCGCGGGTGCTGGTCGTCAATTCCGGCAATGCCAACGCCTTCACCGGCAGGAAGGGCCGCGAATCCACCGCGCTGACCGGCGAGGCGGCGGCAAAGGCTGCCGGCTGCACGGCAGGGGAGGTCTTCCTGGCCTCGACCGGTGTCATCGGCGAGCCGCTCGACGCGACCAAGTTCAGCCACCTGCTCGCCGGACTGGTCAGCGTTGGCAAGCCCGACCTGTGGACCGAGGCGGCGAAGGCCATCATGACCACGGACACCTATCCGAAAGTGGCGACGCAGACCGTCAAGCTTGGCGATACCGAGGTCACCATCAACGGCATCTCCAAGGGCGCCGGCATGATCGCGCCCGACATGGCGACGATGCTGTCCTTCATCGCCACCGACGCGCCGATCGCGGCCCCTGTGCTGCAGGATCTGCTGTCGCGCGGCACGGCCAAGACCTTTAACGCGGTGACTGTCGATAGCGACACCTCGACCAGCGACACGCTGCTGATCTTCGCCACCGGCAAGGCGGCGAAGCGCGGTGCGCCCGAAATCACCGACCCGAAAGACGCACGGCTCGGTCAGTTCCGCCGGGCGCTCGGCAAGGTGCTGAAGTCGCTGGCGCTACAGGTGGTGCGCGACGGCGAGGGCGCCCGCAAGCAGGTCGAAGTCACCGTCACTGGCGCGAAATCGGCCCGCTCGGCCAAGCGCATCGCGCTGTCGATCGCCAATTCGCCGCTGGTCAAGACGGCGGTCGCCGGCGAGGATGCCAATTGGGGCCGTGTCGTCATGGCCGTCGGCAAGGCCGGCGAGCCCGCCGACCGCGACCGGCTGTCGATCTGGTTCGGTGACAACCGGCTGGCGCATGAGGGCGAGCGCGATCCGGCCTATTCGGAAGAAAAGACCTCGGCCTACATGAAGCGCGACGATATCCGCATCCGTGCCGATATCGGCATTGGCCGCGGCAAGGCGACGGTGTGGACCTGCGACCTCACCAAGGAATATGTCGCCATCAACGGCGATTATCGGAGCTGACGGTTTTGGCTTCCAGGCATCCGGCAAGCATGCTTGCGATCGTGCGCCGCTACGAGGCGGCCGGCTTTCGCGCCTGGCCGGCGGCCGCCGTCCATTATGACGGCACCTGGGTGGTGCGGCTCACCGCCGGCCATCCGGCGAAGCGGTTGAATTCGGTCAACCCGCTCGATCCCGGCGACATCCAGCACATAGCCGACCGGATCGGCCGCGCCAGCCGCCGTTTCGACGCCTATGGCAGGCCGCTGACGTTCCGCATGTCGCCGCTGTCGGGTCCCGATCTTGCCGGCCATCTCGACAAGGAGGGCTGGAGCCGATTCGACGAATCGCTGGTCATGCGGCTGCCGCTGGCCGACGCCCAGCTCGATGCCGCCATGGATCAGATTCCGCTCAAGGACATCAGCCGCTTCATCGGCGCGTCGCTCAAGGTCAGCGGCTCGGATGTTTCGCTGCGGCCCGGCCTGTCGGAGATCATCGGCGCCATCCAGCCCGAGGCCGGGCTGTTCGCACTGGAAGATGGGGCGGAGGCGCTGGCGACGTTGATCTGCGTGCATGACGGCGATCTCGCCGGCCTGTTCGAAGTCGCCACCGACAAGGCCGCGCGCAACAAGGGCCATGGCAGCAACCTGATCCGGTCGGCGCTGAAATGGGCGCGGCTGCGCGGCGCGCGGGAAGCCTGGCTGCAGGTCGAGGCCGGCAACGTGCCGGCGCTGGCGCTCTATCGGTCGCTCGGCTTCGAGGAAGTCTATCGCTACCATTATCGCCGCCCGCCCGGTCATGAGTGACGTCGGGCATGAATGATCCGGCCAATACCGGCAAGCGCCTGCTCTTGGTCGCGGCCTGCGCGCTTGTCGATACCGACGGCCGCGTGCTGCTCGCGCAGCGGCCCGAGGGCAAGCAGCTTGCCGGCCTGTGGGAATTTCCCGGAGGCAAGGTCGAGCCAGGTGAGACGCCGGAACAATGCATCATCCGAGAATTGCACGAGGAGATCGGCATCGAGACCGAAATCCCTTGCCTGGCCCCGCTTACCTTCGCCAGCCATTCCTATGACGACTTCCATCTGTTGATGCCGCTGTTTGTCTGCCGCCGCTTCCGCGGCATCGCCCAGCCCCGGGAAGGACAGGCGCTGAAATGGGTACGGCCGAAGCAGATGCGTGACTATCCGATGCCGCCGGCCGACGCGCCGCTGATTCCGTTCCTGATCGATCTGCTCTGAGGATTTGTCTTGACGCGATTCCCAAGGGAAGCGCTCCGCGCTTTGCCGGGAAAACCGCTCCACAAGTTTTCCTGGAGTTGCTCTGAGGAGCGGGCCACCGCCCATATCAGCCAGCGTTAATGGAAGATTTATCTCATCATGAAAAATTGATGCATGGCCGTGTCGTCGCGGCCGCGTCGCGGATTGGCTGGGGAGCGATAGGATGAGCCTGGACAGGGATTGGGATTCGATCCGGCCCGACCGCGGCTTTCGTGCCGCCGATGCGGGCATGGGCATCCTGCGCGTGACACTGCTGTTCGGCTCGGCCGCGGTGGCGCTGGCGCTGATCGCGACCCCATACCTCGACAGCCAGACGCGCTCGCAATCGGCGCGCGATGATTTTCCCGGTGGTCTCGACATGACGGCCACCGGCTCGATCGGCCATCGCACCACCTATACGGTGCGCCGCAGCGTGCTGCAGGCGCAGCCCGGTTCGGTCTGCATCATCGGCTCCGATGGCAGAACCAGCGGCGACTGCTGACATGGTTGGAATTTGCAAGAGGTGGCGGTTTCACCGCCTGTTAAGGCTTTGCCGTTAACCTTTCTTAACAGGTCGGCGGTAAGGTCCTCGGCGAGGGGATCGAGGTGATGAAACCAGTGCTGCTGCATTTTCTGAAAGACGAATCCGGCGCCACGGCGGTCGAATATGGCTTGATCATCGCTGTGTTGTCGCTGACCATCGTCGCCGGCATCGGTCAGGTGTTCAACTCGATCACCTGGCTGTTCAGCGACAATGGCAGCCGGCTTGCGAACGCGTTCGCACCCTGATCCGGCTGTCCGCGGCTGACCCGATCATTGCCCGTCGGGAGCTTCCAGTATCGTCTTCAGCGAGACTTTGGCGGAACCCGGCTTCAGCGGTTTCTGCTGCGATGCATCGGGCGCCCAGCCGGACATCCAGACCATCGAGAAACTTGCGCGGATTCGGCCGTCGGCGTCGGAAAACCGCTCGGCATAGATTTCCGCGGCACGCGCAAACAGTCTGCGTGTGCCCGGCCGCCGGCTGCGATCGGTGAGGGCGCTGGTTTCGCCCATGGCGCGCAGATCGGCCATCAAGGCAAACAAATTGGCATAGCGCACCGTCACGGTCTCGACATCGGCGACCGGCAGGGCAAGACCGGCGCGCTGCAGCAGCGCACCGGCGTCGCGCACGTCGGTAAAGGGGATGACGCGGGGGCTGGCGCCGCCGTAAAGCTCGGTCTCGGCGGCAAGCAGGCTCTCACGCAACTCGCCGAGCGTGCCGGCGCCGGCGAAGGCGCCGAGAAAGAGCCCGTCCGGCCGCAGCGCGCGACGGATCTGGATTAGCATGCCGGGAATGTCGTTCATCGCCTGTAACGACAGAAGCGATACCGCCAGATCGAGGCTTGCCGGCTCGAACGGCACGGTTTCCAGCGGCGCGACCAGGCCGACGGCACCCATCAGGAAGACGGCGTCCGTCTCGACGCGGACGATCTCCGCCACCTTGCCGCTCGCGGCGAGCACATCGGCCACGGCCGGCGTCTGGCAAAACAGCACCGCCGCCTTGCCGAACCGCCGCTCGACGGCACCCAGCCGGTCGGCAAGGTCCTCGGCGGCACGGTTCATCAGGAAATCGGCGCCGTCGACAGGATGGCTGAGCGCGCGCCGCTTGTGCGCCAGCCACAAAGAGGTATCCATAATAGGCTGCAACGGGTGGATCCTTGTTTGTCCACGCCCTGATATACTTGGTACACTCGGTGCGGAGAACCAACCACGTGGCCGATCCGATGCCAGAGATCAAGTCCATCGGGATCAGGAACCTCGCCCGATCGGCCCTGGGCTGGCCGGCGCGCATGCTGTTTCCGCCGGTCTGTGCCGGTTGCCGCCGGCATGTCTCGCAGCCGGGCGTGCTGTGCGGCGCCTGCTGGCCAAAGCTGCGGCTCTTGGAACGGCCCTGGTGCCCGGTGATGGGCACGCCGTTCACCCACCATATGGGCGAGGGTTTTCTGTCGGCCGAGGCGATCGCGGATCCGCCGCCCTTCGAGCGGGCGCGGGCAGCCGTCGCCTATTCCGGCGTTGCCCGCCAGATGGTGCAAGGGCTGAAATACCAGGATCGCACCGATCTGGCGCCTTGGATGGCGCGCTGGATGGTGCGCGCAGGCGCCGATCTCATCGCCGAAGCCGATGTGGTGGTGCCGGTGCCGCTGCACTGGCGGCGTTTTTTCCGGCGGCGCTTCAACCAGTCGGCGGAACTGGCGCGTGCGGTTTGTGAGCTCAGCGGCCTGTCTTTCGCGCCTTCCGCCATGCGGCGCGTAAAACTCACCCGCCAGCAGGTCGGGCTCGAGCGGCAGGAGCGCGAGGAGAATGTGCGAGCCGCCTTCCGCGTGCCTGCCGAGGCGGAGATCGAGATCGCCGGCCGCAGGGTGCTTCTGATCGATGACGTCTACACCACGGGCGCCACCGTGCGCGCGGCCACCAAGGCGCTGAAAAAGGGAGGTGCCGCCGCCGTCGACGTGCTGACCTTCGCGCGTGTGCTGCCGGGGGACTTCCGGGCGGACGAGTCCGTGACTATATAAGTCGGCAACGGAAGCGGAAATTCGTCATGGTCGATGTCACGATCTATACGCGCATGATGTGCGGTTACTGCACGGCGGCCAAGCGGCTGCTGGAGCGCAAGGGCGTCACCTATACCGAGCATGACGCCTCGTTTTCGCCGGAACTGCGCCAGGAGATGATCTCGCGAGCCCACGGCCGAACGACCTTTCCGCAGATTTTCATTGGCGATACGCATGTCGGCGGCTGCGACGATCTCCACGAGTTGGAGGCCGAAGGCCAGCTGGACAGGCTGCTCGCCAACGGCGCGACGATTTGAGGGTGTGACGATGGGTGTTTTCAAGGCTGCGGCGGTCCAGATGCGTTCCGGTGAAAGCCCCGAGCGAAATGCGGTCGATCTCGAACGGCTGGTGCGGGAGGCGGCCTGTCAGGGCGCGACCTATATCCAGACGCCGGAAATGACCGGGGCGCTGATCCGCGACAAGCAGGCGCGCGCCGCCTCCTTCACCTCCGAAGACAAGGACATCATCGTCGCGACTGGGCGCGGACTGGCGCGCGAACTCGGCGTCTTCCTGCATATCGGCTCGACCGCCCTCCTGCGCGCCGACGGCAAGCTCGCCAACCGGGCGCTGTTGTTCGGTCCGGACGGCGCGACGCTCGCCACCTATGACAAGATCCACATGTTCGACGTTGACCTCGACAATGGCGAGAGCTGGCGCGAATCTGCGGCCTACGAACCAGGCACCGAGGCCGTCGTGACCGAGGTAGCGGGCGCCGCGAAGCTTGGCTTTGCGGTCTGCTACGACCTGCGTTTCCCGCAACTGTTCCGCAACGAGGCGCTGGCTGGCGCCGATGTTTTGACCGTGCCCGCCGCCTTCACCCGACAGACCGGCGAGGCGCACTGGCATGTGCTGCTCAGGGCCCGTGCCATCGAGAACGGCGCCTTTGTCGTCGCCGCCGCGCAAGGCGGCCTGCACGAGGACGGCCGCGAGACGTTTGGGCATTCGCTGATCGTCGATCCCTGGGGGCGCATCATCGCCGAAGCCGCGCATGACGAGCCTGCGGTCATTGTCGCCGAGATCGACCCGGCGCAGTCGCTTGCGGCGCGCAAGAAGATCCCCAATTTGAAGAATGCGCGGGATTTCACCATCAATGCCGGCGCGGTGGATGCGCCGCGACTCAGGGGTGCTGCCTCTTGATCCGCTTTTCCCTTATCTGCGAGAACGAGCACGAGTTCGAGGGCTGGTTCCGCAGCAATGACGATTTCGACACCCAGAAGAAGCGTGGCTTTGTCGATTGCCCGAGCTGCGGCTCGCACAAGGTAGAGAAGGCCCTTATGTCGCCCGCCGTTTCCACGGCGCGCAAGCATGAGACCATAGCGCTCGCCATGGGTGAGGCGCAGAAGCAGGCCCTGGCACAACTGAAGGCAATGGCCGAGAAGGTGCGCGAGAATGCCGACTATGTCGGCGACAAATTCGCCGAGGAAGCGCGAAAAATCCATTTCGGCGAAACCGACCCGCGCGGCATCTATGGCGAGGCGACGCTGGAAGAGGCCAAGGGGCTGGCCGAGGATGGCGTCGATTTCATGCCGATCCCGGTGTTTCCGGACGACCGCAACTGAGGTTCAGCTCACGCTGCCTATCAATTTCTCAAGCAGGTGCGCGAGCGTTTCCCGTTCCGCAGGCGTCAGGCCCGCGAGGATCTCGTGCTCATTGGCGACGTGGGCGGTCAGGGCCTCGTCGATCAAGGCGAGACCCTTCTCGGTAAGCTGCACGACGATGCCGCGCCGGTCGTTGGGGTGCGGGCCGCGCAGGATCAATCCGGCCTTTTCCAATCGGTCGAGCCGGTTGGTCATGGCGCCTGAGGTTACCATGGTCGCTTCGTAGAGATCTGTCGGCGTCAGCGCGTAAGGTGAGCCTGAGCGGCGCAGCGTTGCCAGCACGTCGAACTCGCCGGCTTGCAATCCGAATTGCGCAAACAGCGGAGCCAGGCGATCACGCGCGATCAACGACGAGGCTTCGTTCAATCGCCCAAGCACGCCCATCGGCGAGACATCAAGGTCCGGCCGCTCCCGTTTCCACTGCTCGATCGCCTTCGCCGCGCGATCCATCTGTCTCACCGTTAAATATCTTGACGTTAAGAATCTTTGCGTTATCTTATCTTAAGGTACAGCACCGGCCAAGCGCCGCAAGTGCCAAATTTTACGATTGAGTGACGGGACCATCCGATGGAATTTCTCTGGGATTCGGCGCTCGGCCTGCTGGTCGTCACCGGCGGCCTGCTCGGCCTGACACTGCCCTTCGGCAAGCTCGCCACGGCAGCCGGCGTGCCGGCCATGGTCTGGGCTTTCGTCATTTCGCTCGGCGCCGGCGGCGTGCTTTTGTGCGTGCTTTTGCTGCGCGGGCAGCGTATCCGGCTCACCGCGCACAAACTGCGCTATTTCCTCCTCACGGCCGCCGTGTCCTATGCCGTCCCCAATCTCTTGATGTTCTCGGCCATCCCGCATCTGGGCGCCGGCTATACCGGCATCATGTTCACGCTGTCGCCTGTCGTCACGCTGGTGTTCTCGATCCTGCTGCGCGTCCGGCGCCCCAACATGCTGGGCATCATCGGCATAGCCGTCGGTTTCGTCGGCGCCGTGATGGTGGCGGCGACGCGCGGCGAGGCCGGCCAGCCGGCCGATCTGTTCTGGGTGGTGATGGGGCTGCTGATCCCGGTCAGCCTTGCCGCCGGCAACATCTACCGCACCGTCGACTGGCCGGAAGGCACCGGCCCGATCGAGCTTGCCGTCGGCAGCCATCTGGCGTCGGCGACACTGCTGCTCGCCGGCATTCTCGCTCTGTTCGGCATCAAGGCCTTCGCGCCGCTCGGAGGCGTGCCGCTGGTCGTCATCGCGCAGGTAGCATCGGCGTCTGCGATGTTTGCCTTCTTCTTCCGGCTGCAGTCGGTCGGCGGCCCGGTCTATCTCAGCCAGATCGGCTATGTGGCGGCCGCGGTCGGCCTGTTTGCCGGCACGATCTTCCTTGGCGAGCACTATCAGTTGCTGACCTGGGCCGGCGCCGCCATCATCACCGCAGGCGTCTTCATCACCACGAAGGCGCAGAGCCAGGTCGTCGCGGAGCCGCAGCCTGCGTAAACGTCGTCAGAGTTTTCCGCCGCCGTCGGCGTCGCCGCCGGGCTCCGGCCTTGGGTTCCGGCGGCGGTGCGTGGCGGCGGCCCGCGCCGCCTGTTCGTAGATGCCGGTCATCAGTTCGAGCGTGCGCGCGACATCTTCAAGCTTGTCGGCCATTTCGGGAATGCGCGTCACCGCATCGATGAGCAGGACGGAGCGGATGTCGGCGTAGCGCTTCATGCTGCCGATCGCGCGCTGGATCGGTTATGGCGGCGAGACGAATTTCCACGGCAATGTGCTGGAGACGATCACCTGGGCGGCCGGGCTTCTGGCGCTCACCCGCAACATCACGGTCTTCGCCACCACCCACACGGCGGCCAACCATCCGGTGGTCGTCGCCAAGCAACTGGCGACCATCGACCAGATCAGCCGCGGGCGCATCGGGCTCAACATCGTCGCCGGCTGGAACAAGCCGGAATATGAGGCGCTAGGGCTGACACTGCCCGATGACCATGTCACGCGCTACGGCTATGCCCAGGAATGGTTCGATATTGTCCAGGCGCTGTGGGAGCGCACGGAAGCCTTCGACTGGGACGGCACCTGGTTCAAGCTCAAGAATGTGCTTGGCGACCCGCGTCCGTCGTCTCGGCTGCCGATCCTCAATGCCGCCGGGTCGGAGGAGGGCCGCAAATTCGCGGTCCGCAACGCCGATTTCCTGTTCACGCCGGCAATCGAACTGGCGCGCTCCAAGGATGAGATCATTGCGCTGAAGGAGCAGGCGAGGGCCGCCGGCAGCAAAGTCGACGTGCTGACCTTTGCCCATGTCGTCTGCCGGCCGACCGAAAAGGAAGCCAAGGACTATCTCGAACATTTCGGCCGCGCCAACGCCGACTGGGCGGCGGTCGACAATCTGGTTCGGCTGCAGTTCGCCCATGCGCAGTCGTTCCCGCATGATCTTCTGGCGCTCATTCGCGACCGCATGGCGGCGGGCCATGGCGGCTTCCCGCTCACCGGCACGCCCGAGCAGGTCGCCGACGGGATCACCGCCTTGCACGCGGCAGGCTTTCGCGGCTCGACACTGTCCTTCGTCGATTATGTCGAGGAATTCCCCTATTTCCGCGACACCGTGCTCCCCATTCTCGAAGAGAGAGGCATCCGCATCGCACCGACCGCGATGCAGTCGGCGGCTTAGCAAAAAAGCGAAGAGGCAATGTCCATGACAGAAGCTTCGGTCAGCGTCGCCGACTTCCGCGCCGCCATGCGGCTGATCGTCGGCAATGTCAGCGTCATCACCGCCGGTGTCGGCGACGACCGGTCCGGCCTTGTCGTCATTTCGGTGGTCTCGCTGTCGGCCGAACCGCCAAAGGTGATCGCTTGCGTCAACCGATCGTCATCGACCTGGCCGGTTATCGAGCGCTATGGGCATTTCGGCGTCAATTCGCTGGGACCTCGGCATCAAGCCGTGGCGGAGCGTTTCTCCGGCTTTGGCGGCATCAAGGGCAAGGACCGCTATGAGGGCGCCGAATGGGTGACGCTGAAGACCGGAGCCGCGCTGCTTTCGGACGCGGTGGCCGCCTTCGACTGCAGCCTCGACGAGATGATCGACCGCGGCACGCACTCCATCGTCATCGGTTCGGTCGAGGCGGTGCGCACCCGCGATGCCGGCCAGGCGCTGATCTACTGGCGCGGAGGCTATCGGCCACTCGACGCCTAAGGCCGGTGCTCGCGTAGCCAAAAATGCGCTCCGCTCCGGTTCTCGGAAGCCACCATTTTCGACTCGGCCTGACCTCAATCCCGACACACCTTGGAGGAAATTCCAGGAAAAGTGCGCCGGATCAGACGGATCCCTTCTCCGCCAGCACCATGTAGTTGACGTCCATGTCCTTCGACCGCGCCCAGCGGTCGGCAAGCGGATTGTAGGTGACGCCGGTACGGTCGATGACCGTCAGGCTGGCGCCGTCGAGCGCCTTCTCCAGTTCTTCCGGGCGCACCAGCTTGCCGAACTGGTGAGTGCCGCGCGGCAACCAGCGCAGCACATATTCAGCACCGATGATGGCGAGCCCCAGCGCCTTCAGCGTGCGGTTGATGGTGGCCACGAACATGATGCCGCCGGGGCGGACCATCTGGCCGCATTTGGCGACGAACAGATCGATGTCGGCGACGTGCTCGACCACTTCCATGTTGAGGATGACGTCGAATGTTTCGCCGGCGTCGGCAAGATCCTCGGCAGTTGTGGCTCGGTAGTCGACGATCACATTGCCCTCGGCTGCGTGCAGTTTCGCCACTTCGATGTTTGTCTCGGAGGCGTCCGCTCCCACGACCTCGGCGCCAAGACGCGCCATCGGCTCGCACAAAAGACCGCCGCCGCAGCCGATATCGAGGATGCGCAGCCCCTCGAACGGCCGCGCGGCACGCGGGTCACGACCGAAGCGCGTCGCTATCTGGTCGCGGATATAGGAAAGCCGGACCGGATTGAATTTGTGCAGCGGACGAAACTTGCCGTTCGGGTTCCACCATTCGGCGGCAAGGGCGGAAAAGCGTTCCACTTCTCCGGCATCGATCGTCGATCGTCGGGCTTCTGGCATTGGTTGGTCTCCTCGAACGCTAGGAAGTCGGGCGTGTAGGCGGGAAAGTCAAGGCAACAATTTTCCTCTGCCGACAGGGCACAGCATCCTGTCAGGGCATGTCAGTTGTCGACCGCGGCGGTGAAACACAATTGGCCGGCTGGCGAATGAGGGGCATCGTTTGGATTCGAAGGAGTGCACGATGAAGGTCATGACGGCTTCGATCCTTTGGCGCAGGCTGGATGTGGAGGGCCACGACGCCTGCCTGCTGTCGCAAGCCGATGGCGGGCACAGCCTCCAGGGACAGGCCATCTTCGTCCAGGACGGCAAGCCATGCTGCCTTGCCTATGAGGTGATTTGCGACGCCGGCTGGTGCACGCGATCGGCGCGGGTCGATGGTTTTCTCGGCATGCGCGAGCTGCACTATGCCATTGAACGACGTGCCGACGGCGAGTGGATGCTGAACGGCGAGCCTCAGCGGGGCGTTGCCGGCCTTGTCGACGTCGACCTCGGCTTCACGCCGGCATCGAACCTGCTGGCGATACGCCGGTTCGACCTCGGCATCGGCGAGGCGACGCCCGCTCCAGCCGCCTATCTGAGCTTTCCAACGCTCGACATGGTGCTTCTCGAGCAAAGCTATCGGCGTCTCGACGAGACCCGCTACGCCTACAGCGCGCCCGTGTTCGGCTATGACGAGATCCTTGGTGTCTCGCCGCACGGCTTCGTCGCCGACTATCCCGGCCTGTGGACAAGCGTGACTGCCTCAGGCTGAAGGACGTTCTGGCGCGGCCTATTTTGCGTCCAGCACGTCGCGCAGCTTGGCTTCGAGTTGCTCGATGGTGAACGGCTTGGCCAGGAAGTGCACGTCATGGTCGAGCACGCCGTTATGGACGACGGCATTCCTGGTGAAACCGGTGGTGAAGATGACCTTCAGACCGGGTTGGCGTGCGACCGCTTCCTCGGCGAGCTTGCGGCCGTTCATCGCAGGCATGACGATATCCGTGAAAAGCACGGCGATGTCCGATGTCGCCGCCAGCTGCTGAAGGGCTTCCTGGCCACTTCCAACGTGGATGACCGTGTAGCCGAGTTCGCGCATGGCCTCTGTCGTGGCAGCCCGTACGCGGGCGTCGTCCTCGACGACGAGGATCGTTCCGGTGACCCTGGCGGCGCTCTTGCCGCGCCCGGCGGGTGCCGCCGGCTCCTCCGGTCCGAAAAACCGGGGCAGATAGATCCTGATCGTCGTGCCTTGGCCCGGTTCGGAGTAGATCTTGACGTGGCCGCCCGACTGCTTGACGAAGCCGAACACCTGGCTCAGCCCAAGTCCCGTGCCCTTGTTGACCGGCTTGGTCGTGAAGAAGGGTTCGAACGCCTTGGCGATGACCTCGGGTGACATGCCGGTGCCGGCGTCGGTTACCGCGATCATCACATATTGGCCTGGCGTGACTTCGGCATGCGTCGCGGCGTAGGCGTCGTCGAGGTGGCTGTTGGCGGTCTCGATGGTCAATTGGCCGTCATTGTCCATGGCGTCACGGGCATTGACGGCAAGGTTGAGGATGGCGTTCTCGATCTGGCTGGGGTCGGCGTAGGTTTTCCACAGGCCCGCCGCCAGCACGGTTTCGACCCGGATGCCTTCGCCGAGCGCGCGGTGCAGAAGGTCGGACATGCCGGTCAACAGCCGGTTGGTGTCGACCACCTGCGGCGCCAGCGGCTGCAGGCGCGAGAAGGCAAGCAGCCGGGAGGTCAAATTGGCGGCACGGTTGGCCGCATCCGTCGCGGCCTCGATGAATTTCTCGATGTCATTCTCGCCGCGCTTCAGCTTGCGCTGGGCAAGGTTCATCGCGCTGAGGATGACCGCCAGCATATTGTTGAAATCGTGGGCGATGCCGCCTGTCAGTTGGCCGACCGCCTCCATTTTCTGCATCTGGCGAATCTGGGATTCGGCCTTCTCGCGCGTGTCGATCTCGTTGCCGAGCTCGATGTTCTTGCGCATCAGCTCTTCCTGGGCGGTGGCGACCTCGCGGAATCGGCGGCGGGATTGGCGGATGGTGTAGGCGCCGAGCAGGAAGATCGCGACGAGAGCCGCAAGCGAACCGACACGCAGCCAGGCCTCGGCCTGGTCCGTGTGTTCATCGCGCGCGGCGATGTCGGCGGCGCCGATGCGCCGGATCGTGTCTATGCTGGCGCGGATATCGTCCATGGCGGCCTTGCCCTGGCCGCCGCGGACGAGTTCCAGCGCCTTTGACGCATCGCCCTTGTCGTAGAGGGCGATGGTCTCGGACATTTCAGCCAGCTTTTGCGCCAGCGCATCCTTGATGTGGCTGATCTGCGGGGCGAGCTGATCATTGGACGATGTCATGGCATCGATGTGGGCAAGTTGGCCCGGAATTGCGTCGACAGCCTTCTGGTACGGTTCGAGATAGGATTTCTCGCCGGTCAGCAGATAGCCGCGCTGGCCTGCCTCGGCTTCCTGCGCCAATGAAAGCAGCCCTGAAAGCTGTTGCTGGTATTCGATTGTCTCGCGCGCGGCGGCACGATTGGCCCTTTGTCCCTCGACGAGCAGCGCGCGGGTGCCGACGATCAGCGTCAGCACAGCAAAGCCGGCGACAAGCGGCAGCGATTGCAACCGCATGGCGCGCCGAAGACGAGCAATCATCTGTTATGCCGAGCCAAAAGGAAATCCCCCGCGGGCAGCATTTGGTACGCGGCGCTGGCCTGGATGGCAATATGCCGTCTTCTTGAAGCCGGCATTCCGCCGCCAGCCTTGCGAAACCCAAAGCATTTGGCTAAGGAGGCCGCGCATTCAGCGGCCGGCGCCAGCCGGGCGCTTTCCTTCGTTTTCGGCTCCTGGCCGGCTTCAGTCAAAGGCATTTCGCTTCCATGGCGCGTATCGTGATGAAATTCGGCGGAACCTCCGTCGCCGACATCGCCCGCATCCGCAATGTGGCGCGTCACGTCAAACGCGAGGTCGATGCCGGCCATGAGGTGGCGGTGGTGGTTTCGGCGATGGCCGGCAAGACCAACGAGCTGGTCGGCTGGACGCGCGAGGCCTCGCCGATGCACGACGCACGCGAATATGACGCGGTCGTCGCTTCCGGCGAACAGGTCACCGCCGGCCTGCTGGCCATCACCTTGCAGAACATGGGCGTACATGCCCGCTCCTGGCAGGGCTGGCAGATCCCGATCAAGACCGACAACGCGCATGGCGCGGCGCGCATCCTCGACATTGACGGCGCCTTCCTGATCAAGCGCTTCGGCGAGGGCCAGGTGGCCGTCATCGCCGGCTTCCAGGGCATCGGGCCGGACAACCGCATCGCGACCCTCGGCCGCGGCGGTTCCGACACCAGCGCGGTCGCCATCGCCGCGGCGGTCAAGGCCGACCGCTGCGACATCTACACCGACGTCGACGGGGTCTACACCACCGATCCGCGCATCGAGCCCAAGGCGCGGCGGCTGGCCAAGATCTCCTTCGAGGAAATGCTTGAAATGGCCTCGCTCGGCGCCAAGGTTCTGCAGGTGCGTTCGGTCGAGCTTGCCATGGTGCACAGGGTGCGTACCTTCGTGCGGTCGTCCTTCGACGATCCCGACGCGCCCGGAATGGGGGATTTGCTCAATCCTCCGGGAACGCTCATTTGCGACGAGGAAGAGATCGTGGAACAGCAGGTCGTCACCGGAATTGCCTACGCCAAGGACGAGGCCCAGATTTCGCTGCGCCGCGTCGGCGACCGCCCTGGCGTCGCCGCCGGCATTTTCGGGCCGCTGGCCGAGGCCAACATCAATGTCGACATGATCGTCCAGAACATCTCCGAGGACGGCAAGTTCACCGACATGACCTTCACCGTGCCTTCGGGTGACGTCGACAAGGCGCTGGCCGTGCTCGACGGGCTGAAGGCCGAGGTCGGCTACGATGTCGTGCAGTCGGAAGCCGGCATGTCGAAGGTTTCGGTCATCGGCATCGGCATGAGGAGCCATGCCGGTGTCGCCGCCACGGCTTTCAAGGCGCTGGCCGAGAAGGCGATCAATATCCGCGCCATCACCACCTCCGAGATCAAGATTTCGATACTGATCGACGGTCCGTACACCGAACTTGCGGTTCGCACTTTGCATTCCGTCTACGGTCTGGATAAGCAGTAGCAAGACTGAATCAGTTGTTGCGCGCATGCCGGCAGCGGCGGAAACTGCGCCGGCAAGTGTTTCATTGGAGAAGAAGCCGCGATGCGTGACCAGGCCAGCGGCCCGCGCGTTTTGCTGAAACGGCTCCGCGAGCTCATGCAAGAGCCGCTGGAGCCGCAGGAGCGGCTTGACCGGATCGTGCGCGACATCGCTTCCAACATGGTCGCGGAAGTGTGCTCGCTCTATGTGCTGCGCGCCGATTCGGTGCTTGAGCTCTACGCCACCGAGGGTCTGAACCCGAACGCCGTCCACCTGGCGCAGCTGCGGCTCGGGCAAGGCCTGGTCGGCACCATCGCGGCCAGCGCGCGGCCGCTCAATCTGTCCAATGCGCAGGAACATCCGGCTTTCGCCTATCTGCCGGAGACCGGGGAAGAGATCTACAATTCCTTCCTTGGCGTGCCGGTGCTCAGGGCCGGGCGCACGCTGGGCGTCCTGGTCGTGCAGAACAAGACCATGCGCCATTATCGCGACGACGAGGTCGAGGCGCTGGAAACCACCGCCATGGTCATCGCCGAGATGATCGCCACCGGCGATCTGGCGCGGCTGACCCGGCCTGGGCTGGAACTCGACCTGCGCCGGCCCGTCAGTTTCACCGGCCTGTCCTTCAACGACGGTGTCGGGCTCGGCCATGTCGTGCTGCATGAGCCGCGCATCGTCGTTACCAATCTGTTCAATGAGGACAGCGAGGAAGAGGTCCGGCGGCTGGAGAGCTCGCTCGGTTCGCTGCGGCTCTCCATCGACGACATGCTGGAGCGCCGCGACGTCGCCTTCGAGGGCGAGCATCGCCAGGTGCTGGAAGCCTACCGCATGTTCGCCAACGACCGCGGCTGGGTGCGGCGCCTGGAGGAGGCAATCCGCAACGGCCTGACGGCCGAGGCGGCCGTGGAAAAGGTGCAGAGCGACATGCGCGCCCGCATGCTGCACATGACCGACCCCTATCTGCGCGAGCGGATGAGCGATTTCGACGACCTCGCCAACCGGCTCTTGCGCCAGCTGATGGGCCGCGGGCCGGAAGATGTCGCGGCCTCGCTGCCAAAGGACGCCATCATCGTCGCCCGCTCGATGGGCGCGGCAGAGCTGCTGGACTACCCCAGGGAGAAAATGCGCGGGCTGGTGCTCGAGGATGGTGCCGCCACCAGCCACGTCGTCATCGTCGCGCGCGCCATGGGCATTCCGGTCGCCGGCCAGATGAAGGGCGCCGTTTCCATGGCGGAAAACGGCGACGCCATCATCGTCGACGGCGAGGAAGGCACGATTCATCTGCGGCCGCAGTCCGATCTCGAAGCGGCCTATGCCGAAAAGGTGCGGTTCCGCGCCCGACGGCAAGAGGTCTATCGCGAACTGCGCAAGAAGCCGTCGACGACCAGGGACGGCGTGCAAGTCGATCTCCTAATGAATGCCGGGCTTGCCGTCGACCTGCCGCAACTGGCCGAATCGGGCGCTGCCGGCATCGGCCTGTTCCGCACCGAACTGCAGTTCATGGTCGCCTCGACGTTTCCGCGCGCCGAGGCGCAGGAGAAGCTCTATCGCGACGTGCTGGAGGCCGCGCGCGGCAAACCTGTCACCTTCCGCACCATCGACATCGGCGGCGACAAGGTGCTGCCCTATTTCAAGGGCGCCATCCAAGAAGAAAACCCGGCGCTCGGCTGGCGGGCGATCCGGCTGACGCTCGACCGGCCCGGGTTGCTGCGCACCCAGATCCGCGCCCTGCTGAAGGCCAGCGGCGGGCGCGAGCTCAAGCTGATGCTGCCGATGGTGACCGAGCTTGGCGAGATCGCCCAGGCGCGCGAAATCATCGACCGCGAGGTGCGGCATCTCTCGCGTTTCGCCCATCATCTGCCGACCAGCCTCAAGCTGGGCGCGATGCTGGAAGTGCCGTCGCTTCTGTTCCAGCTCGACGAATTGATGAAGGCGGTCGATTTCGTCTCGGTCGGCTCGAACGATCTGTTCCAGTTCGTCATGGCGGTCGACCGCGGCAACACGCAACTGGCCAACCGCTTCGACACGTTGTCGGCGCCGTTCCTGCGCGTGCTCAAGCAGATCGCCGACGCCGGCATCCGCAACCACACGCCGGTGACGCTGTGCGGTGAACTGGCCGGCAAGCCGATCTCGGCGATGGCGCTGATCGGTCTTGGCTTCCGCTCGATCTCGATGTCGCCGGCCTCGATCGGACCGGTCAAGGCGATGCTGACGGAACTGCCGCTGGATGAGCTGACGGCGTTCTTCGACGACAATCTGATGGCGCCGGCACAGGGGTTGCCGATGCGGGCGCTGCTGCAGGCCTTCGCCGACGACCGCTCGATTCCGTTGTAGCGTCCCCCTCATGGTCAATTTGCCCCGCGATCGTATGGATCAAGTCGTCAAGCGTTTCGAGATGCTCGAAGCGCAGATGTCGGCCGGCCCGGCGCCGGATGCCTATGTGAGGATGGCATCGGAATATGCCGAGTTGCAGGACATGGTGGCCAAGGTCAGGGAATTGCGCTCGGCCGAGCATGAGCAGGTCGACCTCGAGGCAATGCTTGCCGACAAGGGCACCGACGCCGAGATGCGGGCGCTCGCCGAGGCGGATCTGCCCGGCGTGGAGGAGCGTATCGAAACGCTGCAGAAGGATATCCAGATCCTGCTCCTGCCCAAGGATGCCGCCGACGACAAGAACGCCATCCTCGAAATCCGTGCCGGCACCGGCGGTGACGAGGCGGCGCTCTTCGCGGGCGACCTGTTTCGCATGTATGAGCGCTATGCCGCCGAACGCGGCTGGCGGTTCGAAACCGTGTCGGCCAGCGACGGCGATGCCGGCGGGTTCAAGGAAATCATCGCCACCGTCTCGGGCAAGGGCGTGTTTGCCCATCTGAAATTCGAATCCGGCGTTCATCGCGTGCAACGCGTGCCGGCGACCGAGTCCAGTGGGCGCATTCACACCTCGGCGGCGACCGTGGCCGTTCTGCCGGAAGCGGAAGAGGTCGACATCGAAATCCGCGCCGAAGACATCCGCATCGACACGATGCGTGCCTCGGGCTCCGGCGGGCAGCACGTCAACACCACCGATTCGGCGGTGCGCATTACCCATTTGCCGACCGGCATCATGGTGGTGCAGGCGGAGAAGTCGCAGCACCAGAACCGGGCGAAGGCCATGCAGATCCTGCGCGCCCGGCTCTATGACCTGGAGCGCGGCAAGGCAGATGAGGAACGCTCTGAATCGCGCAAATCGCAGGTCGGCTCCGGCGACCGTTCGGAGCGCATCCGCACCTACAATTTCCCGCAAGGCCGCGTCACCGACCATCGCATCAACCTGACGCTCTACAAGCTCGACCGGGTGATGATGGGCGAGCTCGACGAGATCATCGACGCGCTGATCGCCGATCACCAGTCGAAGCTGCTGGCCGATATCGGCCTTGATGGCTGACCCTCTGCCCGAGGCGCTGGGGCCGCTGCTGCGGGCAGCGCGGGCCAGGCTTATGGCGGCCGGGGTCGGCGATCCGGCGCTCGATGCGCGGCTGATCGTCGAACATTTTTCCGGCACGACGCGCACGCAGGCCATTGCCGATCCTGAACGCATGATCGACAGCAACACCATCGCCGCGATCGATGCCGCCCTGAGACGCCGGGCGGGTGGCGAACCGGTGCACCGCATCCTCGGCTACCGCGAATTCTACGGTTTGCGCCTGTTGCTGTCGCCGGAAACGCTCGAGCCGAGGCCGGATACCGAAACGCTGGTCGAGGCCGTGCTGCCTTTCGTCAAGGCAATGGCCGCGCGGGAGGGGGCCTGCCGCATCCTTGATCTCGGCACCGGGACGGGAGCGATCGCGCTGGCGCTGCTGAGTGCCGTGCCGGCCGCGACCGCCACCGGTGTCGACATTTCCGCCGGTGCGCTGGCGACGGCGGCGCGCAATGCCGGGGAACTCGGACTCGAGGCCAGGTTCACGACGGTGCAGTCGGACTGGTTCGAAAAAGTTTCCGGCCGATACCATGTAATTGCCGCAAACCCTCCCTATATACCGTCAGGAGACATTGGAAATCTGCAGGACGAGGTCCGCGATTTCGACCCACGCCAAGCCTTGGATGGCGGCGTGGATGGGCTGAACCCCTACAGGATCATTGCCGCCGAGGCGGCACGGTTTCTAGAAGCCGAAAGCAGGATTGCGGTCGAGATCGGCCATACGCAACGCAACGAGGTTACGGATATATTCAAGGCGGCTGGTTATGCATCGGCTGCTGCTTTGCGTGATCTCGGCGGAAACGACAGGGTTCTTGTCTTTCAATGGGGATAAGCCTTGACGCAGTGCGAAAAAACCGCTTGGCAATACCAGGGAATGCGGCTAGGGTCGCCTCAACCGGATGAGACGAAGCAGGCAGTGCTCTTAGCGATTCGGTCCTCCTTGGAAATAGCTGCCTTCTTGCGCAAACGACGCCCAAGCTTCGTGCGGGAATCGTCCGGCAAGTGATGTAACCGGAACAGGATGGCACGTGGCGCCAACGCAATTGATGCGGGCGAACGCCGGTGAAGAAACGAAACGGCTGGCTGCATGAGCGCCTCCGTTCGTAACGAGTTTTCGAAAATTTCAAGATGAAGAGAGTCGAATGAGGCCACAACAGCAGAACAGGCGCATGCGCGGTCGCAACAACAATGGCGGCGGCGGTGGCAACAACAATAACAACAACAACAACCGCAAGGGCCCGAATCCCCTGACGCGCAACTACGAGAGCAACGGCCCGGATGTGAAGATCCGTGGATCGGCTCAGCAGATCGCCGAGAAATACGCTACCCTGGCCCGTGACGCGCAAAGCTCCGGCGACCGGGTCATGGCGGAGAACTATCTCCAGCACGCCGAACACTACAATCGCATCATTGCCGCCGCGCAGGCGCAGATGCCGATCCAGAACGTCCAGCAGAACCGTGACGATTTCGACGATGACGGCGATGAAGATCGCGACGATTTCGACAATGCCGGCAACAATGGCGCCGGCAATGGCGGCAACACCGTCTCCGATCCGCAAATTCCTGTCATCAACCATGGCGCCGGTCCGCAGCCGGTGATCGAGGGCATGCCGGCCGAGGTCGCACTGAACCGTGACGGCCGCGACAATCGCGACAATGGTGGGCGCGACAATGGCGGGCGCGACAACAACGGGCGCAACAATGGTGGCCGCGACAACAATGGCGGGCGTCACCGCGATCGCCGCCCAAATGGCGGCTATGGCCAGCGTGATTACCCGTCACCGACCGAGCAAGGCGGCCAGCAGCGCAACGAAGCCCCGGCACAGGCGGAGGTGCAGCTAGAGCCTGGTTCACCCGCCGAGACCGTTGCCGTCGCCGAGCCGGCGCCGCTGTTCGAGAGTTTTTCGCCGGCGGCTCTTGCCGCCCAGGCCGAGCTCAACGAGGCGGCAGCCGAGAGCGGCGCTGCCCGTCGTCCGCGCCGTCCGCGCCGTCCGCGCGCCAGTGCCGACCAGGTCGATGGCGGCAGCGACAATGCGGATGCCGGCGAGGTGGCCGCGGCCCCGGCCGATAGCGGCAATGCCGAGCCGGCGATCGTCGACATCGACAACTGATCGAACGGCATTTCAAGACGTTGAACGGCGGGGAGAAATCTCCGCCGTTTTCGTTTCGGCTGACGTGGAATATTATGCATTGACCGACATCAAGGCGCCTTGAGACGGCATGGCCTATGCACCATATCTCGGCTGAACAGGATCCGGCTCGAATGGGCGGGTCCGTCACCGCAATCTGATCCGGCGCCGCAAAGCGGGCCGGTGATGGAAGGAGACAGATATGAACCTTGAGAAGTACTCCGAGCGCGTGCGCGGCTTCATCCAGTCCGCGCAGACCATGGCGCTCTCCCGCAATCACCAGCAATTCACCCCCGAACACATTCTGAAGGTGCTCGTCGACGATGACGAGGGCCTGGCCGCGTCGCTGATCGAGCGCGCCGGCGGTAACGTCCGCGACGTCAAGCTCGGCGTCGAGACGGCGCTCGAGGCAATGCCGAAGGTGGAGGGCGGCAATGGCCAGCTCTATCTGGCGCAGCCGCTGGCCAAGGTGTTCTCGACGGCGGAAGAACTGGCCAAGAAGGCCGGCGACAGCTTCGTCACGGTCGAACGGCTGCTGCAGGCGCTCACCATGGAAAAGTCGGCCAAGACCGCCGACATACTGGCAAAAGCCGGCGTCACCGCGCAGGCGCTGAACCAGGTCATCAATGATGTCCGCAAGGGCCGCACCGCCGATTCGGCGAGCGCCGAGCAAGGCTATGACGCGCTGAAGAAGTACGCGCGCGACCTGACTGCCGACGCGCGCGCCGGCAAGCTCGACCCGGTCATTGGTCGTGACGACGAGATTCGCCGCACCATCCAGGTGCTGTCGCGCCGCACCAAGAACAATCCTGTGCTGATTGGCGAGCCGGGCGTCGGCAAGACAGCGATCGCCGAAGGCCTGGCGCTGCGCATCGTCAATGGCGACGTGCCGGAATCGCTGAAGGACAAGCAGCTGATGGCGCTCGACATGGGCGCACTCATCGCCGGTGCCAAATATCGCGGCGAGTTCGAGGAGCGGCTGAAGGCAGTGCTCTCCGAAGTCACCTCGGCCAATGGCAACATCATCCTGTTCATCGACGAGATGCACACGCTGGTCGGCGCCGGCAAGGCGGACGGCGCGATGGATGCGTCGAACCTGCTGAAGCCGGCGCTGGCGCGCGGTGAACTGCACTGCGTCGGCGCGACCACGCTCGATGAATACAGAAAACATGTCGAGAAGGATCCCGCACTTGCCCGCCGTTTCCAACCGGTCTTTGTCGATGAGCCGACGGTGGAGGACACCGTCTCGATCCTGCGCGGCCTGAAGGAAAAATACGAGCAGCACCACAAGGTGCGTATCTCGGACTCGGCGCTGGTGGCGGCGGCGACGCTGTCCAACCGCTATATCGCCGACCGCTTCCTGCCGGACAAGGCGATCGACCTGGTCGACGAGGCCGCTTCGCGGCTGAGGATGCAGGTCGATTCCAAGCCCGAGGCGCTGGACGAGATCGACCGCCGCATCATGCAGCTCAAGATCGAGCGCGAGGCGCTGAAGGTCGAGACGGACGATGCCTCGAAGGACCGGCTCGCCCGCCTGGAGAAGGAACTTGTCGGCCTTGAGGAGGAATCGACCGAGATCACAACCAAGTGGCAGGCCGAGAAACAGAAACTCGGGCTTGCGGCCGACTTGAAGAAGCAGCTCGACGAGGCACGCAACGAGCTTGCCATTGCCCAGCGCAAGGGCGAGTTCCAGCGCGCCGGCGAGCTTGCCTATGGCAAGATCCCGGAACTCGAGAAGAAGCTGAAGGAAGCCGAAGCCCAGGACGGCAAGGCCGGCATGGTCGAGGAAGTGGTCACCCCGGACCACGTCGCCCATATCGTCTCGCGCTGGACCGGCATTCCAGTCGACAAGATGCTGCAGGGCGAGCGTGACAAGCTGCTGCGCATGGAAGACGAGATCGGCAAGCGGGTCGTCGGCCAGGGCGAGGCGGTGCAAGCCGTTTCCAAGGCGGTGCGGCGTGCCCGTGCCGGGCTGCAGGATCCGAACCGGCCGATCGGCTCGTTCATCTTCCTCGGGCCGACGGGCGTCGGCAAGACCGAACTGACCAAGGCGCTGGCAAGCTTCCTGTTCGACGACGACAGCGCCATGGTGCGCATCGACATGTCGGAGTTCATGGAAAAGCACTCGGTCGCCCGGCTGATCGGCGCGCCTCCCGGCTATGTCGGCTATGAGGAAGGCGGCGCGCTGACCGAAGCGGTGCGGCGCCGGCCCTATCAGGTCGTGCTGTTCGACGAGATCGAGAAGGCGCATCCCGATGTCTTCAACGTGCTCTTGCAGGTGCTCGATGACGGCCGGCTCACCGATGGGCAGGGCCGCACGGTCGATTTCCGCAACACGCTGATCATCATGACGTCGAACCTTGGCGCCGAATATCTGGTCAATCTCGGCGAGGACCAGGATGTCGATGCCGTGCGCGACGAGGTGATGGGCGTGGTCAGGGCATCGTTCCGGCCGGAATTCCTCAACCGCGTCGACGAGGTGATCCTGTTCCACCGGCTGCGCCGCAAGGACATGGACCGCATCGTCGAAATCCAGCTCAAGCGGCTGGAAAGCCTGCTCGTCGATCGCAAGATCACGCTGTCGCTGGATCACGAGGCGATTGAGTGGCTGGCGGCCAAGGGCTACGACCCGGCCTATGGCGCGCGGCCGCTGAAGCGGGTGATGCAGAAGGAACTGCAGGATCCGCTGGCGGAGAAGATCCTGCTTGGCGAGATTCTCGACGGTTCGACCGTCAAGGTCACGTCCGGTTCCGACCGGTTGAACTTCCGCTCGAAGCCGACGGTCGTCGCGACCGAAGCGGCGGCCTGATTTCAACGCCGCGCGTCCATCCTGGACGCGCGGCGTTTTCATATTGAGGGTGGAGGGCGGATGACGCTGGACGATTACAATGGCTTCTGCGCCTCACTGCCCGCGGTAAACCACGTCGTCCAGTGGGGTGGCGCCCATGTCTGGAAGGTCGGCACCAAGGTATTTGCGATCGGCGGCTGGGATCAGGGCCAGCAGCTCTTCGTCACCTTCAAATGTTCCGACATCGCCTATGACGTGCTGAGGGAGCAGCCGGGTTTGCGGCCCGCGCCCTACCTTGCCTCGCGCGGCATGAAGTGGATCCAGCGTCGGACAAGCCAGAGCATGGATGATGCTGCGCTGGAGGATTATTTGCGCGAGAGCCATCGCCTTGTCGCCCTGAAGCTGACCAAGCAGGCGCGCAAGGAATTGGGGCTCGCAAGCTAGCGAGTATTCGTCGGTGCGCCGAAAAACCGCCATCTTCATGCCCGGTTCATATTGGAACCATAGGGTGGGGTAACTGGTTTGCTGGCGAAGGGGTTCGCCCAGTGTACAATGCCGGGCGGCGGCAATTAGGGACCGGAGAGTTGGCCACGATGTTCCGCACGATCTTTGCCCTTTCGGCGCTTGCCACCGGGCTTGTGTCTTTCGGTGCGCTTGCCGCGCCGGCGCAAGACAGTGCACCAAAGGTTGCCCGCGCCACCGATGATGGCGGCATTCTTGTGGCCCAGGACGGAAATCTGGACATCTATTACGACGCCCGCGGCAACCGCGTCATCGTCGATGCCGACACCGGCAAGGTCATCGCCATCCAGCCGCCGCAGACGCGGCTTGACCGGCGTGCACTGCGCCGCGAGACAAGGTTGCGCGAATTGGGCCGGGCTCCCGCCGATGATGACCGCTACTATCTCGACGATCCACAAGACATGGCGCGCTTCCGCCGCAAGCAGTTGGAGGAGGAAGGCCGGGTCATCCCTCCGCCGGCGGACGAATACGACCCCTATGGCGACAATTCGGTCGAAGCCTATCCGCCGGCGCCGCAGGACGACGGCAATTACGACAACAGCTATCCCGATGCGCCAACGGCAAAGCCGGGCGCCATCAAGCGCCAGCCGCTAGACGAGGCCGCGATAGACCCTGCGCAGCCGGACGTAGAGCAGGTCAATCCGGATACGCAGGCTTCCCTGCCGCCGGATACTGGCGGCAAGGCCGCCGTCGATCCGTCGCTGTCGCTCGGCGTGCGCCAGGACGTGGCGGCGTTGCAGGTGCTGCTCGACCGCGGCGGCGCTTCGCCGGGCGTGATCGATGGGCGTTTCGGCTCGAATGTCGATAAGGCCCTGGCCGCCTATAACCAGATCACCGGCAGCAATCTGAAATCGACGGACACAGTCGGCATCCAGGCAGCGCTCGCGCAATCGGGCGGCGATGCTTTCGCCAGCTACACCATCACAGCGGAAGATGCGGCTGGCCCCTATGTCGCCTCGATCCCGGAAGATTACAGCCAGAAGGCGCAGCTCGACCGCATGGGCTACACCTCCGTCACCGAGGCGCTGGCCGAGCGCTTCCACATGGACGAGAACTATTTGAAGTCGATCAACAAGGGCCTCGACTTCAACCGTCCCGGCACGATCATCAAGGTCGCCAATTTCGGCAAGCTGGTCTCGACGCCGGTCGCGCGCATCGTCGCCGACAAGACCAGGAAGGAAGCGTACGCCTACGATGCGGGCGGCAAGCTGGTCGCGGCCTATCCCGCGACCATCGGCTCTGCCGACACGCCTTCGCCCACCGGCATCCACGCCGTGTCGCGCATCGCGCTCGACCCGAACTACACCTACAACCCGAACATCAATTTCAAGCAGGGCCAGAACGACAAGATCCTGACCATTCCGCCAGGCCCTAACGGCCCCGTCGGCTCGGTGTGGATTGCCCTGGACAAGCCGACCTACGGCATCCACGGAACGCCCGAGCCGTCGAAGATCGGCAAGACCGAAAGCCATGGCTGCGTGCGCCTGACCAACTGGGATGCGCGCGAACTCGCCAAGCTGGTGTCGCCAGGCGTCACCGTGGAGTTTGTCGGCGGACCTTCAGCCGATGACTTTGCGCAGCAATGAGCCGCGCGGCGCGGCGGCATAGATCAGCTGCACCACCAGGATGAAGCCGACGCTGAGCAACGGCGTGACCAGGCAGAGCAGCGCGCCGACCGCCCACAGGATCTGTGCCTTGACGATGCGCAGATAGACCGTGCGCTTCGTTTCGGCATCGACATCTTCGGCGACAAAGCCGTTCTTTTCCGCATAGCGCCAGCTGGCGAACAGCATGACGCCGAGCATCAGCAGGTTGAGCCAGTAGACCAGCACCGCCGTCCTGAATTCGAGGAAGTCCGCCAGAAGGTCGGTCGAGAACGGCAAGAGCGCGATGAAGGCGAGAAAGCAGAGATTCAGCGTGGCAAGACGCCTGTCGGATTTGGCGATCAGCCCATGCTGAGCCTGCTGGCCGAACCAGAAGATGGTCAGCGTCAGGAAGCTCAAGGCATAAGTCAGGAAGCGCGGTGCCAATGAGGCGATGGCGACGAGCAGATCGTGCTCGGAATGCACGCTCTCATGCGCCGGCACCCTGATCTCGAGCACGATGAGCGTGAGCGCGATGGCAAAGACGCCGTCGGTGATGCCGACAATGCGGCCGCGTCCTTCCGCCGACGCTTCAAGTGGACGTTTCATTGATTGCCCCCCGGCTGCCGTTCTTCCGGAAAACTTAGCATGACTGCCGGCGTTTGCATCAGCACGGGACGCATCCTGGCCAATTGGCTGGTTTCAAGGACTGCAAGCTGCTGGCCGGTTGTTGCCGGCGCGCTTGGGGTCTAAGTGAGGTGGCATGCATTCGCCCAATGAAGCCGCCGCCGTCCCGCTGACCAGCCCGGTCACGAACGGAACCTTTTGTCCGCAATCGCAGCGGCGATTCGTCTTGATCGCGGCGATCCTGGCCTCGGCGCTCGGCTTCATCGACGGCTCGATCCTGGCCATCGCCATGCCGGCGATCCGTGTCAACCTCGGCGCCAGCCTTGCCGAGGCGCAGTGGATCTCCAATGCCTATGCATTGACGCTTTCGGCGCTGATCCTTGCCGGCGGCGCCGCCGGCGACCGGTTCGGGCTGCGCCGTGCCTTCGTGGCCGGCATCGCGCTGTTCATCGTTGCCTCGCTCGCCTGCGCGCTGGCGCCGAATGCTGTCGTGCTGATCGGGTTTCGCGCTGTCCAGGGTATTGGTGCGGCGATCATGGTGCCGGGCAGCCTCGCCATCATCGCCAAGGCCTATCCAAAAAAGGAGCGCGGCCGTGCAATCGGCATCTGGGCCGCCGCCTCGGCGCTGACCACGGCCCTCGGGCCGGTGCTCGGCGGCCTGGTGCTGTCGGCTTTCGGCGCCGGCATCTGGCGGGCGATCTTCGCCGTCAACCTGCCGCTCGGGCTGATCTCGATCTACTTGCTGCTCGTCAAGATCCCGGCCGATGCGGCGACGGAAAAACGCAGCCTCGATCTCGGCGGGGGTGCGCTCGCGACATTGGCGTTCGGCGCACTCGCCTATGGGCTGACCTCGATGAGTTCGAGCGGCGAGGGCAATATGGCGGGGCCGAGCATTGCCGCCGGCGCGGTACTGCTTGTGGTCTTCATCCTGTTCGAACACCGGCGACGCGAGCCGATGATCGACCTCAGCCTGTTTCGCATCGGCGCTTTTGCCGGTGCCAATGTGGCGACCTTCTTCCTCTATTTCGCGCTGTCGGCCAATCTTTTCTATCTGCCGATGCTGCTGATCGCCGGCTGGGGACTGAGCACGGCGGAGGTCGGCTTCATCTTCCTGCCGCTGTCGGCATCGATCGCCCTTCTGTCGGGACCGGTCGGGCAGTTGTCGGACCGGATCGGACCGCGTTTCCCGATCGCCTGCGGCAGCCTGATCGTGGCTTTCGCCTTCGCCGGACTTGCCTTGCTCGCCCGTGCCGGCATCCACCATTTCTGGACCGGAATATTTCCGCTGATGGCGCTGATGGGCCTCGGCATGGCGCTGGTCGTCTCGCCACTGTCCACCGCGATCATGACGGCGGTGGAAGACAAGGATACGGGGGCTGCCTCCGGCATCAACAATGCCGTCTCGCGCGTTGGCGGCCTGATCGCGGTGGCGGCAATGGGCTCGCTTGCCACCTGGGTCTATTCAACGATGCTCGACACCAGGGTCAGGCCAGGCATTCCGGGGTTTGGCGAACCGGTATCGACAGGCCTGCCGCCCGAACTCGAAGCAACACGGCTTGCTGCCAGCGACATGGCCTTTTCAGCCATATCCTTGACGACCGCCGTGCTCTGCCTGCTTGCCGCGATCATCGCATGGATTACCGTTTCGGGTCAGACGCTGCCCTGGCCGCGCCACACCGATGAATCGTCAGCTGATTCGTCGCGAAACTGATTCGCCGATGCCGGGCTGGCCAGGGTTCAGAGCATTCCAGTGTGAGCGGTTTTTCCGGGCAAAGCGCGTAGCGCTTTCCCTCGGGAAACGGTGAATCGCTCTAGCCGTCGATCTTGGCGCTCGCGACCTTGAGCGAATTGCCTTCTTCCTGCTTCAGCAGGTCGTCGATGCGCTCGCGCTCGCGCTTGAAGGCGACGAGGTCGTCGCCCTTCAGCACCTTGCCGACCGGCAGCCGAACACGCATCGAATCGACTTTGGTGCCGTTGACGATCAGCTCGTAGTGGAGATGCGGACCGGTGGAAAGACCAGTCTGGCCGAGATAGCCAATGACCTGGCCCTGGCGAACCCGAACGCCCGGCTCGATGCCTTTTGCAAAGGCGCTCTGGTGGTTGTAGGAGGTTTCGTAGCCATTGGCATGGCGCAGGATGATCTGCTTGCCATAGCCGCCAGCCCAACCGGCCTTCTCGACGACGCCATTGCCGGCGGCGATGATCGGGGATCCGATCGGGGCGGCCCAGTCGGTGCCCGTGTGCATACGGACATACCCCAGGATAGGATGCTTGCGCGCGCCAAAGCCCGAGGTGAATCTTCCGTTGGGCAGCGGGTTGCGCAGCAGGAACTGCTCGGCGCTCGATCCATCCTCGTCGAAATAGTCGGTGCTGCCGTCTTGCATCTGGAAGCGATAGAAGTTGCGCGTCGTACCGCCGAAGTTCGCCGAGACATAGAGGAGCTCCGAATCGTCGGAGGTCTGGTCATCCCCGTCCGGCTGCGAGAACAGCACTTCGAGGCGATCGGACGGATTGAGTCGTGACTGGAAGTCGACGCCAGATGCCAGCAGCTTGATCAGCCGCTGGGTCATTTTCTTTGACATGCCGTAGGAATAGGCGGTGCGGTAGATACCGTCATAGACAGTGGGCAGGTTGCCGCGCACCACCACCGGCGCCGACGAATCGTCAAATGCCGTCAACAATTCGGGATTGGGATCCGGCTCCTGCGCCGGCACATACTGGCCGCGGTCATCGAGCGCGATGGTAACGATATGGGTGGTCCTGTCGTAGACGCTGGTGCGCACGACCTTGGCGGCGTCGCCATGGACTTCGAGACCGACGCGCAGCACGGTTCCGGCTTTCAGCGTCGGCGCGTTCAACAGCTTGGCGATCGCTTCGGCCATGCCGGTGGCGTCGTCGCCCGTATAACCCGAATCGGCAAAAGCCTCGGTGAGGTCGGTGTCCTTGGTGAAGGGAATGATTTCCTCGGCGAAAGCCGGCGCCTGGTCGTCAGTGGCAGCACGCGGCGACACCGAGACGTTTTCCGGCACGATCTTGACGTCATAGGAGCCGGCCATGCTCTCGGCGAAGGCTTCGCCGAATCGCTGCGGATCGACATAGTGGAGTGAAGCGACCTGCACGGCGCCGTCGCTAAGGTCGGTGCCGGCCTCGCGCACCACCTTTTCCACCTCGTCGGCGGACAGATCGCTCTTCTCGTCGAAGGCCGCCGTCTCGATCGGGAAGTCGACGGTCTTCAGGCTCATCTCGCTTTCGACCTTGGCGCCATAGATCTGGCCGGAGGCGGCGGAGACCGCCGCCGGTTGCGCCGGAGCGTCGTCACCGTCGTCGCCGAACACCTGCATCGGGTCGAAAGGCGGGTAGGGTCGGCTAGTGGTGTGGCCCGCGGCAAGCGCCATCTTGATCTGCACGAAAGGCATTGTGTGGATGACGTCGCGGTCGCCGACCTTGGTGACCATCGACACTTCCATGCGGCGGCGGTCCTTGGCCTTGGCGATCTGACGCGGCGCCACAAGCCTCGTTGTCTTGGCCACCTCGCCGGAATCGCCATTGCTGGAAAGGCCGATCAGTTCCGCGATTTCGGGTGGCGTCGCCAGTTGCTGGCGCCCGTCAAGGGCGGCGAACAGCGCCACGCCC